>JAJRSR010000109.1 GCA_024278695.1 Planctomycetota bacterium | reverse complement strand
TCCTTGGATGCGCTGGCGAGCCCGATTCTTCCGAAATTCCGTAACTTTCTTGCAACATTTCGCGAAGCCGCTCGCGCGACCGGCTGAGACGGGATGCTACGGTCCCCTCCGCACAGCCAATAACGGCTGCTATCGCCCGATAGTCCAGACCTTCTTGGTGGCGGAGCAGCAAGATCGCTCGGTCCGACGGATCCATAGCCGCAAGCGCGGACTGGACATCAAGCCGGATCTCCTCAGCATTGGCCGGAGTATTTCCGTTTTCCTGGTCTCGCGCAGCGGCTCCCAGCTTCAAGCGTAGGCTTTTGGAGCGACGGAAGAACTGCAGCGCCTCGTTGACCGCAATCTTATAGAGCCAGGTGGCCACGGAGGATCGCCCGTCAAACCCCTTGATCTGCTCGAACCCCTTCACGAAGGTATCCTGGGACAAGTCTGAGGCATCTTCCGGGTTGCCGGTCATCCGTAGCAGCAGACGATAAATCCGGTCTGAGGTTTGATCGAACAACTCGCGCCGGGCCTCCCGATCACCGTAACGGCATCGTTCGACCAGAGCCTGCTCGCTCACGAGTGTGTTTTTTTGTTCCAAGCGCTCTGCTCCGCGCCCATGCTATTAGGGCTCGCGGAATTGTATTCGACTCTGCCCCACATTCCAAACGGGCCGGGAAATTGAGCCTCACCCCCTCCTTAATTCCGCCTGGAGCGACCAACCTGCCCCGAAACTGCGACGCTCGCCAGCCGCGGCGTGTGACGCTATCGTTACGGGAAACCCGGATTCACCGGGGAAGAAACAAGTCGCCCCGTGCATCGAACGATCGATACCGGTCGCTGGCTTGTGCTTGGCTCCGTGGTGAGTCGGGCAACGGGACCGAATGTAACGATAGGAGAACACGCAATGAATCGCCTACTTCTTGGAACTCTTTTTGGGTCGGCCCTGTTGGTTGGCATGGGCACGAGCCCGGCACTGGCACAGCATGACCACGGGACTCACGGCCACGGAGCCCATGCCGAAAAGGCGAAGGCCGCGGCACTGCCGAACTGTCCGCTCATGAACGAGCCCGTCAACTTGGCGCTGAGCGTCGCCACGGACGACGGCCCGGTCTACTTCTGCTGTGACGGCTGCATTCCTAAGTTTCAAAGAAACCCAGGAAAGTATGCCACCAAAGTCGCCGCACAGCGTAAAGCACTGGCCAATCGGCCAAAGGTTCAGGTGACGTGCCCGGTCTCTAAGGAACCAGTAGACGGAAAACTATCTGTCGAAGTTGGCGGCAAGAAGGTCTACCTCTGCTGCAAGGGGTGCGTCAGTAAGTACAAGGCTGACCCAGCGAAGTATGCTTCCGCGTTGGCGAACAGCTACTCGTTTCAAACCAAATGCCCGGTCATGGGCGGCGACATCAACCCGACAGTGTTCTCAAAGCTCTCGACGGGAGAGACGATCTACTATTGCTGCGCGGGCTGCGACAAACCACTTCGAAAGAACCCTGCCAAATACAACAAAAGCCTTGTCTCTCAAGGCATCATGGTCAACTGGGCGGAAGTTAAGAAAGCTGACAGTGGCAAAGGCCACGGCGGCAAAGGTCACGGCGGCCACGACCATGGTGCTCATGGACACGGAGATCACGACCACTAGTACGCTGTAGCTACGCACCGTTAACAGCCCTAGGGTCGGAGCCCACAACGGACAACACGGAAATGGTCGGTGTTGCCGACATGTAGTCGGGTCGGATGGGGTCTGCGCTCCGACACGCTGATTGGCGTGCTGGCCGGACTGGAATCGACGGCGTGCCTCCTGTTAGGCCAATAGTAAGAAGATTGAGAGCATGCATATTCTTCCGAAGCGACATCGACCACTCGCTTGTGGCATCTTGATGGCGATGGCCACAGCGTCAAACGTCCTAGCTACGGTTACGCCAATGGAGCAGCACGAGCCGGATCGCATGATCAACGAGTGGTGCCCTGTGATGACGGAGGAGAAGATCGACCCGGCCATCACCATCGAGTATCGCGGCAAAACCATCGGGCTTTGCTGCGATACATGTCTCAAAAAGTTCCGGGCCAACCCGGCGAAGTATGAAAGCCGGCTTCCGCAATTCGCCGAGGCTGCCAACGCTACGAGCGGGAAACTGCACGAAGCGATCGAACTCGGCCATTCGGGTTCGGGCAGTCTCGGCGACAGCGGACACGCAACTCCTACGGACCAGCCGGGGGCAGCAGAGAAACCGGGACACGACCACGGTACCCAGCAGCCTGACGATGATCGTGAGCCAATTCTAGGGCGCCTTCATCCGATCATTATCCATTTCCCAATTGCAGGAATGCCGCTTGCCATGCTCGGTTTCCTTGTTTGGGTGCGGAGTGGACGGGAAGCGTTCGCCCACAGCGACGCGATCCCTCTGTTCGTCGCGACGTTGGCATCGATCGCTGCTGTCATTACAGGAAACACAGCGCATGACTCGATGAGATTCAGTGAATCGCTTCATGTCATTGTCGAACGGCATCAAGCCGTGTCGACGGCAATTATGGTGATCGCCATCGGCCTTTCCATGATCCGACTATGGCGTTGGAACGGGCTGGTGGGCAAATGGCGATGGGTTTACGGCGGCGGCTTGGCCGTTGTCTGCGCGTTGCTCGGCTACACAGGCTTTCTGGGCGGAAGCCTTGTCTTTGGGCCAGATCATTTGGCTTGGTGATGGGATATCAGTTTGGAACTCTAGGAACTACGTTGAGGTGTACGATCAAAATGATCTCTAACTTGGCTGCTCAGTGCGAAAGTGGTAGATTCGTCGGTGCAGACCCCTGCGTCAGGCGCATGCCCGTATCAAGTGCCTGCTACCGTTCGCGAAACAAAGGATATCGCTCAGTATGGGGCGATTCCGGGAGCAACCAACATGCCGAGTAGAGTCGTTACGAGACAGCACGCCGTGAGGACGGGGTGTTCCGTGGTGCTGCTGATCTGGGCAACCGGAGGATGTATCGCCCCGGATCATTCTCCATCCATGAGCGAGGTCGTAAAGTGGGACGCACTGCGTACGCCGCTGCCCACTGCACAGGAGTACCGAGAAGCCGCCGAGTCGCTGGAACTCCCGACGCTGGATGATTCTGCCACGATTGAAGACTTTTTGGCCTACGCCGCGTTTAACAACCCGGGCCTGGAATCGGCGTTCAATCTATGGAAAGCGGCCCTCGAACGCGTGACTCAGGAAAAGACGCTGCCTGATCCCCGCTTCACTTATCGAAACTTCATTCGCGAGGTCGAAACGCGCGTCGGGCCACAAAAGCAAGCCCTGGGTCTCTCGCAGATGTTCCCGTGGTTTGGCAAGCTGGAATTACGTGGCGGGGTCGCGGCCGAGGCTGCCCGCGCGGCCCAACAGCGCTATGAGAACGAAAAACTCAGGCTCTTTTACGAAGTGAAGGATACATACTACGAGTATTACTACCTCGGACGTGCGATCGATGTCGTCCGTGAGAACTTTGAACTGGTCGAATACCTGGAGAGTGTCGCTCGGGCACGGTATAAGACGGCGTCTACCGGACACCCCGATGTCATCCGAGCCCAAGTTGAAATGGGCAAGCTGGAGGATCAGCTCAGTTCACTTCGTGACCTACTCGTTCCTGTCATCGCCAGGCTCAACGCCGCACTCAATCGTCCGACAAACGCAAAGCTGCCGCTTCCAAAAACTGTTCCAGAGGCGAACGTCAGCGTCACGAACGAGGAGCTATTGGCATGGCTTTCTCAGGAAAACCCGACGCTCAAAACTCTCGACCATGAAATCGAACGGGCGCGACGTGCAGTCGCCCTGGCAAGAAAGGAATACTACCCGGACATCACGCTGGGCGTGGATTACACGGAAGTGGGCCAGGCCAAGCGAATGGGCGGGCAAGGTTTCAGGAACCCTGCTGCAGTACGGAGCGCTTCCCGTTTTTCCGGCGGCATGGGGGATATGATCGACGCCTACGCACTAGGAAGGAGCTTCAGCCGTGGTAGCCGGCCTAGCGATAGTGGGCGGGATGTCTGGATGGTATCGCTGTCGATGAACCTACCCATCTGGCGTGACAAGTATGCTGCCGGTGAACGAGAAGCACGGGCACGGTACTTGGCCGCGCTCGGCGCTCGTACCCAACAAGAGAACACGCTGACCTCAACCGCGCAGCGTGCGTTGTTCGAGCATCGCGACGCGGGTCGCAAAATCGCATTGTATCGAGATGTGCTGATCCCAAAAGCCAAGGAATCAATCGGCTCCACGGAGACCGCCTTCCGCGCCGGTTCTGCAACTTTTCTCGATCTCGTGGATGCAGAACGTACGCTCTTGGAGTTTGAGCTTTCATTTGAACGTGCCCTGGCCAACCGGGTCCAACGATTGGCTGAACTGGAGTGGCTCGTAGGGCGCCCCTTATCGCATGGGACCGAGAACACACACGGCATGCCTCAACCAACAACAACGCCGACCGATGGCCGCCAAGGCAAGACACCGGGGCAGAATCGGCCTGAAGAAGGAGCGAATAAACCATGAAACCCGCTGAAAACAAAGCGATGGCGATACTCTCGAAGACACCAATCCCGATCCTCGTGATCGTGGTGTTCGTGTTTGGCTATATGTTCAAGGGTATGGTCGGTAAGGCGCCCCAAGCGCCCAGCGCGAGTGCCACGGAGGATTCGACTGAACCAGCCGCCGAGGAAATCTGGACCTGCTCGATGCATCCTCAGATCAAGATGCCTGAGCCGGGGCAATGTCCGTTGTGCGGCATGGACCTCGTACTAGCCACCGAAACCCCCAAGAAGCCTAAGGCATCCAAATCGAAACCGATGTACGCCTGCTCCATGTTTTGCGTCCCCCCCATGCCCATGCCCGGCAATTGTCCAATCTGTGGCATGGTGATGGTGGAAGTTGAAAGCTCCGGTGGTGATGAAGGTGCCCCGCGCACGCTCACATTGTCGGAGATGGCGCAAAAACTGGCTGAGATTGAGACGGTCCCGGTTCGGCGTAAGACGGTGACGGCTGAGATTCGCATGGTCGGCAAGATCGACTACGACGAGACCCGCTTGGGCTACATCACGGCGTGGGTACCCGGTCGTCTTGATCGGCTCTATGTGGATTACACCGGCGTCCCGGTCCAGGAAGGTGACCACATGGTTTACCTGTATAGCCCGGAACTATCGACCGCCCAGACCGAGCTACTCGAAGCGCTACGGCGCGTGGCGTCGGGCAAAAACGGCAGCGGGTCCATTCTCGACGAAAGAGCAGCGGAATGGGTTGAGGATATCCGTGACAAGTTTCGCCTGTGGGGCATGACGGATGCTCAGATTACCGAAATCGAAGCGCGTGGGACGGCTTCCGATTACATGACCATCTACGCCCCGATGGGTGGTATCGTCATTTACAAAAACCTACTCGAAGGTGCCTACGTTGAGACCGGCACACGTATTTATACGATCGCCGACCTCTCGCACCTGTGGGTCAAACTAGATGCTTACGAGTCGGACCTGGCGTGGCTACGGTACGGACAAAAAGTCGAATTCGAAGTCGAGGCCTACCCCGGAGAAACCTTTGTCGGCACAGTGGTTTTCATCTCACCGGTACTCGATGCCATGACCCGAACCGTGAAGGTGCGGGTCAATGTTGACAATCCGGATGGTCGTCTCAAACCGGAGATGTTTGTACGAGCGGTAGCTCATTCAGAAATTGCCTCGGGCGGGCACGTGGTCGATGCGGAACTCGCGGGCAAGTGGATTTGTCCGATGCACCCAGAGGTTATCAAAGATGAGCCCGATAGTTGTGATCGTTGCGGCATGCCCTTGGTTCGCACAGAGTCGCTCGGCTATGTTTCTCAGGCCACCGGTGACGTCGAAGCACCGCTTGTAATCCCTGCATCCGGACCGCTGATTACGGGCAAGAGAGCGCTAGTCTACATTGAGGTTGCCGGCGAACCGGGAACCTATCAAGGCCGTGAAATTACGCTTGGCCCGCGGGTCGGCAATGAATACATCGTGTTTGATGGTCTGGTTGAGGGCGAACGTGTCGTGGTCCACGGCAACTTCAAGATTGATAGTGCCGTTCAGATTATGGCCCAGCCCAGCATGATGAGTCCAGAAGAACGCGAACCATCGCCTTCCGACCATCAAGGGCATGAATCGCATCAAGACGAATCGATGGGCGACATGATGCCATCACCACGGCGAGACCTCGACAGTCCGGAAGGGTTGCAGTTGAACATCCCACCGGCATTTGCCGCGGCGTTCAATCCCGTGCTCAAGGCTTATTTGAAAACCCAAGATGCCCTAAGCCACGACGAACACAAAAAGGCTCAAGACGCCGCCGCAGCTTTGCACGAAGCCCTTGCCGGCGTGGACATGAGCCTGCTTACCGGTCAAGCCCACATGGCTTGGATGAAAGAATCCGAAGGCATGTCGAAAGCTGCCAACGGCATTAGCAACTCAGCCGATCTCCAACGCGCACGCGAGGCCTTCGCCTTGCTCTCTGAATCGATGATTGTGGCCGCCAAGTGCTACGGCACCGGCACAGAAACGGTCCATCGATTCCACTGCCCCATGGCGTTTGGCGATCGCGGTGGCGACTGGCTCCAGCAGAAGGACAAGACTGAGAACCCCTATTTTGGCTCAGCCATGTTTCGCTGTGGCGTGAAGAAGGAAACCATCGAG
>JAJRSR010000108.1 GCA_024278695.1 Planctomycetota bacterium | reverse complement strand
GACATCTTCTCCTCGCCTGAGAACTTCCTACGTCCGTTTTTCATGGTCATTTCCTTTCCCGGGACAAACTAAGCCCGGATCTGGGAATGTCCAATTCCGACTGAGGCAGCACAGTTTGGGCTTCATCAAGCCACCTCTATGCCGCATATTTGTAGGGCACGGTCGTTCTTTCGCCCCAAGGCGAAAGGTTGACCTGCCTCAACTCTTCATATGTATACGCTTCACAGCTCAAACCCAACTCTGCCGCGCTTCCCGTTTCGCCCCGCCTCGATTCGAGTTCTCCACCTCTGAAGAGATGGGGCACCCGTCCGGCGGATGATTGGATGGTCCGTTGCCAAAACCAGGCAAAACTAACTCGGAACCGGCTCGAGCGTTGCGGACATGCTGCCGGCGCATCTTGTGATGCGCCAATCGCGGCCAAAGGTGTGGATCTGATCTCGCTTTAGCTCGGCGCGTTCCAGCGTAGTCGTATCGAGTATGACGCGACCGGACTGGTCTACATGCGAGGCAAGCTCATACGACCGCTCCTCCGCAAAACCGAAAATCCGCGTCAGCATTCCGATGACATATTCGTAGGTGTGGTCGTCATCATCCAGAAGAATCACGTTATACAGCGGCGGTCTCTTGGTCCGGAGGGAAGGTAACACCTTCCGCTTGAGCGTGGGGCTTGGCACCGCGGCTTTGGGCTCTTCGACTACAGTTGTTGTTGCACTGGTCATGGTACTGCCCACCAATTCTATCAAACGGAAACACCCGAAACCCCGGAAGGACCACCCGACCCCAACACCGGTAAACTTACGTTCATCATCCCGCTCGCGGCTTCCCCGGTCAAGCTATCCTCGATCAAATCACCGTGCAGCGTGAGCGCGGTGGCCGCACTGATCCGAATGTCGGCGAAGCGACCGATGTGCTCCGGCTTGCCGGGAAACACGACAATCTGATCCCGGCTGCTGCGTCCGACAAGCTGATTGCTCCGCCGCCAGTCGATCTCCTCCCCGCGAGACTGCTCCGCCTCCTGCGCTTTGATCGCGGCCTTGCTGTACCCCTCGACCAGCACGTTCATCGTGGCACCGAGTAGCGTCTGGTTGTGTTCCGTGGATATTTTTTCCTGCAATGCCAGCAAATCTTGATTGCGGCGGCGCTTCACATCATCCGGCACGTCGTCCTGGTTACGCTTGTCCGCCACCGTGTCGGGCCTGGGGGAATACTTGAACACGAAGATGTTTTTGAACCGGCACCGCTCGACGAGGGCCATCGTATCCGCGTGCTCCGCGTCCGTCTCGCCGCAGAACCCGACGATAAAATCGCTGGCCAATGTGATGGTCGGGACGATGTCGCGGGCTCGGTCGATCAAATCCAGATAACCGCCCACCGTATACTGCCGCCGCATGCGCTTGAGCACTGCGTCGTTACCGTGCTGCGCGGGAATGTGCAGATAGTCGCACACCTCCGGAACGTCGCGCATGACCTCGAAAATGTCGTCGGAAAAATCACCCGGATAGCTGGTGACAAACCGCACGCGCTCGATGCCATCCACGGCGGCCACGCGCGTGAGCAGCTCCGCAAAACGCACCGGCTTGCCGGCATCGGTGTTGACATAACTGTTCACGGTCTGCCCAAGAAGCGTCACCTCCTTGGCACCGCGGTCAACCAACATCTTCGCCTCATCCACAATCTGCGACGGCGGACGGCTGCGCTCGGCACCACGCGTAAACGGCACGACGCAAAACGTGCAGAACTTATCGCACCCGCGCTGCACGCGGATGTACGACTGCAACACGTTGGCACTCTCGCCCGGATCACGAGAAAGGTCTAACGCCTCCACAGAATCAAACTCCACCGCCCGTTCGATCGGCGTGCTCTTGCGTGAAAGCGACTGCGACAGCGCAATCGCCCGCGAACGGTTCTCCTGCACTTCTTCGATCAGCGCGGGAACTTTGTTCAGCTCACCCGGACCGCACACCAGATCCACGTGCGGCATTCTCGAAAAAATCCCATCCGAATCGCGCTCGGCCATACAACCAAGCACACCGATCACCATGTCGCGACGACCGGCCTTGGGCTTTCGTAGCCGCCCGAGGCGCGACAACACCTTCTGCTCCGCATGGTCACGAACACTGCACGTATTAAGCAAGACGACATCGGCGCGGGTCATGTCGGAGACCGCGTCATAGCCCAACGCGCGAAGCCGCCCCATGACCAGCTCGCTGTCGAGCACGTTCATCTGGCAACCCATCGTCTCTAAATAAACCGTCTTGCGATCCGACACACCAAACTCCAACATCGAAAGATCCCGCTAAGCCTCCACACAGCCGGTCATTCTACAGAATTAGCGCCAAAGATGCACGCAAGCCAACGAAAACGCTATTTTGAGGGCATACCGAAGCGTGCGATCCAATACATCGTCATGTCGGCTAGGCGGTGCGAACAACGGCGCATCAGAGAGATCGCGTTGCCCTCCAAAGAGAGCGTTACCTCACGCTTCCGCCTTCGCGACGCGCCCACCACGGCACGGGCCACACGCTGCGGCGAGTACTGCGTCTTTGCGATGCGCGTCGCCTCGACATCGACAGAGGCGGCCACCTCGAAGAAATCCGTCCGGGTGGAGCTCGGGGCGATGTTGATCACGTCCACACCCGTCCCGCGCAGCTCCATACGCAGCCCCGTGGAAAACGACGTGAGCGCCGCCTTGGTGGCACTGTAGACGGTCATTCGAGGGATCGCCTGCGCACCGACCACGGATGAGATGTTGATAATCTGTCCGCTGCCGCGCGCGATCATCTCCGGCAGCACGGCCTGCGCCATCGCGATCGGTGCGGCAAGGTTGAGCGACAGCATACGCTCGATATGTTCCGGCGGTGTTTTCTCCACCGTGGCAAACGTCGCCCATCCGGCATTGTTCACCAACACATCCACACGCCCGAAACGCTGCCGCGCCTGACGCAGCGCCAATTCGCGTTGTGCGGCATCGGTCACATCAAGCTGAATCGGAAGCACGCAAGACCCACCAAGCTGCTTCGCCAACGATTGCAGTTCATCGAACGATCGAGCCGTGACTACCACCCTGGCCCCGGCACGAGCGAACGCCACAGCGCACGCGCGACCAATGCCACGAGAAGCACCCGTGATAAACACCACCGCATCGGTTACGTTGTATTTCATGCTACAAATCCCCTGTTTCGCAACCAGCGGAATCACGAAACCACACCAGCACGCACCGCACTTGACATACGCAGCAGACTGGAATTATCGGCACCAAAACTGCGCGACCCTGGTTTCTCCTCACCCCACCAATAAACCGGAAGCCGTCCGAAAGATCAGACGATACAAAACCCAAGGACGGCGCTTGCGCATCGTACCGGAATCGCTGCTTCCAGGCGACAGGGCCAACTGGTGCATAGGCACCCATAGAGGGCGTAAGGATGCGGGCTCCGATCAACCAACGAACGGCAAAATCGCGTTTCGCAGCGATTCTCGCCATCTTCGCCGCTGTCTCGCTCACGACGACGGGCGTCGGGATCGCCACCAGCTACAGCGCCGCTTATGAGCGAAGCCGCAACACGCTTATTGCCGACGTTCAACATTACGCCGAAATAGCCGGATCCGTAGCTCATGTGGTCTCGAGGGATAGCGTGCAGTTCAAACAGAGGTCCGTCGATGCCTTTTCCCGGATGGTCCACGCATGGTCACGCGACGACCGGTTTGGAGAAGGAAGTACGTTCGCCATCGCCAGGCGCGATGGCAACAACATTTCATTCATTCTCGGTGAACACAGAGCACACGGCCAATATGACGGACAAACCACCGGCCTGCCTTGGTCCAACGTCCACGCGCCCATGCGTAAGGCGTTGCTCGGCGAATCCGGTACGATGATCACGCATGACTGCAACAATGAAGAAACCTTGGCAGCTTTCGCGCCCGCAAAATCCATCGACGCCGGCATTGTCGGTTTAGTCACGCTCGCTGAAATCCGCGCCCCCTATGTTCGTGCAGCCGTCATCGCGCTTTCGGTCGGATTTGTTCTCATGCTTGTCGGGTCCACGCTCTGTATTCGGCTCCAGGTGCCCGTCCTTCGCAGCTTTCAGGAAAGCGAAGAACGCCTTCGCGCCATCGTCAATTCCACCATAGACGCCATAATCACGATCGACGCGAAGGGCATCACGCGCTCGTTCAACCCGGCGGCGGAGAAACTCTTTGGCTACAGTGCCGATGACATCATCGGCCAAAACATAAACTGCATCGTTCCCGAACCGGACCGCAGCCGACACGATTCTTACTTGAAGAACAAACTGGATGCGGGACGCGGCAGGATCGTCGGCTTGGAACGCGAGGTTGTGGCCGAGCGCCGTGACGGCACACAGTTCCCGGTGGACCTTTCCGTTAGCGAGGTCGTACTCGATAGCGAGCGGCTGTATGTCGGCATTCTCAGGGACATCACCGAACGAAAAACAGCGATGGCGAACCTGACCGAAGCGAAGGCGCAGGCTGACGCCGCCAACAAAGCCAAGAGCAGTTTCCTCGCCAACATGAGCCACGAGATACGCACGCCGCTGAATGCGATCCTTGGCTTTGCCGAGACCCTGATCGATTCGAGCACCACGGCCAACGACAAACATAGCGCGACCGGTGCCATCAAGAAAAGCAGTTCAAGACTCATGCGGATCGTCAATGACGTTCTGGACATTTCCGCGATGGAAGCGGGAAAACTCGAAGTCAACATCGCCGCATGCACCCCCGCACGTATCCTGTCCGCCGTCGAAACGGACGTCAGTCCGCACGCCAAACTCAAAGGCCTGTACCTCGAAATCGAGCAATCCTCAGAACTTCCCGAAGTTGTCCTGTCAGACGAACAACGCCTGAGGCAGATTATTACCTACCTCGCCGAGAACGCGATCAAGTTCACCGACCGTGGCGGCGTTCGCATTGCGCTTGGCTTTGAACCAGAAGTACACGAACACGGCTCACCGCAACAACCCGCAACGCTAACCTTCGACGTCATTGATACCGGCATGGGCATCGCCGCTGAAATGGTCGAACGCATCTTCGAGCCGCTAACCCAAACGGACGAATCCACCACGCGACGGTTCGGCGGCACCGGTCTCGGCCTTGCGATCAGCCGCCACCTTGCTGCCATGCTCGGTGGCGAACTCATACTCTCAAGCACCACGCCATCAGCCGGAAGCCACTTCAAGGTACGAATCCCTGTCGGCACCGCCCCATCCAAGGCCAAGCCAAAAACACCCGGAAAAACGGCGCAACCCGAGCCCGACCCAGAACCGCTCCGCGCAGGAACGGTCCTCATCGTGGAAGACGAGGAGATGAACCAACGGCTCTTTGCCATGATCCTGCGAAAAGCCGGAGCCAACGTGACCATCGCCGAAAACGGGAAACTGGGAGTCGAACATGCGCTCCGCGCGTTGGAAAACGGAAAACCCTACGACGCCATCCTGATGGACCTGCAAATGCCCGTTATGGGTGGCATCGACGCCACCATAGCCATCCGAAAACAAGGCTACGCCGCACCGATCATGGCACTCACGGCCGACAACCAAGCCGAGACCAAAAAGAAATGCCTGTCGTCCGGGTTCGACGGCTTCGCCACGAAACCGATCTCGCAAGCCAAACTAATCAGCCTCATCAACCAGTACACGGCGGAGCCCGTCTCAACGTAAGCTAAAGCCACTCGACAAGCCCGCGGCCACGGACACCCCGACATCAATTCGAAAGCACGCTCCCCGAACCCTACAGGATCAGCCCCAAAGTCACGACGCTGAGAACGATCCGGCCTACTCGATCGCGCCAGGGGTCGGCAAACTCGCGTCTAGGACCAGCCCAGCTGTCTGTTCCCCAAG
Organism: Planctomycetota bacterium; assembly: GCA_024278695.1. Classification (GTDB taxonomy): domain Bacteria; phylum Planctomycetota; class Phycisphaerae; order UBA1845; family UBA1845; genus JAJRSP01. The sequence goes on along the minus strand of JAJRSR010000108.1, from coordinate 1,406 downwards.
ACCAAACAGGAACCCGCGTTGAAGTTGCAACGCAGCCTTGTCGCAATTCAAGACAAAGGCCGGCAGCATTCCCGAGGCTCCCACCAGAACCACCCAACGAACAATCCGGTTAGTACGCTTCATGATCGTGCTCCTTGCCACTGGGACACCAGGACCAACAGTTACCTACAGTGTACCCCACGAAAAATGCGGCGGCCAACCAATCTGACGAAATCTGAGTGCAGGTTCGAAAAACGACAACGGCTATCGACACTGGCATACAAGCCATAACGTGGAATCGGTAGTCTCAATGCAAGAACAGTCGGAGGACTAACAACGCACCCGACCATGGCGCAGCATCACCGTACCGCAAATCAACAACAGTAGTGACAGACCAACGAGCCCCCAAAAGGATGCCGCCGGAACGGGGGCGCACGAACTGAAACCCATTTCCTGCCGCCACATGCAGAGCGCCGCACGCGCATTGCCGTCCCCATCGAGCAAGCCCGTATCACGCCAAATGAAAAAAGTTGAGTCGAGCACGACACCCAGCCCTTCAAGTGTCACATTCATAAGATCGTGGTCGCGCGGCAGGAACCACACCACAAACCTGGCGTCGAGCTGATTCAATTCATCTAACAGCCGCTGCACATAGGCGGCCTGCCATGCCTCGCGTCCTTCCTGGAAAATACCAAGATCGGGCAGATCGAGCGTCTGAGCGATGTAGCCGGTTTCGGCAACCGCGAACGGCTTACCCGGCGCGAGATCGGCAAGCCGCGTCAGCAAGTCAGCGGGAATCATGCTCGGGTCGCCGTGCAATAGGAGTTCATTGGGGTCTGGGATCAAATAGGGATAGCTGCTAACCGCAACATAATCTGAATGCGCTAAGAGACCAGCCGTGAGGTCGAGAAACTGCTGCCCACCGACTGCGAACGAGCCGGTCTGGACTGTCAAAAAAATCGGTAACGTAGGATTCTCTGTCTTTAGCGTCGCGTAGACTTGTTGCGCAAGCGTCAGGAACTGCGTGTAACCCGGATCGGCAACGCCCATGAATCCGCCGTTTGATTCAATGCTGTAGGCAAAGAAATCCGGGCTGAAACGTGCAATCAAAAAACGACACCAGTTCGTATACGCCAAGATCACATCAGGATCGTCCAGCGTCTTGGTTTCCCATCCGGGCGGCAAGGGCAGGCCTTCGGTTTCGGCCCAGTAGTTAGCCAACTCAGCGGCGCGGGCTGTGTTCTGCGGCGTCGCGGAGACATACACGCTGTGCCCGGCCGGCACACTCGCAACCTTAGCGTCCAGCTCAGCGATGATATTCGGATGGTACTGATCGTCGCCCAAAAGCGCCTCGGGCCACGGCACTTTGTTGTCCAAATGAAACACGATCAAGTCGGCGTTGTTCGCAATAAATGAACGCGTATCGT
>JAJRSR010000107.1 GCA_024278695.1 Planctomycetota bacterium | reverse complement strand
AGACAAGAAAAACATGCGTATCGCGATCAACGCGATCAAGTATTATGACAACCTGCTCGAACAATTGACGCTGGACCCGCTGAGCGAAAAACGCGCATAGCCTCATGACCGACAAGCAAGACATCATCATCGGGATCGACCTCGGCACCACGAACTCGCTCGTGGCGTTTGCCGACGCGAAAGGGCCGCGCCTTATCCCCCAAGTGGGCACGGAAGACGCTATTCTTCCGTCGGTCGTGTGCTTCGACGGCGCGGAGGTCGTCGTCGGAAAAAAGGCCCGTGACCACGCGATCGAAAAACCAAAAACAACGGTTCACTCCGTGAAACGGCTGATGGGTCAGGGGCTTGCCAACCTGCGTGACGACCTGGCAATGCTTGCCTATGACGTCACCCAAAGCCCGGACGACACGGGTGATCGCGACACCGCCGTCGTCGCGATCGGCAATCGCACCTATTCACCACCGGAAATCAGCGCGATGATACTCCGCGAACTGAAGGGCTGGGCGTCGAGCCACTTCGAATGCGATGTCACGAAAGCCGTGATCACCGTGCCCGCGCAGTTTAACGACGCGCAGCGGCAGGCCACGCGCGACGCCGGCACGATCGCGGGGTTGGATGTCGTACGTATCATCAACGAGCCGACAGCGGCAGCCTTGGCGTACGGTCTGGACCGCGCAGAGCACGCCACAATCGCGGTGTATGATTTCGGCGGCGGCACGTTTGATGTGTCTATCCTGCGGCTTGAGGACGGCATGTTTGAAGTGCTCTCGACCAACGGCGACACGCACCTCGGCGGCGACGACCTCGACGCCGCGCTGATCGACCTCTTTACCCGCGAGATTCGCGACACACTCGGCGTCGACATCACCTCGCCAACGATCAGACAACAACTACGCACGCTGGCAGAGGCCATCAAAATCCGCCTGGGCGATCACGACGAAGCCAAGATCGAAATCGCCGTCGGTGCGGACAAGGTTTTTCGTCGCACGGTAACGCGCGAGGAGTTTGAAACGATGATCGCACCGTTGGTCGCACGAACCATCAACGCCTGCTCCCGCGCGATGGCGGCGGCCAAACTCACGCCGGAAGCTATCGATCAGGTTGTGCTCGTGGGTGGGTCTACACGTGTGCCGCTCGTCCGACAGCGCGTGGGGGAGGCGTTCCAATGTGAACCCTATACCGCGCTCAACCCGGAGCAGGTCGTCGCCTTGGGTGCCGGAGTTCAAGCGTCGATCTTGGCCGGTTTGCAACGCGACCTTCTGCTTCTCGATGTCACGCCACTGGCACTTGGCATTGAGACGATGGGCGGCGCGGTGAGCAAACTGATCCCGGCCAACACGCGCATCCCGTGCGAGGTGACGGAGTCTTTTTCGACATATCAGGACGGGCAGGTCAACGTCAAAATCAACGTCCTCCAGGGTGAACGCGAGTTGGCGAAAGACTGCCGATCGCTCGGCGTGTTCGAGCTCTCCGGCATCCCACCGATGCCGGCCGGCATCCCAAAACTCGACGTGACGTTTTTGATCGACCAAAACGGCGTCCTCAGTGTCTCCGCGAAGGAACAACGAAGCGGCACGGTGGCGAGCGTCCAAATTGTGCCGTCGCACGGGCTCACCCGCGACGAAGTGGATCGACTGCGGCGTGAAGCCTTCGCCCACGCCCGCGAGGATATGACGGCGCACCATCTGGTCGATGTACGCACGACGCTTTCGTTCGACCTCAACAAGGCCGAACGTATGCTCAACAAGCACGGACACCTCGTGGAGGCGGCGTACCGCGAATCGCTGGCCGCCACAATTGAAGAACTCCGCAGGCTGACCGAGTCTTGTGATGACCCGGTGCTGCTCAACCAGCGGCGAGACGCCTTTAACCAAAGCACGATGGCCCTGGCTGAACGCGCCGTCACGGCGACGCTACAGCAGGATGAGGCCGGAACCACAACGGAAAAAACCAACGACACCGTAAAATCAGCGCAAGAAAAACACTAGAGACTCACCGTTTATATCAGGAAACTCAACATGGGCGGAACGAACCCGTACATTCAACAACCGAACGTTACCTTGCCGACGCGCAAGTACAAGATCACATTTTTGCCGATGAACAAGACCGTCGAAGTCGATCCGGACAAGTTCCCGTATGACCACAACGGCTTGCCGGGCAGCATTCTGGATGTGGCACTGGGGCACGACGTCGAGATCGACCATGCTTGCGGCGGCGTCTGCGCGTGCTCGACATGCCACATCGTGGTACAACAAGGGCTCGACACGATCAACGACGCCTTAGAAGAAGAGGAGGACCAGCTTGAGGGCGCTCCCGATCTCAAGCCCAACAGCCGCCTGGCCTGCCAGTGCGTCCCCGACGGCACGGGCGATGTGGTGGTGGCCATACCCGATTGGAACCGCAACCTGGTGCAAGAAGGCCATTAAACCACGGTGATGAATCGCGGGCAAGAGGAGTCAACCATGCTGGATGAGCTGCGTTGGATCGACTCGGAAGAGATCGGCATTCGACTATTCGAGGCGTACCCGGATACCGATCCGCTGACGGTGCGGTTCACCGACCTGCACCGATGGGTCTGCGAACTCGATGGTTTTGTCGATGACCCAAAGGCCTCCACAGAAGGCAAGCTCGAAGCCATCCAGATGGCATGGCACGAAGAGTGGGAAGAGGATCAGAACTAGTGCCATTTCAAATAAGGTTGGCGTCTTTCTTCCTCCCTTGCCAAGGGGGATCGAGGAGGGTTCCCCGTCTTTCCTGCGACCCACGGCGATTTAAGATTTAATGCGACGGTCTTGGGGACGAAGCCGCAATGGTGATGTCGTCGATCTTGATCGAGATCGGCGGGAGGATCCGCAGGGTGATCTCGATGTCTTGGATGCCCGAGACGAACTTGCCGCGTATGGGATAAACAAGCCTGTCCGTCCCAGGGATCGAATTGGGCTGCCCGCCGGGAATCAGCTCGATCAGGGCACCGTGTTCCGCACGGGCCGACTGAAACCAAGCCGTGAGCTGATCCGCTGTGACCTCGGCGTTAAAGCTCTCCGTGCATGCACCGCGAAAGGTGGCCAAGGACTCAGCGGACACGTTCCCATCGACGTCGTACATGTCGGGCAGCGTCATGGCGACGAGCATCGCGTTGCCCAACGCCCCGAACAACATCAAGGCCGCGACGGACATCAGCCCTGTCACGATCGAAATCGGGATCGCAGCTATCGCCAGACCAGCCCCCCTGCGGACCCCGCCGCGCGTCTTCACGATACCAACAACGCCAAAAATCAGACCCAGAACAGCCGTGAACCCAAGGCAGCCGAGGAGCGACAGCACCAGAGCCGCGATGGCGGCCGCACTGTATGGAGCCGGACCCACGGCTGTTGCAGCGCCGTGGGGCAAAGCAGGCGGTTGTTCGTACGGTCCCGTAGGCGGTGGCTGGGTCATAGGGGTCATCTCCTGAGGCAGTCATCACAAGTGCCCGAGTCATCTCTGGCCAACCAGAGTGTAACCCTTGGGCTTTTCCCGCGACAGTCAGACGACGCGGGGGCAGACGGTGCGAGGGCAGACGGTGCGAGGGCAGACGGTGCGGAGGTGGGAAACAGGTAGGCAAGACGGCATTGGCACGGGTGCCCCACGCTTCGAGTACTCCCGGAGGGTGGGGGAAGGACCGCAACAGGCCTCCGGCATGCAACAGCATGCCCTACATCGCTCGAAAAGCAGACGCATACTGGCCTTACAAGAGTTTGGGCGGCCTTGACTGGACAACCACGCGACGCATAACATTCGGTCGGGAGGGCGCTTCCGAACCGTTGGTCACCAACGGGGCAAGCCGAGGTGCCTCCTGCGGGCAACCGGAGGCATCCTACGGTGATCGTCGGCCTTGGGCTGGTGGTGTGCGTTGGCCCCCAACGGTTGGCTCGAAATAACGTGGTGCAGGTCGCACCCGTTTGATAATTTGGTTAGTTTCGCCGGACCCAATGAGGCATATTGCGCCCCCCACCCGGGGTGACTCACGCGTCTGGTTCATGCATGACTGGTTAAGGGAGTCCCGTGAAGATGCAAGGATCGTTTATTCAGAAGACCGCCATTGGTACGCTGGCGGTCAGCACCGGCGTCGGATTCGTCCTATTGGCTGTTGCTGCTTGCGGCACGGCACCGACGCCGTTCTTGGTCAATGGCCCGGGGCAACCTGGGAACGACCCGCCCACCTTGACGATCATCGAGCCTGTCGACAACGTCACCAGACCCCAGGGTGCTCCCCTTTTGATTCGCTGGAACGATAGCGACTCGGACGACAACGCGTCGATCAGCTTCGAGTTGATCGATTCGTCAACGAACGCTCGGGTGCCGCTGGTGAACGGACTGGATGAGAACGACCTCATCGGCCCGGACTCGGTCCCGGTCGGGACCAGCCTGATCCCGGAAGGCTCCTATTTTTTGCTCGGCACAATCGACGACGGGGTGAATGATCCGGTGGAGACCTTCGCGTCTATCGGTGGTGTGGCCACGGCATCGCGTGTGGTCATCCGCATCACGGGCGAGGGAGAGGGCCAGCAATCGGTGCCGCCGACGCTAACCGTCACGGAACCGGAGTTCCCCCAGAGCGTGACCCAGGATGATATTCTAACCGTCACGGTCGCCCCCAGCTTGCTAGAACCGATCGCCGATCGTCCGTTCGACCCGGACAGCAATATCACGATGTTCTTGGTGTTGGACCTGGACCAAGACCCCAACAACGACGATCCGGCCAACCCCCAGCCGGATCAGATTGTCGTTCTCGACGAGCGAACGGTCAACGCCGGAGACTTTGGCGCGATCACGTTCACGCACCAGATTGACCTGACACAGACGCCGGCTCGCGCGGGCGGGCTGCCCTACTACATCCGCATCACGGCGAGCGACCTCGAGAATCCGCCGGTTCATCGCTATGCGGTCGGCACGATCAACGTCAATCAGCTCGCGTCGGGGCTTGTCGATCTTGCCGAAGCCGGCACGGTCATCTCCGGCGCTCGGTTCTACGGATTCAACCCTGGTGCACTAACCGGCTCCAGCATCACCGGCATCACGGATTTCGACGCGGACAGCGCCGATGATTTTGTCATCGTGGCCAAGAAAGGCAATCCGCGAAACCTGGGTACCATCGGGGAAGCGTACCTGATTTATGGTCAGCGTGGCGAGCAGCCAGCCGACCCGGGCATCAGGTTTGGCGGATCGATCGCGGTGAACTCCGTGAGTCAATCGATTTCCGGCGTGATTTTCGAAGCACCGCCAGTTCGTACCCGACAAATACCTGACAGCAATGCGCGTACGAACGGCATTACCGCCGTGAGCTTCATCCGTGCTCTGCCTACTGAGGGCGGCGGCACGGACGATCGCCCGGAACTGATATTCGGACTGTCACACACACACGGTGCCTTTGAGGCGATGGATTATGACCCGGCGGATGAGGACGCAACCGGTGCAGACAACACTGTAGATGTCGAGGTCGAGCTACGTCAGGGATCATTCATCCTGCGAGAAGACGATGAGACTGTTGACGATTCAATTTATCTGGGCGTTGTGGACACGACCATCGATGACGCAACGCCCACTGTAGCGGCCGGTTCGTCATCCTCAATCTCGTGGCGCAATGACACGGCCAACACGGGCCGATCCTGGGGGCTCATAAAGTTCACAGATGTGTTGGATTTTATCCCAGATGACCCGGCATTCATTGAAGCAGGATCGATCCAAGCCCAGTTACGTTTTCGCATGTTCAACACCGGCGGCAACGCTACGCTCCATGAGGTTTTCCCCGATTTCGGCACACTGACGACCTACGCCTCCTTTGCTACGGGTGGCGGAGAACCGATCGAGGATGTCGACTACGATGCCGACGACCTGGGTACAATCTCCGGAGCGGACGCCAATTTCGTAACGATCACGGTATCCGACTTCGTAACCCGATTGATCGACGGACAGCTTCGAGGCAGCAACGATGAACTTCGGTTCATTATTGTAGCCGGCACGGCCGATGGCGATGACGATGTCGCCATTCGATCAAGCGAGACCTCCGGCGAGGGTGACCGCCCACGGTTGACGATCTCCTATTCTCGCTTGAACCTCGCTGGCGAACTCGGCTGCTACCCGGATGAACTGATTAACAATCGAACCGACACCGAAGCTGTGGATGTCCAGGAAACGGCCGGCGGGATGGTGATCATCGTGAATAGCACCAACCGTGACAGTCAGCCTCGCGTGAACCCTGCGCCGACTCGCCTCGACACGACTTCGATTGCCCTCGAACTCGTTGGACAGGAAAACTTCGTGCTCAGCCGTGACGGTCAGGACGATGCCGGAAACATCTTCGTTCGGGCCGATGACCCCGACGGCGAAGCGGGTCGCATTGCCGGAGCCCGTTTTATGGCTGGCGGACACGATGTCGTGGATCACCGCCTGCTTAACCAGCCGGCCCGTGAGGGGCTTTTCGGCGAGGACGTCGCCTCGTTGCGGGACGTTACGGCTGACGGCATTGACGAAATCGTCATCTCCGCCCCAATGAACGAACGTCACATGGATGACCTGAGAAGCAGCTTCGGCGCTCTCGGCACGCACTTTGCCTCGACCAGGTTCAGGGGTAGTATCATCGTACTCCCGGGTGCCGACTATAATCAGGTCACATGGCGGGAAAAAGCATTGGCTGACGATTCCAATTCTTCCATTCCCTTGTTGGACCAACAGCGATCCTCGCCCTTCGGTTCGTGCCTTCCGCCCACCGAGCCTCGGGGCACGTTCATCCCCGCAGATGCTTTCCAGGTGTTTGCTGAGGATATCGACGACAGGCTTGGTGGTGCGAGTTCTGCCGGAGACTTCAACCAAGATGGGATCGCCGACATTCTCTGCGGTGCCAACCTCAATGACCGTCCCGGTCTGACCGACGCGGGAGCGGCCTATGTGCTTTACGGGCGGTCCGTCATCGGCGATTTCGACCTGAAGGATGCAGATGACGATATTCTTCGTTCGCCGATGCTCCGCGTCCGGGGTACCACCCTGGGCGATCAAATCGGCTGGCGACAGGTTAGCGGCTTCGACGTCAACGGCGATCGAATCGACGACGTCTTCATCAGTTCACCCCGGACCGACTTCGGCGGCGTCACACGAGCCACTTGTGCGCGGGAGTTCGACGGAACCGACCCCGTCACAGACGATGATCTCCGCCGTGCCAATTTCGAGAATTGCAGGAACACCGTAGGGGAAGAAGTTTTCTCGGATGATGCCTGCGATGCGTTTGACTACGACCGGGATGGCGACATTGACGACCAGGACGAGTGCATTTTCTGTTGTCTCTCGGACGACTGTGAACCCAGCGCAGACTGCGTTCATGGCGGCGACAGTACCAATTGCTGCAACACCATCGTGGACAACGGGTTTGTGGGTGTCATTTTCGGCGGCGTCTTCACCGATGGTGATCGTGACATTTGCCAGATCGGAACCACGGACCTTGCCGGCGCGGTTTTCTACGGATCTGCTTTTGGTCACCGCGCGGGAATCGACGTTTCCTCCGCTGGTGACTTCAACCAGGATGGCTTCGGCGACCTGCTGATCGCCGTACCGGGTGAGGTGCGGGCGGACTCGGCCAACCGCCAGCGTCAGGGGGTCGTATACCTCATCTTCGGCGGCACGCACCTATCCCAGGTCTGCGGCCAAAACTCAACCTGTACCGGCGGGTGCAGCCTCGCAGAGGTCGGCACCGCGGAGCTACCCGGCATCGTCTTCCTGAGCCCGTTCCAAAAAGGTAGACCAAACGAGGCGTCACCGATCACGGTCGCGGCCATCGGAGATATCAACAACGACGGCTTTGACGACATCGCCATCGGCAACCCCCGCGCCGACTTCATCGACCTGAGCTTCCCCCAGGGGCCGGATGCTGCTGGCGACGATGCGGACGTCGGTCGCCGACGCGATGCCGGTGAGGCCTATATTATCTACGGCAACAATTTCGGGTCGAACCGCGGCGGATAGCTGCCAGGACGACCTGCTTGGCGGCTACGCGTTGGTTTCCCGCTTGGGGGTTTCGTGTCCGCAGCTACCCGACGTTTGCGAACCCTTGGCCCTCGACATGCGTAGAACCCCCAACTGTGGCCGCGGTCCAGGTCGACCGCGTATGGTACCCGGTGTATCTGATCTCGGTTGATTGGTCGCCCGCTCGACGGTACGAGCTGGAAACACGCATTAGGATGAAGGTATGGGGCACGCACACCTAAAAGAGATCGAGGCGGAAACCCTCAAGGCGAGCAGCCTGCTCATTTTCACGTTGTTGGGCGGCATGCTGGTCATCAGCTCGTTCATCGTGGACATGCCTTCGGTGGCTAGTGTCCTTTTCCAGTACGATGTGGCCGCCACGAGCGGAGAACCCTTTTCGACGCCCTATTCCGACGTCCTGGCCCTGCTCGGGACGTTGATGCTGGCCGGTCCACTCGTGTGGCACGCGGTCCAGTGCCTTCTTGGCGGCCACCTGCACATGGACGAGTTGGTCGCCCTCGCAGTCGTGGCGGCCGTCGCCCTCGGCGAATATCAGGAAGCCGGAATCATCGCGTTCTTCATGGTGCTATCCAACCTGATCGAAACGCGCACCGCGCTGGGCGCTCGGGCGTCTATTGAGTCGCTGCTTCGACTGACCCCGGACCAAGCCCACCGCCTCCGCGAGGACGGCATGGAAGAACTGGTCGATGCGAAGGAGCTTCACACGAACGATGTGGTCCGCGTTCGTCCGGGTGATAACATCCCCGCCGATGGCGTGGTCGTATCCGGAGATTCCACCGTCAACCAGGCGAACATCACCGGCGAGTCGTTACCCGTCGACAAGGCTTCGGGCGACGAGGTCTTTAGCGGCACCAGCAACCTGACCGGTGCGATCGACATTCGCGTCACCAAAGCCGGAAAAGACACCACGCTCGGACGCGTGCAAGACCTGATTCTCGCGGCGGAGGGTACGCGGATACCAGTCATGCGTCTGATCGACAAATACGCCGGCTGGTACACCCCCACGATTCTGATGCTTGCAGCGATCGTGCTGTTTTTCTCAGAGGACAAAGACGTCGGCATGCACAAAGCGATCACGATGTTGATTATCGCATGCCCCTGCGCGTTGGTCCTGGCCACGCCGACGGCTATGGTCGCAGCGCTGAGCTGCGCTGCGCGGCTTGGCATTCTCATCAAGAACGTCGTGCAGTTGGAAACCGCAAAATCGCTCACGGCGATCGTCTTTGATAAAACCGGCACGCTCACGACAGGTGAACTCTCCGTATCCCAGATGAAGCCGGCTCCGAATGTCGATGGCGCGGACCTGCTGTTCGCCGCAGCCTCCGCAGAACAGATGAGCAAGCACCCGGCCGCTCGCGCCATGGTGGATGTGGCCAAGCGCGCCAAGATCGAGCTAAGCCACCCCGAAGCGTTCAAAGAAGTGCCAGGCCGCGGGGTCAGCGCGACAATCGGCTCGGACGCGGTTCACGTCGGTCGAAGTACCTGGCTCACGAGCGAGGGCGTCGATATGAGCTTCATGTCCGACCCCGAATTCGCGGAGCCGGAAGGCGTCAGCCTGCTTTATGTGGCACGCAACCGCAAATGCCTCGGCTGGGTCGGACTGGAGGACCGGACGCGTAGCGAAGCCCGCGTGGCCATTGACGACCTTCGTGAGTTGAACATCCGAAACGTGTCGATGGTCACGGGTGATAAATGGTCGGTGGCACGGCGCGTCGGTGCCGAGATGGGTTGCACCGAGGTTCAGGCCGAAGTGCTTCCGGAGCAGAAGTTGGCGCTTGTGGATGACCTGAAGCGGCGCGGCCATCGGGTGGCCGTCGTCGGTGACGGGGTCAACGATGCGCCGATGCTGGCGGCCGGCGATCTCGGTATCGCGATGGGTGCGGCGGGTAGTGATGTCGCGATCAACTCCGCTTCAATCGCCCTGATGAACAACGACCTGTCGCGCTTGCCGTTTTTGATTCGCCTTTCACGGTCCACGGCGAGCGTGGTTTGGCAGAATATCCTCTTCGGCGTGCTGTTTATCGTGGGGATGATGGTGCTCGCGATCTGGGGTCCACTGACGCCGATCACGGCGGCCGTCGCCCACACGGTGGCCACGGCGATCGTACTCTTCAACAGTGCCCGGCTGTTCCGCTCTGGTGACGAGTCCGGCGGGGATGCGGAAAGCTATCTCGGGTCGCTCCTGACGGCTCCAAGCGTTGAGACCACCAGCTACACCGAGGCCACTGGCACTGCGGCGACTGCCACGGCGTAACGCCCCACTGCTCAGAGGAATCAACAACGTGCGTCAGATGCTTCGGCGTGCGGCACCGCGCTTGGCACGCCATTCTTAGGGTACGCCCGAGGGCTGGAGGGCAGCCCGAACCCTACCGGGATCAAGAACAAGTTTCCGCTTGCACCACTCCCCCACACTACGCGTTCAGCTCTGCAAGATGCACTGTGAGTGACGCGTGTTGCGTTTCAAACTCCGCAAGCCTGGTCCGCTCGACTTCCACGACCTCCGGCTTGGCGTTGGCCACAAACTTCTCGTTGCTGAGCTTTCTCTGTGTGCCGGTGATCTTCTTTTCCAGCTCGGCCAGCGTCTTGGTGGTTCGCGTTCGCTCGGCCTCGTCGTCACTGATGTCGTGGACGTAAATCTTAAGCCCCTTCACGTTGAGGCTCGCGGCGTTTTTCGGACGATCCGCTTCGGGCAACACCGTCAACTCGGCGATACCGGCCATGTGTTTCACGATGTGCGACTGCGCGGTGAAGGCCTCTAGTTCTTCGTGCGGCGCGACCACGGTGACGTTCACCCGCTGCTTCGGCGGCACGTCGCAGTTGAGCCGTAAGTCGCGCACGGCCCGGGTCACCGTTTGCAATGCGGCAAACGTCTCGACGATCGAGGCATCCGCCAACGCTTCGTGCCCCCCCACCGGTGGAAACTCGGCCACGACCAGAAGCGTGTTCGTCTTTACCTCGGCCACTTTTGGCAAGCCTCGCTTCGGGGCTATCTGATTGAGTTCCGCCCAGATGCGTTCCGTGATGAACGGCATGGTCGGATGCCACAGGCGTAGCACCTGATCCAGACAGAACGCGAGCACCTGTTTCGCGGGATCGGCACCAGGCCTGGTCGCTTCTTCCGAATCTGCGGTAAGTCGCGGCTTGGTGAGCTCGATGTACCAGTCGCAGAGTGAATCCCAAAAGAACTCGCGTAGCTCGCGCACGGACGCTGCAAACTGGTAGTGTTTCAGGCATTCGTGGTACCGCCGGATCGTCTGCGACAGCCGCGCCAGGATCCAGCGATCTTCCGGCGGGAGCGCGGCGATGTCCCATTCGCGGCATTCGACGCCTTCAAGGTTCATCATCGCGTAGCGCGCGGCGTTCCAGAGCTTCGTGCAGAAGTTCCGCCCGATGTCGAACTTATCCGAAGTTTCACGGGCGAGACCCAGCTCTTTTTGCAATGCTGGCTCGGACCACCGCGTGGCGAATTCTTTACCGCATGACTTGTTGATGCACGTCACCCGGTGGCAGTCGGCCGGCTGTAGTTTTCGGGTGAGCTTTCCACCACGGGACTTCCGCGATTGTTCCTCCGTCTTGATCGCTTGAGTCTGGTCTGTCAGCTTGCCACAATGCGGGCAGGTGTATTCCACCGGCATACGAATGTCCTGCGTCTCCGTACACAGGTCGGCCATGGTGTATCGCAACGCATCGGCGCTGTGGGTGTGGATCACGTCGACCGGGTCCACACCGTTGCCCTTTGACTTGCTCATCGTCTCGCCGCGTCCGTCGAGAATCTTCGGGTGGATGTAGACGTGATCGAACGGCACCTTCCCCGTCGAAAACAGCCCGAACATGACCATCCGCGCGACCCAGTTGGTGATGATGTCACGTGACGTGCAGAGCACCGAGCCGGGGTAATACTGTTCGACGTCTGCGATGTTTTCCGGCATCTTCCCCGGCCAACCGAGCGTACTGAACGGCCATAGGGCACTGCTGAACCAGGTGTCGAGGACGTCCTCCTCTTGCTCCCAGCTATTCTCGCGCATCAGGGTCTTATCTTCTGCCGTCGGCTCAGTTGCACAGCAGCGGAAGGAGAACAGGTCCGGTTCACCTTCCCCGGCGGCTCGACTGATCGGCAGTTCATGCCATCGCCCAGCGAGTTCAGTCAGCGCTGGACCAGTCGCCGCGCCGCGGTGAACCCAAACTGGATTCCGGTGCCCCCACCAAAGCTGGCGGCTGATGCACCAATCGCGTTTCTCGCCAAGCCAGTCGAGGTAGCTCTTACCATAGCGCGACGGGAAAATCTTGACATCCCCGTCGTTAACCGCATCCATCGCACCCTGCGCAAGCCCTGTTATTGACGAGCCGCCCGGCAGGTTGACGTTTGGGGTCGTATCCGGTGCCGTCGAATCCCCACGGCGCTGTGCGGTTTCTTCGTTAACGTCTTCCGTCTGCACGAACCACTGGTCGGACAGGAATGGCTCGATAGCGGCCTTGCTGCGATCGCTGTGACCTTGCTCGTGCTCGTGGTCCACGACGTCGGCCAATAGCCCCCGCGCGTCCATATCCTCAACAACTTTTTCTCGACCGGTACCGGCGAAAACCAGCCCGGCGTAGCGTTTCGTGGCATCTTCATTGCGTGAGCCGTCGGGCTCTGTGATCGGCGCGATCATGCCATCCACCGTCATCACGTTAATCATGGGCAGGTCATGGCGCTGACCCACAACATAGTCGTTCGGGTCATGCGCGGGCGTGATCTTCACACAACCGGTGCCGACCAGCGGATTGGCCCACGGATCCGCAATCAACGGAATCTCCCGTTCCACCAGTGGCAGACGCAGCTTGCGGTTCTCCTTAGCCATCGCGGCGAGTTGAAGCAAATGCTCCAGGTGTGTGTCGCGCCGCTCGGTCGCCGCTTCCAGTTTTTTCTCAATCGCCGGCTTGTCTTTATCCGCAGCGTTTTCGAGATCGTCGCGCAGCTTCGCCTCATGTTTATCAAACGCGGCCACGGGATCAGGGCACACGGCGACGGCCGTGTCGCCAAGCATGGTCTCCGGACGCGTCGTGGCGATGATGACAAACTCCGGTTCGCCCGGCTTCGGATCAATCACGGGGTATTTGAAGTGCCAGAACTTGCCCTTGACCGTCTCATAGTATACCTCATCGTTGGCGACGGCCGTTTGCAGTTCGGTGTCCCAGTTGACAAGCCGCTTGCCTCGGAAGATCAACCCGGCCTTGAACATGTTGAAAAACTGCGTGCGAACCGCTGCGGCCAAGCCTTTATCCAGCGTGAAACGTGTACGGTCCCAATCGCATGAGCAGCCCATCAGTTGAAGCTGGCTGATGATGCGCTTTTCGTATTCGTCTTTCCATTCCCAGATGCGTTCGACCAGTCGCTCGCGGCCAACCTCGTGCCGGGTTAGCCCTTCTGTTTCTCGGATACGTTTTTCAACGACGGCCTGCGTAGCGATGCCGGCGTGGTCGGTACCGGGCTGCCATAGCGTGTTAAAACCACGCATCCGGTGGTAGCGAACGAGGATGTCTTGCAGGGTGTTGTTGAGTGCGTGCCCCAGGTGCAGCGCTCCAGTCACATTCGGGGGCGGGATCACCATCGTGAAGGCCTCCGCGTGTGGTCGCCCGTCGGGCGTGGCCGTGAACGCACCAGACTTGAGCCACTGCTCGTAGATCGGCCCTTCGACAGAGCGCGGGTCGTATTGTTTTTCCATAGGCTCGTAGCTTGCCATAACCACAACTTCCTTCACTACAGACGTTTATCGCACAGAATATGGCAAGGTAGAGTTTGGGGCTCAAAAGTCAACAGAATAGGAACGTGAGGGCGGTATTCGTTGCGGCAAGTCCCTGACTCACCCGCATCACTTGGCCAGACACCTACGGCGTGCGAGACTCGACCGGAGCGTAGCCGTTTGCTTCGCCACTGTCTCGAAAAAGGATGCATATCATGCGTTGGTTGATTGCCGCGTTGTTGGTTTGGATTCTAGGTTGCCCGTTGAACATGTTGCCACCGAGCGGTGGTATCGTCTGCACGGAAATCTTTATCTACGGCATCAACCTCACGCTCACGGATGAGGCCGGTGAGCCGATCACCGGTGCCACGGTCACCCTCACAAGCGGTGATTTCAGCGAGACGATGCTGGACCTCGGCTCTGGGGTCTATGCCGGCGCGGGGGAACGCGCGGGAACTTACAGCATGCTGATCGAGGCCGACGGGTTCGGCAGCGAGACTGTTGCGGATATCGTCGTCGATGCAGACGAGTGCCATGTGATCCCGGTCGCTCGCGAGGTCGCGCTAACGGCTGCCGGGTAGGTCTCCAACACTACCCGGTGACGTCCATCCGTCCGCCAAGCTCAGCCCCATCGGCCGTTCCCGCATCTGCCGAGGAAACGGTCGTCGTGCTATAGGCCACGGTCGTGGCTTCATACGAGCTGAACGACGAACTTGTGGCCATGTACTGAGTCGGGTCGCCGCGACCGCTGCCGAGAGCGAGAAGCGATTCAGCCGAGCCCCGACCGGTTCCCTTTAGGGTCTCTTGTAGCAACGCCGCGATGATGATGAGGGCGATCAGCGCTTTGAGTAGCTCATCGTTCTCGAGGCCGCCACCAATGCTCTGGAGCATTTTCGTGATGGACGAGTTGATGTTGGACACACTACCGGATTCGCTCGCGAACGTGCCGATGCTCGTGGTGACCGACGTTGAGGACTGACTGATCTCGCTGATCCCAGCCGTGACCTGACCAGCGCTGCTCGTACCTACTGACTGCACACCTTCCATTGCTCTGCCCCCTCTCATCGATTCTGCTTGGATGGACACGGAGTCGATCCGTCCTGACTTGGGCATAAGGGGTACCGGAGGGTGTGACATTAACGATTACACCATAACCCACTGGAAAATGGCTAGTTACGGCACCTCGCGAAACCCATTGGCTTGACCGTCTGGGCGGGTATGATGCAAACGCGAAACATGGCGTCACAGGAAACAACACCGAAGCGACGTATCGGACGTGAGGTGCCGCGTCCGTACCATAATAGTCGAGCCTTCGT
>JAJRSR010000106.1 GCA_024278695.1 Planctomycetota bacterium | reverse complement strand
ATGAAGGCAGTGGGCGATCGTCTTCACCAGGAATGGCCAATAGTTTCGGTACAGCGCCCGGCGCATCGTGGGCTTGGAAGAAGGCGCGTTCTTCGCCGCGGCCGCCGCTTTCTTGGCGTAGTCTATCACCGGGGTCATGTCCAGGTGGCCGATCACGGCACCGTGCGGGATGTTCTTCGCCGATTTTGCCAGGACGTAGGCCATGCCTTGGCGGTGAAACGTGAGGGTGCGCGATTCCTTGATTTTGACGTTGCGGAGAAGGTAGGCGAGCTGGTAGTTCCGAAACATTGTAGCTGCCTGCGCTGGTGCGGAAAGCGTCCGGTGGTTCCCGCGCGCCGCCGCCGCAAGTGTCCTTGAATCAACTTCGCGTAGAACCCGGCTGGGGCATTATCATACAATCGAATGCGCTGTCCAGTCATACGCCCCGGCTTGTGGATTTATGGCGGACTGGGATCTGGTCTCGCGTTAAACCGGGGGTGGTTGGCAGAATGACGCCGCCGCCCTTGCCATCGCGGACTTGAGGGCGTAATAGTTTGCGGCATGAAGGTACTGATTACGACCGTCGGTTCGGCGGGTGATGTCAATCCATTTATCGCGGTCGGCGCGGCGCTCGTGGCACGGGGGCACGACGTGGTGCTGCTCACGAATGCGTCATTTGAACAGGCCGCTGTCGAAGCCGGGCTATCGTTTCGGGAGTTGGGGGACCGGTACGCCCTGGACGAGATTGCGCAATCGCCCGACGTCATGGACAAACGCAAGGGCTCCACGACGCTGCTGAATGATTTTCTGTTGCCACGGCTGCCGGGCATGATCGAGACGATCGAGCGCGTTGTGGTTGACGAAACGCCCGATGTGGTTTTCACGCACAACATCTGCCTGGGTACGCGATGGGTGTGCCTGCGGCAGAACGTGCCGTGTGCGCTCGCGGCGCTTTCGCCGTTGGTTTGGTTCTCCGGATATGATCCGGGTTTGTTGCTTTGGTGGGAGCCGCAGTACCTGCCCAGACCCTATCTGCACATTCGGCGGTTTCTGACCAAACGGGTGCTTCGCTATGCGACGGACGCCAAGCTCAACAAGGTGCGTTTGGGTTGCGGCTTCGCGCGGGAGCGTGATCTGATGTGGCGTGATGCCATCGAGTCGCCGCTGGTGTTGGGGCTTTGGCCGGCGTCGTTCCGGCCGAGTATGCCCGATGACCCGCCCGGTGCGAAGATCTGTGGGTTCGTCTGGCACGACCGGCGGCAGCAGGCTGAGGGCTGGGAAGAGGATTTGATGCGGTTCATGCGAGACGGCTCCCCGCCGATCGTGTTTACGTTGGGCACTTCGGCCGTGCATGTGGCGGGAGATTTCTACCGTCATGCGGTCGAGGCGTGCCGGTTGTTGGGGCGGCGCGGGCTGCTGCTGACGGGTAACGAGGGCAACGCGCCGACCGATTTGCCCGAGGGTGTGCAGGCGTTTAACTATGCTCCGTATTCTGAGGTGTTGCCGCTTTCGTGTGCTGTGGTTCATCATGGCGGCGTGGGGACTACGGCCCAGGCGATGCGGGCCGGCGTACCCACGGTGATCATTCCGTTTTCTCACGATCAATTTGACAACGCTGCGAGAACCCGGCGGCTTGGCGTGTCGGCGACGTTGCAGCGACAGCGCGTGGCACCGCTGACGTTGGCGGCTGCGCTGCGGAAAGTCTTGGATGATCCAAACGCGATCGAAAACGCCGCAAGAATCGGAAAGGTGCTCCAGGCTGAGGATGGCGGTGCCGTCGCTGCGGAAGCACTGGAACGGTTGGCCAAGCGCGGGGCGGTGCAGAAGCAATAAACGACGGCGACTCCTGACTCAGAAGGCATCAAGTGTGCAAGGCCGCAACTAGCAAACGGGAATGCCTGCTGCTTGCCGCCATTCTCGTAGCGTCCCACCACGCGATTCCGCAGTGGCTCAGGGACTTTTTTCCCGCGTGGTGATGTTCGAAGGACTTGGCCGCAGCGCGTACTTCACGTTCTATGATGCGATTACCGGTGTCATGCCGCTGCTGCTC
This sequence comes from Planctomycetota bacterium, assembly GCA_024278695.1. GTDB lineage: Bacteria > Planctomycetota > Phycisphaerae > UBA1845 > UBA1845 > JAJRSP01. The sequence continues at coordinate 12,994 of JAJRSR010000106.1, read as the reverse complement.
TGCCTTGGGTCTCCCGTTCGCAGCGGCTTGTCGCTTGGGTCTTGGCGCGAGCATGGCATGAAGGTCGTCGGTATCTATACGCTGCCCGTTGTCTTGACGGCCATCGTCTACCCGTTTACATCCCGGCCGTTTAGCGGTGGTCGAATCGGTATTTGGCTCGTGTCGCCGCTTGCTCAAGACCTGTTGTTTTCGGGTTTTCTCTACGGTTGGTTCGCTGAAGTCTTCCCGGGCGAGGTCTACCGCCGGTTTCGTATCAACCGGGCCATGCTCCTCACGGCCGCGTTCTTTGCGCTCTGGCACGTTCCCAATTTCGCGAACTTGCCCCCGGTGTATGTCGCGTTTCAACTTTTCTACGTCACGGTGGGTGCGGTTTGGCTGCTCCAGTCCAGGCGGCTGACCGGGAGCATCATCCCCGGTGTCATCGCGCACATGGGGTGCAACTTTGTGTCATGGTTGTGAGCGTAACGGGGTGCCATAATCGTGCCCGTGAGTGCTTGCGATGACGTGCCGCGAAGGCCGCATGCTACCGGGCTGGCAAACTGGTCTAGCTCATGTCCTTGATGGCTTCGGCGACGAGTTCATTGACGGCCTTTTCCATCATGAACGGTATTAGTTGTTTGTGACGAATGATGCCCTTGTGGTCCACCACATAGATCATCGGGAACGATCGGACACGCCACGCCTCGACGAGGCTGGACTCGTCCTGCATGCCGTCGAAGATGGTCGGCCAGGTGATTTTCTCTTTTTTGATGGCTCGTTTCAGGTCGGCCTTCGAATCGTTGGCGTTGATGCCGAGGATGATGAAGGGTTTGCCCGCGTTTTTTTCGAGGAGTTCTCGTTCATGCGGGAGCATCTCCATACACGGGGCACACCACGTTCCCCAAAACACGATGGCCACAACTTTGCCGTTGAATTGTGACAGGCGAATGTCTTGACCGTTCACATCCTTGCCGACGATCTCCGGCGCTTTCATTCCTACCTCAAGATGCTCAATGGCGTAGAGAAAGGCGTCGGCCTGCTTGGCGATATCGGTTCCGGGATACTCTTTGCTCGTTTTTCGTAGTATTTCAATCGCGCGTGTCTTCTTGGCCTTGGCTTCCGGGGTGTTGTCCGTGCCCATCATTCTGGCGAGCGGTGACCCCTCGTAGAGCATGTCCGCCATCGCCAGCCACGCGCGACCCCTCGTTGTACGGTCTGGGTTGACCTTGGCGACTTCTTCCATGAGGGCAATCACCGCGTCTTCACCGACGGACATCCGTGCGTGTTTGATGGTCTCGATATGATCTGAAATCTTCGGGTCACCCGCGTGGTGTTCCTTCATGCGGGCGAGCGCCCACTCGGCGGACTTGTCCTTCGCGCCCATCATGGAGAAGCCGCCCTCCAGTAAATGGGCCAGCGCCGGTAAGGCCTCTGGGGTGTTTGCGTGGTCCTCGGCGTATTTACGAAATCGGGGTCGGAATGTCTCGATGGGGTGCGGTGGCATCGCATCGGAATTGAACATCATCGCGTGGCCTTCACCTTGGAGTTTCATCATGCCCGCCATCCACGCTTCATGGGCCTTGGCATATTCGGCATCGAGTTTTTCCCATGCCGAATCCGCAGAAGCCTGAGACGCCGTGAGAAGCGTCATTCCGATTCCAACCATTAGGGGCATTGTCTTCAACATGTTCAATTCCTCCTGCGGTACGGGCCATTCCATACCTACGAAAGTTGACGGCTAGACTCCAGGAGTCCTGTCAGGAAAACTTCGTAAGACCGAGTCAAGTCGGTCTGATTCTACACCGCCGACGTGAACTAGCCAGCAAATCGTGGTCATCCCATGAAAACGCTGCGGCACGAATCGATTTCTTTTGAAGTGGCAGGCGTCACGGGAGCGTGATCGAATGTTGTTGGTATGCAATAGCATACCCTACGGTTCGGACGAGTGCAGGCGGGACGCTTACGCCTCGCTCGCCTTAAACGTATTCTTCTCCGCTCCGGTGGAACGGTAGACGGTTCGTTGTGCGGCGTATTCCTCGGCCGATAGCTCGCTTTCCGCGAAGGCGTCCGGGTCTGTGGCGATTTTGACGAGGAATGGGATGCACCAGCCGCAGCCGGTTCCGGCACCGAGGCATTCGGTCATCTGGCTGTGTCGTTGCGGTTTCACGCGTTTGGCGTAGTTGATCAGCTTACGCATCGGAACGTGGTAGCAATAGCAGATTTCATCGTCGAGGTTCATGGGGCGCAAGTGTAACGCAAGAGTGGGCGGTTGTCGCACGAGGCTTGAAACGCGGAACCCGGATTCGTATCATGGTCGCCAGTTCTTTTTGATCTGGATCACGAGATAGCTTCAGGCTAAGACCGTGTCTGTGTCTGTGTCTGATGCCGCTTCGCGAGGTGCCCATGTCGAACACGCCAGCGCAACAGCCGTCAGATCATGGGGTCGGGTTTTCGATCGAACCGGACATCGCCGCCGCGCGAACGCCGCCGTCTCGGGTCTACCACGACACCAGTGTCTATGAGGCCGCGAAGGATCGGATCTTCGCGCGGACGTGGCAGTTCGTCGGCACGTCGGATGACGTGCGCGTGCCGGGTGCTACATTCCCGTTGACGATGCTGCCCGGCTGTCTGTCTGAGCCGTTGGTGCTGGTCCGGGACCGGGCCGACAAGCTGAGGTGCCTGTCAAACGTCTGCACCCATCGCGGCATGGTAGTGTGTGAGCACGCCGGAATCGAGGCGGGTCTGCGCTGTCGTTACCACGGTCGTCGTTTCGGGCTGGACGGGTGTTTGCAGAGCATGCCGGAGTTTGAGGAGACGAAAGATTTTCCGAGTGCGAGCGATGATTTGCCGCGTGTGCAACTGGCCGAGTGGGGGCCGTTTATCTTTGCGAGCCTGGACCCGGCCATGCCGTTTGATGAGTGGATTCGCCCGGTGCAGGAGCGTGTGGGATGGATGCCGTTGGCTGAATTGAAGCATGATCCGTCCCGGTCGAGGGACTATTTGGTCTCTGCAAACTGGGCGTTGTATTGCGAGAACTACCTCGAGGGCTTTCATATACCCTTTGTCCATCCGTCACTGAACGACGCGCTGGACTACGGGGCGTATCGGACTGAGCTGTTCGAGTATGTCAGCCTGCAACTCGGCATCAGCGATGGGACGTGCGATGTTTTTGATTTGCCGAACGCCGCGCCGGATCATGGCGAGGCGGTGGCCGGTTTCTATTTCTGGCTCTTCCCGAACCTGATGCTCAATTTCTACCCCTGGGGGCTTTCGATGAACGTCGTGAAGCCGCTCGGGCCGGATCGCACGCGTGTGTCGTTTGTGTCGTTCGTTTTGGATGAGTCGAAGTTGACTGTTGGCGCGGGTGCAGAGCTGGACAGGGTGGAGCGCGAGGACGAAAGCGTCGTCGAGTTGGTTCAAGCGGGCGTTCAATCCCGATTGTACGACCGGGGTCGGTATTCGCCGACGCGAGAGCAGGGCACGCATCATTTTCATCAACTACTCGGAGCGTTTCTTTCCGGGGCGCGGTGACGCGCAGGTGGTCGGATTCTTCGTGGTTGTTATGCTGCCCGTGCGACCGACACGTTGTATCATGCCCGTCCGTGCCGTATTTTCATGTGTGCGTGGAGGCGACAGATCATCTTTCGCGATGGAGGGCGAAAAAACGACCTTGCCCTACGTTCTGCCACCCCGTGTTGATGCCGAATCATTTGCTTTTTTGCCGTTCTGACGGTATCAATCCGCCCATGAAATGGACCGAATTCTTAATTCCGACGACGAAGGAAACGCCGGCCGATGCGGTGGTGCCTTCTCATCAGCTCATGCTCCGGGCCGGGCTTATTCGTCAGGTTGTGGCCGGTGCGTATACCTACCTGCCGCTGGGCTATCGCTCGTTGCGCAAGGTTGAGGCGATCGTCCGTGAGGAGATGAACCGCGCGGGCGGTATCGAGCTTCACATGCCGGCCATGCACCCGATCGAGTGGTGGGAAGAAACCGGGCGCGTCGAGGCGATGGGTGATGTGCTGATCCGCCTGGGCAGCGCGAGCCCGGATGACTGGCGGTCGCGCACGGTGCTGGGGCCGACGCACGAGGAGCCCGTCACCGAGATCGTCCGCGCATACATCAACAGCTACAAGCAGTTGCCGGTCACGCTCTATCAGATTCAGACGAAGTTTCGCGGTGAGGCGCGGCCCAAGAGCGGCGTGTTGCGCACGCGCGAGTTCTTGATGAAGGACGCGTACTCGTTCCACTTGACGAAAGAGGGGCCGGGTGGGCTCGACGAAACGTACGATCGGATGTATGCCGCGTATTGCTCGATCTTTGGTCGATGCGGATTGCCGTATGTTGCGGTCGAGGCCGACTCCGGCGCGATCGGCGGTGATGCTTCGCATGAGTTCATGGCCACCACTGATGCGGGTGAGGATCTGCTCGTGCAATCGGAAGACGGGGCGTATGCGGCTAATCTCGAACGGGCGGAGGTGTCACCGCTGGCTGATCCAGCGAACGGTACCAACGCTGCGCTGGCCGAGGTCGCCACGCCGAAACTGACGACCATCGATGAGGTGTCTGCGTTTTTGAAATGCAAGCCGGAGCAGATGATCAAGACGATCATCTTCGAGGCCGAGGGTAAGCCGTTGGTGGCGTTGGTGCGCGGCGATCACGAGGTGAATGAGGCGAAGCTGGCGCGGGCGGCGGGCGTGTCGAAAGTGACGGCGGCGGGTCCGGACGTCATCCAGAAGCTCACCGGTGCGGACGTCGGTTTTTCCGGTCCGGTGGGGCTCGATGCGCGGATTATCGCGGACCAGGCTGTCACGGTGATGTACGACGCCGTAACCGGTGCGAACAAGACCGACCACCACCTGACGGGCGTCAACCGTGATCGGGATTTTACGATCACGGAATCTGCCGATATTCGCACGGCCGTGGCGGGTGACTGCTCGCCGACTGGATCACCGCTGACGTTTAAAAAGTGTATCGAGATCGGCCATGTGTTTAAGCTTGGCACGAAATACTCTGATGCCATGAAGGCGACGTGCCTCGATCCCAATGGGAAGCCTCAGTCGTTCATCATGGGGTGTTACGGGATTGGGCTGAATCGGATCATGGCGGCCGTCATCGAGTCGTTCCACGATGAGAGCGGTATCTGCTGGCCAATGGCGATCGCACCGTTTGAGGTTGTGATTTGTGCGTTGGATGTCCGAGTGGATGAGGTTATGGCACTTTCCGGGCAGTTACACGACGATCTGGCCGCCGGTGGGGTGGATGTGCTGCTGGACGATCGCGATCAACGGCCTGGTTTTAAGTTCAAGGATGCGGAGCTGATTGGCTTCCCGGTGCGTGCGACGGTCGGGAAACGCGGTTTGGCGGACGGAATCGTGGAAATCCAGAGTCGCCGCACGGGTGAGGTGCAGAAAGTTGCACCAGATCAGGCCGTCGCGACGATCAAAGAAATGGTCGAATCTGCAAGGTTGGCCGAACGCACGGATGGCAGCTAGCGTATGAAACGGGTATGATCCCCGTCGCGCGCGGTTCTGCTACTCAGTCCGCCGCGAAGAAACCACACTTGGTACGCGACGTGCCACAATTGGCGGGACGGTGTTTCTCGGGCATGATACCACACAAACTCGAAATTTTAGGATTTGATGAGTCGGATGACTACGATACGATCTGAACTGGGTACTTCCAAAGGCCAAGAGCTTGCTGATGCGCCGGTCGAAGCACCGGCCGATACGCCGATCAATGATCCGATAGTACCGGGTCGCGCCTCGAAGCGCACGGATTCCGCGGAGGCTTCTCCTGCCCCCGAATCCGGACCTCGCGGGGTTGGGTCGGTGATTCGGAGTGTTGGCCTCTGGTTTGATAACTCCTCAAAGAGATACACCCCCGAAGAGATTGAGAGCATCACGCAGTATGAGGTGGACTGGGTCCGCTTGATTCCGTTTCTTGGCGTCCACCTGATGTGCCTCTTTGCCTTCTGGACCGGATGGAGTGGGATTGCAGTAGGTGTGGCCGCTGGGATGTACGTGTTCCACATGTTCGTCGTCACGGCTTTTTACCACCGGTATTTCTCGCATCGCACGTTTAAGACATCGCGTGTGGCGCAGTTTATCTTTGCGGTGGCTGGGTGTTCGTGCGTGCAGCGCGGTCCCATCTGGTGGGCGGCAAGGCATCGACATCATCACCGTCATTCGGACGAGGAAGATGACGTTCATTCCCCGATCCAACACGGTTTTTACTGGAGCCATTTCGGCTGGATCACATCGAAGTGCGCGTTTGATTTCGACGAGAAGGCCGTGCCTGATTTGATGAAGTTTCCTGAATTGAGGTTTCTCAACCGTTTCGACAACCTCATCCCGATTTTGGAGGGTGTGGCGGTATTCTACCTGGGCGTGTTTCTCGAAGCGCGCGGGTGGAACACAAACGGATTTCAGATGTTGATCTGGGGTTTCTTTATCTCGATCGTGGCGTCGTCTCATGCGACGTTCACCATCAACTCGCTCACCCACATGTGGGGAAGAAAGCGGTACAAGAGCAAAGACGAAAGCCGCAACAGTCTGCTTCTGGCGATTATCACGGGCGGAGAGGGCTGGCACAACAACCACCACTACTATCCCGGTGCCACGCGGCAGGGGTTTTATTGGTGGGAACTCGATATGACCTATTACGGGCTATGGATCATGTCCAAGCTCGGTATCATCTGGAACCTCAACGAGGTGCCGGAAAAGGTACGCGAATCGCATCACCTTAATTCGAAATCGACAAATTCAACGTCGTGACGCGGTAGCCGTTTGGCGCGAGAGGCGTAGCGGTTCGAGGTTCGTCAATGGCCGCGGCGACGGTGCGATGCCTTCCGGCACGCCAATGGCAGACCCGCTAACATGAGCAGCATGACCGTGGGTTCCGGGACGATGGCCGAAGCGGTGTTCGATCCGCCAGGGTTGAAGAAGTCACGAACGCCATGTTGGTTAGCGCGGTCACCCACTAAAGACAAGGTGATGCCGCGCTGGTTCGTGCTGTCGCCCGGGGTTGCGCCGTTACGAAGCAACTCCAGCAGGTCGCTGGTTTGTGTATCCACGATGGCTTGGATTTGGTTTCGCGCGGTGAGGCTGTCGAACGGATTCACGACGTTGGCCGCTTCAAACAGCGGCGCGGTCAAAAACGCGATTACGTCTACGTAGATGTTGCCGGCGATGTTCACCGGACCCAGATCGAAATCAAACTCGCTGCGATTCTCGCCGGTTCCGGTGAGCGTGGTGCGAGACGACGCATCGAGGCGGACGGTGTAGAAGCCGAGGCGGTCCACGCTCGCGCCGCCGTCGATGAGTAGGCTACCGCTGAAACTGGCCGACTGTCCGCCGAGGTCGAAGTTGAGCGAGTACGTGAGCGGTGATGCGTTTGCACTTCCCGTGGGCGCGGTTCCGAAGGAAAAGTCGAAGCTCTGGAACGGTCGGTTTGCGACAGAGAAGCCGGTGGATAGCGGTCCTTGGAGCGTCAGCGACCACGGTCCGAAGTCGATCGGGTTGCCCACGAATGTATTCGTAGCGAGAAACTCTCGCCCGCCGGTGAGAATATTGTCATCGCCGAAGTAGGTGAAGCCTGCGATTTGCAGCCCGCGGTTCAGGTTGCTCACCAATCCCGCTTGGACCGGTGCAGCGGCCGTGCCCATAGCCAGGAAGCAAACGGCGCAGGCGGATAGCTTTTTGTTCGTGGTCATTGAATCTCACTCCGTGTCATAGGGTGGCACTGTGTTAGCAAGGGCCAGCCGGTCGCGCGGTGCCGAGCAATCTCGGCCCCATGCGTAGATTATACCACTCTATCGGCACACCCCAAGCAGGGGGCTCGGTAGTTTCGGCAAGGCACACAATACCTCTACCACCTATCTTACCTTTCAGGCGGCGTGGCTTCGCAGGACGCCTGTAGCAGCGTCGTTATCGGGCCAACTCCGCAAGCAGGTGGGCGGCGGCCTTCGTGCCGTTGTGAAAGTCGTCGATTCCGAAATACTCGTTCGGTCCGTGGGCGTTGCAGTCGGGCATGCAGAAGCCGAGCATCAACGAGTCGGCCCCGAGTTTTTCCTTGAACAACGCCAAGATCGGCAGGCTCCCGCCCTCACGAATGAACGCCGGTTTCGCGCCGAAGCCCGCTTCCAACGCACGCTCCGCCGCTTTGATCCCGGTTGAGTCCAGGGAGCAAACATACGCCGGGCACTCATTGTGGTTGAGAATCTCGACGTGGACACCTTCCGGCGTGGCCGCATGAACCGCCTTGTCGAACGCCGCAGAGATCGTCGCGGCGTCTTGGTCCGGGACGATTCGCATGGACACCTTCGCCATGACCTTGGCCGGTATCACCGTCGAGGCACCCTCGCCGACGTAGCCGCCGAAAAGACCATTGACATCCAATGTCGGTCGGCACCAGCGCCGCTCGATCGTGCTGAACCCTTTTTCCCCGGTTAGCGCGGGAGCGCCCATGGATTCAAGAAACGCTTGTTCCTCAAAGCCGACGTCGTTCATGCGCCGTTTTTCTTCTTCCGTGATTGTACGCACGCCATCGTAGAAACCAGGGATTGTGACGCGGTTGTCGCTGTCGCGCAGGGCGTTAACGATCAGTGCGAGGGCGTTACCCGGGTTCGTAATGACGCCGCCGAACGATCCGCTGTGCAGGTTTTGCGACGGACCGGTGACGACGATTTCCTTGTACACCATCCCCTTCGTGCCATAGGTGATCGCGGGGGTATTTTTGTCCAGCTTGGGCGTGTCGGACAGTGCCACATAGTCGCACGCGAGCCGGTCCTTGAACTTCTCCACGATGGGACCGAGGTTCGGTGAGCCGATTTCTTCTTCACCCTCGATCAAGAACTTCGCGCGGATCGGCGTTTTGCCGGCCGTCTTCATCCAAGCCTCGGCCGCGAACAGGTGCGTGAGCGCCTGCCCTTTGTCATCTGCGGAGCCGCGCGCGAAGATTTTTCCGTCGCGTACCGTCGGCTCGAACGCGGGGGAATCCCAGAGTGATTCATCGCCGGTGGGTTGTACGTCATAGTGGCCGTAGATGAGCACGGTCGGTCCGTCTCCTTCTACCGGACCCGTATCTGCGATGACGCAAGGGTGCCCGGCCGTCTCGACGATTTCGGCGTCGATACCGCAATCGGTGAAGACTTTCAGCACCCATGCCGCACTCGTGCGGATGTCGGCTTTGTGGTCTGAGTCAGTGGAGATACCGGGTATGCGCAAGAGTTCCTTCAGCCGTTCGATGTTGGCGTCGGCGTGTTCGATGATGTAGGCCACGGTCTTGTCGATCACTTCGAGATTCCTTTCCTTGTTGCGGGTGGATCAAGCGGACGCCGTCGGAATCGTTCCGTCCCGGGCCGCTCATGTGCTAGTGAGCTTCGCTAATCTTACATGACCATGGCGTTGCGGCCAACATCCTTTGTAGGCGACAAGTTTTTAGCGAGAATCCAGCGGTTTTTTGCCCAGTCCACTTATCTTGTGTGTGCTGCATTTGTCTGTCGCGGCCACCGGTATGTCGAGGGCATCGGCATAGGAAAGAGAAAAGTTGCCATCGACGGGCTAACATCTCGTGTCTCGGTCCGTCCGTGGTAAACGCGAGGGCGTATATTTTCGGTGGCTAGCCATGACGACAACTGCAACCCCTATGTCTGAAGTCGCTGTTCCGGCACCGGATTGGTCGCTTGTGCCGTTTGGAGTTGGTTGCGCACGCTGTGGTCATGATCTTCGCGGGTTGACAGAGCCGATGTGCCCGGCGTGTGCGTTGGCATTTGACTGGTCGGAGGCGGTGCCGATAGAGCACCTCACGTGTGCGCAGTGCGGCTACCACCTCTATGGGCTGTCCGAGACGCGTTGCCCGGAGTGCGGTCAGGCATTTGACTGGTCGGAGGTGCTGAAGCGCTTCTACCGGACGCGTCTGCCGTATTTCGAGTACCGCTGGCGCGATCGGCCGGTGCGTTCATTCTTCGCAACGTGGCGGCGTGTTCTGCGGCCGTCACGGTTTTGGCGAAAGATCAACCTACACGATCCCCCTCGCCCGCTCGCGCTGCTGCTTACGGTCGGAATCTGTGTCATGCTTTTTGCTGGCACAATTGTTCTCGGCGCGACGTTGCTTGAAGTGTATTGGAACATTCGCTACTGGTTTTACTGGGTCCCAGGGCGCGGAACCCCCATGACGTTATCTTGGTTTGCCGGGGCCGCTTTGCAGTGCTTCTTGGATTTCATGCAGTCCGACGCAGTTTGGATCGGTACGTTGCTCTTTGGTGTTTGGCTGATTACCAGTCTCGTGTCACTGCTTATTTTTCAGCAATCCATGCGTCTTCGAAGAATTCGTACGGCCCAGGTGGTGCGTGTGTGGGCGTACAGTGTGTCGATGATTCCACCGTTGTTTCTCATTTTCGGATTCGCTGGCGCGTTCATCGAGGCCCTTGTCAAGGGGTGGCCTTCAAGTGCGAGCATCTTTGTGACTTGCGGGTTGCTCGTTTTGGATTTACATGTGCTCTGGTCGCTTCGGTGCGCCTACCGACACTACCTCGGCATGCCCCACGCTGGAGCCATCGCCATTTGCTCGCAGGTCGTGGCCATTCCCGGCGCTGTCGTTCTCATAGATGCACTCTCTCCTTCGGGCGTTTTCATTAAGATCGTGTATGTGGTAGGCGAGTGGATGGGCGAGTGGTGAACGGGCCTTCAGGGGGTGTTCCCGCTGGAAAAGTCCGTTTGGCACGCAACATGCTATCCGTGATACGATGCCCCCGACGGTGGGTGTGTGCCTGGGTACTGATAGCTCGGGGCGGAATTGGGACGATTTTGAGAGAGTGTGTGTCGATGGCAGGACCGTGCGAACTGAAGCGACAGCGGCGTAGTTGGGCGGAACCGTATAAGATCAAGGTCGTGGAGCCGCTCAAGATGACCAGCCGGTCGCAGCGCGAGCGGGCCATGGTCGAGGCTGGATTCAACACGTTCCTACTCAACAGCGAAGACGTCTACATCGATCTGCTCACCGATAGCGGTACCAGTGCGATGAGTGACCGCCAGTGGGCCGGTATGATGATGGGGGATGAGGCCTACGCCGGGTCGCGCAACTTCCATTGTTTGGACAAGGCCGTTAAGGATTTCTACGGTTACCGGCATCTGATCCCTACGCATCAGGGGCGTGGGGCCGAGCATATTCTCAGCCAGTTGGTGATTAAGCCGGGGGATGTCGTTCCGGGGAACATGTATTTCACGACGACGCGGTTCCATCAGGAACATGCCGGCGGGCGGTTCGTCGACATCATCATCGATGAGGCCCACGATCCGACTGCAGCGCACCCGTTCAAAGGGAATATCGATCTTGAAAAGCTGCGCCGTGTGATTGATGAGCATGGTGCAGAGAAGATTCCGTATGTCTGCCTGCATACGACGGTGAACATGGGCGGCGGTCAGCCGGTGTCGATGGCCAACATTCGCGAGGTGTCCGGCATTTGCCGCGAGCACGGCATTCGGATTTTCCTCGACGCGACGCGGGCCGTGGAGAACGCCTACTTCATCAAAACGCGTGAGCCGGGGTACGAGAATCGCTCCGTTGCCGAGATTCTTCACGAGACCTGCTCCTACACTGACGGCTGTACGATGTCCGGCAAGAAAGATTGCCTGGTCAACATTGGCGGGTTCCTTGCCGTTAACGATGACGGCATCGCCGACGCCGCGCGGAATATGTGCGTGGTCTACGAGGGCCTGCACACCTACGGCGGTATGGCCGGTCGTGACATGCAGGCGATGGCGATCGGGATCGAGGAATCCGTCGAGTCTGATCATGTCCGTGCGCGGATTGGACAAGTGGAATACCTCGGTGAGCAGTTGATGGAGGCTGGCGTACCGGTCATGCGTCCCATCGGTGGGCACGGTGTGTTTGTCGATGCGGCCGCGTTCCTACCGCATGTTCCGGCCGATCAGTTCAGGGCTCAGGCGTTGGCAGCGGCGCTCTATGTGGATTCCGGCGTGCGGGCGATGGAACGCGGGGCGGTCTCGGCCGGACGCGATCTCGATACGGGCGAAAACCGCATTCCCAAATTGGAGCTTGTCCGGCTCACCATTCCGCGCCGCGTTTACACGCAGGCGCACATGGACGTGACGGCCGAGTCCATTATTGATCTGTGGCAGAAGCGGTCGCAGGTTCGCGGGTTGAAGTTCACATATGAGCCCGATCAGCTTCGGTTTTTCCGGGCGAGGTTCGAGCCGGTGGGGGCTGACAAGGTGTTGGATGACGGGTGTGGCTGTGCGGCGTCGCAGTCCGAAGCCTGTGCGGCGTCTCGGGTTTCGTAGCCGTCGCGGCACGGTGTTTTGCCGTTTTGTACTTGCGGTTATCATCTATCCCATGATTGTCACGATCGACGGACCGGCTGGCTCAGGAAAATCGACGGCTGCGCGTAAGCTGGCCGCAGAGCTAGAGGTTGCCTATTTGGATACCGGGGCGATGTACCGGGCGATTGCTCACACGTCGATGCAGCGCGGTATCGATCCAACAAACGAAGCCGAACTCATCGCGCTGATGCGAGACGTCAAGTTGGAGCTGGATTGTGGTCCAACGCACACGCGCGTGCGCGTGGACGGTCGCGATGTGAGCGAGGCGATTCGCACGATCGAGGTCAGCGCTGTGACGTCTGCGGTGGCTAAATGCCAGGGTGTGCGCGAACAGATGGTGGATCAGCAGCGGCGCATCGGCGCGACGCTCGGGTCGTTTGTGGCCGAAGGGCGAGACCAGGGTAGTGTGGTTTTTTCGAATGCCGATGCACGGTTTGTTCTGGAGGCGTCGCTTGAGAAGCGAACTCAGCGGCGCTATCAGGAACTGGTTGCCGATGGTGAAGACGTGACCATCGAGATGGTTCGCGACAACGTGCAGAGGCGTGACGCGGTCGATGCGAAGCAATGGGAGCCGCTGCTCCGCAACGGTGCGGCGATCGTGATTGACACGACTGAGATGACCATCCATGAGGTCGTCACCGCTATGGCCGCCAAGCTTCGGGGCTAGTTGT
>JAJRSR010000105.1 GCA_024278695.1 Planctomycetota bacterium | reverse complement strand
TACGCTCGATTCCAAAGCGGCGGACAGCCCCTGGCCGCACAAACCAGCGCCACATGGATGCGCGGATCACGAAGCCCATCCTTTTTCCGAAGGATTTCGTGTTCGATGTCATCAAGCGTCCAACGACCACCACCGACCTCAAACCAAACCCCCTTCCAAAGCGACTTACCCTTCACCTTCTGATCGGTGATGCGGTACTGGGGCCACGTGGTTCGATCAGCCGGCAATGTCTGCAAGACGCCCTGGATCGTTAGCGCGTTGTACGCATTGATCCAAAAGGCAAGCCGATCCTGATCGTCAACCAGGGCATCCGCTGACGCGTCGCGCAACTTCGCAAGGTAGCCACGAAACGAAGTAGACGCTTTGATCCCGGCATAGTCCACGCGGCCGCGGTCATCCACATGCTTCCGCAACACGGCATCCCAAAGCGCATGATCGAACCGCAGCAGCCCGGACTGCGTGGCTGCGTTTGCAACTGCACCATCCACCGGCAACGGTGCAATACTCGAAATACCCACCAGCAAGGCAAGCCGCAACCCGTTCATGTTCATTCGTCCTCCCGGATGAGCCTTCCATCCCGTGTCATGCATGCGCCGTGTCTCGTGTTGTGTGCGGCGGCCAGCGTTTGAGGCACCGCACAAGCTAAAGCCTGCGGCTCTGGGCGTTCGTACGCCGCTATCTTCTTCGAAAACGCCACATCGCCCCCAACCGTAGTGCCCACGTCACACCTCACCTACGACCCAGCGAAATACTCGGCCGTACCCTGGGCCTCAAGTGCCGCACCAATACGTCCCAACGAATGCACATAGGCGGCCGTCCGCATGTCGGTCTTGATTCGCTCCATCGTATCGAAGATGGCGTTGAACTCACGCTGCATGATTGTCCGAAGCTTATCTTGGACTTCTTCCAGCGACCAATAATAGCCCGCCCGGTTTTGCGTCCACTCGAAATAGCTCACCGTCACACCGCCGGCATTCGCGAGAATGTCCGGAACCACAAGCACGTTGCGCTCTGCGAGAATCGGATCCGCCTCCACCTTCGTGGGTCCGTTGGCCAACTCGACGATCACGGAGGCCTTGATCTTACCCGCGTTGGACGCTGAAATCTGATTCTCCAGTGCGGCCGGCAGGAGCAGATCAACGTCCGACTCCAGAAGCTCCTCGTTGGTAATGCTCTTTGCCGGGACAAGCTCACACACGCTACCGTGGCAATAGACGGCCTGAAGCTTCCGTGATTCGTTCTTCTGCTGGATCAGGCTCGGCACATCAAACCCGTCATCGGAAAAAATACCGCCACGAGAATCACTCACAGCCACAATCTTGTAGCCATCCGCATGAAGCAGCCGGGCCACATGCTGCCCGGCATTGCCAAACCCCTGGACCGCAACGCGGATTTCTTTCGGATTCCATTTTCGGCGTATCTCGATCTCCTTAATGCAGTAGTACGCACCGCGCCCGGTCGCGTCATCACGACCGAGGCTACCGCCGAGTGCAATCGGCTTACCCGTGATCACACCGGGGGTTCGCTTACGAACGATCTTTGAGTACTCATCCATCATCCAGCCCATGACCGTCGCGTTCGTGTAGACATCCGGCGCGGGAACGTCCGTCTCCGGCCCCACAAAGTCGGCCACCTGCTGCATGTACGCACGACTAAGCCGCTCCAACTCCAGCCGCGATAGCTCCTTCGGGTTCACGATCACGCCGCCCTTGCCGCCGCCAAAAGGAATGCCGACGCATGCACACTTGCAGGTCATCCAGAACGCGAGCGCCTTCACTTCCGCACGGGATACGTCCGGGTGAAAGCGAATGCCGCCCTTGGCAGGACCGCGCGTGTCATCATGGCGACAGCGAAAACCGGTGAAGACCCGGAGCGTGCCGTCGTCCATTCGCACCGGGATCGACACTTCGAGCAAGGATTTCGGACGTTTCAACCGGTCGATCGTCTCCGGCGCGATGTCCACATATTTCGCGGCCAAGTCGAGCCGTTTGATAGCGCTCTCGAACACGTTCGCTGTTTGGTTGTCTTGTGTCATCATCTCTTGGCTCCTGTGTGTCCTTCTGTCGTCCCTTAATTCCTCGAACGCCAATCACGCTTATCTGGCAATCCGACTTCTTCTATTGTGACGAGCGACGCGACCAACCGATCATGCACCATCCCGCCGTCCGAATCGAGCCGCCCGAACGAAAGCACACCCGTCGGGCAACTCTGCACGCACGCCGAGCAGCGCACACACTGCGGGTCCTCCATAGCCACGCCCTTGTTCGCGAAACTCATGATGTCGATGCCCTGGTGACAGACCGACGTACACACGTTGCACGAAATACACTTTTTCTTTTCCGAGAAAATGCGAAACCGGGAAAACCTCGCATAAATATGCATCAACGCAGCCAGCGGACAGGCGAACCGACACCACACCCGACCGCTAAACCAGAAATAGCACGCCACGCCGAGCACGCCGGCAAGCATCACATCGACCAGCCACTTGTAGTTGAGGTACGGCAGCTTCTTGAGCAGAGAATCAAACCCCGCCTGAAACACCGACCCCGGCCAAACCCACCCACCAATGCGAAACGCGAGCACGACGAACGCGAACGCCAGCACCACCTGTCCGACCATGTTCAAGCGGTTCCACTTCGGCCCGTGCGGCATCTTGTGGCGGTGCGTATCGCCAAGCGTCTCGGCCAGCGCCCCGCACGAGCAGATCCACCCGCAATAGGCCCCCTTGCCCCACCGGTGAATCATCAGCGGGATGATGACGAACGTTTGCACGAAGCCGAGGACCAACCAACCCCAGATCGGATCGGGGGTGAAGATGTTCCACACAAACAGCGGCCAAGCCAACACAAAACCATACGCACGCCAGTAGGATGCGTTCGGAAAGAACTGATCGCCGAACCAACCGAGCACGCCGCTCTCAAACCAGCCGTTGTGGCCGGCCCAAGGCAGCAATAGCTGCGGAAGGATAAAGAGCGGCAAACATTGGATCGCCATCAGCGTGAGCGTCTGCAATCGGACATACGGCGTTTTTCTACGCCGGATCCGCCGGATGCCAAAAACCACGACCAGCACACAATAGGCAAGGGCGTAGTAGAACCCACCGTCACCCATCGAGCTTTTCAGCGTGTAAAGCAGGTTCGTCTTTGTGTTGGCCGCGTTCGAAACAGAGTCTCCCAGCGATGCGAAGAGCGCACCGACGTTGTACGGAAACCAGCCGCGTTCCTGAAACCATCGCTGGACCGGTAGCTCCGGAGCATTCGTCTTCCAATGGTAGAGAAAGATGCAAAAAATCGTGAACAACCCGAAAGACGCGTAGGTCTTCGCTCGCCACTCCCCGCGAATAGGTACCCCGCTTCGCCGAAAGAAATCCAGCGGCGGCTCACGCCCGATCATGGAAAAGACCACGTCATTCGGCAGCGACTCAGTCTCACCATCGGCACGCTTGAGGTCTACGGCGTCGTTGCGGATGTCCACAATCTGGGTAGACATCGCCAGACAGATTGAACCCGCGCCAGAGTCGGCCACAAGCCGGTTTAGCTGTGCCACGTTTTCCGGCTTCGGACGGGAGAACGAATCGCGGCGATAGCTATGCGTGACCATCGCGCCCGCGCCAGCCAGCGCGACAGACGCCTCGATGGCGGAATCACCCCCGCCCACGACAAGCACACGCTTACCTGCGAACTCAATCGGGTCGTGCAACCGGTTGAACACCTTGGATTTGTCCTCACCCGGCACATCGAGCTTGCGAAAGTTTCCGCTGCGCCCGATGGCCACAATGACGCGCTGCGTCTGATACGTTGCGCCCTTCGCATGAAGGACAAACAGCTTGCCCTTCCGCTCGACGCGTTCGATCCGGGCGATAACCGGTTCAATGCCGTGGGACTCACGCTGCGTCTCCAACTCTTTCACGAGGTCTTCTTTGACGTCTGCGGCCAGCTTCAAATCACCCGCTGGCGTCATGCTGGCCGGGTAGGTGAAGATCGGTTTACCCTTGGGGAAGTCTTTGATGGTCGCAAAGGCTTTCGCGGCTTCAAAAATCACGAAACTCAGACCAGCCTTCTTTGCCTCGATCGCGGCAGCCACGCCCGAGAGCCCGCCGCCGATGATCGCCACGTCGTACGGCTCGCCGCCGACCAAACCGCGATCAAACCCCGGCTCCGCGAGAATGCCGTGAACCGCCTTGGCACCCGTATCGACGGAGAACTTGAGCAGCGGAACCCCGGTGAGGTCTCCGACAACGCGAAGCCCCGGCACCGAAGTGGTTCCGTCGGCGCTAACCTCCGGAAGTTTCTCAACCGTGCCGGCAGGCCATCGCGTGTGCAGCCAGTTTGTGTACCGGGAAACCAGTGACATCGTCCTAACGCTCCTCTTGCCTCAGTACGCTCATATCAAAACGGCACTCCATACCGAGACAACCTGCCGCTACGATTCGCACGATAATCATGACGGCGGGGATGCACTTCCCTATTCACCAGAGCCGATCGAGCAGGATCCACCGTGCCGCTCGTGATAATCCTGGTGGTACGCCTCCGCTTCGAAAAACTTCCCAGCCCGCTCCACGACGGTGGCGATCTTCTGATCGCGAAATCGCGTCGAGCCTTGCTGTTCTTTAATGAAGGCGTTGGCCGCAGCAAGCTGCTTATCGTTTGCGGCGAAGATGGCCGAGCGGTATTGCGTACCGATGTCCGGCCCTTGGCGGTTCACCTGTCGAGGATCGTGGAACTTGAAGAACCATTCGAGCAGCTTTGCATAGCTCACCCGCGACGCGTCAAACGTCACGCGAACCGTCTCGGCGTGGCCCGTGTCGCCGCGACTAATCTCTTTGTAACCCGGGTTATCCACTTTCCCGCCTTGGTAACCGGAAACCGCCTCTACAACACCCGGAACTTGCTGGAACTTCTCTTCGATCCCCCAGAAACACCCGCCTGCGAAGTAAGCCGTCGTTAGCTCGACCGGTCGTGACTCCGGCGGCAAATCAGCACCGGCAGCATAGAACATCAAGGATGCCGAGTTCATGCAATAGCGTAAGCCCGTCGGCTTGGGACCGTCGTCGAAGACATGACCCAGGTGCGATCGACACCGCGCACACTCGATCTCCGTCCGCACGGAACCGAACTTCGTATCGCGTTCTTCATGTACATGCGCCGGATCAATCGGTTTGAAGAAGCTGGGCCACCCCGTTCCGGATTCAAACTTAGCCTCAGACGCGTAGAGCGGAAGCCCGCACAAACGGCACGCGTAGATCCCTTTTTTCTTATTCTTGACCAGTGAGCCAGTGAACGCGCGCTCGGTGCCTTCTTCCAGAAGCACCCGCCGCTCCTCTTGCGAAAGCGCGGCGGCCAACTCGGCGATGCGGCGCTTTTCGAGCGAGCCGAGGCGGTGGCCGCTTTTCGAGTAAGTGCGGTGCAACTGAC
The DNA here is from genome assembly GCA_024278695.1 of Planctomycetota bacterium. Classification (GTDB taxonomy): domain Bacteria; phylum Planctomycetota; class Phycisphaerae; order UBA1845; family UBA1845; genus JAJRSP01. The sequence goes on along the minus strand of JAJRSR010000105.1, from coordinate 6,200 downwards.
TCCCGCCCGCGCGTTTCGGCCCCCGTACAGGGCCAGAGACACTCTGCGAAACGTAAACCACGAGCAGTGCAAGCCCAACAACTACGATGGGTAGTTTGGCGTTCATTTCGATTCTTCCTTTTGTTGATAGCCCTCAACACGTTGCCAGTTGGATGCATGGCAACAACCATTTGTTGCATGATACCAGGAAAAAATGTCAGAAGTATATTGGGGCGGCCCGCCCCCCTACGCACCAACGCCCCAGACCAAGGGATACACCATTTGGTTCACGGTACGGCACGACTAATGCGACACAATGACACATTCACAACGACACAATTACACAACAGTATCACCGGCGAATGTTCGGGGGAGACCGAACGCTCTTGTTTCATGCCACTCGGATGATTGTTCGTTGGTGAGTCGTGCATTTGAGGATAACATTGGTGTAATCACTACCCACTGAGCCGGTGGCTTCAACAATCCCCCCGCAGAGGGAGACGCTGAGAGTAGGAAGACTTACGCGCAAAATATAATCAACGGAACGGCCGAATCGCTCCAATACCACGGCCAGAGGCCGTGGTATTGGAAATAACTAGCCATGATCGCGAAAATATACGCCCATGGCCGCTCGCAGCGAAAAGCGGCACGATCGAGCCCTTGAGGCCCGTCTCAACTTGGTAGGTTTGACGCCGGACCTAGCCGCTGATACTGTCCCACGTCCAAGTAATCGGGGCGTAGCTCAGCTTGGTAGAGCGCAGCGTTCGGGACGCTGAGGCCGCAGGTTCAAATCCTGTCGCCCCGAGTTGGTTGGAGGCAATACCCGTGGAATCCTCAGGCAATCCAGGCGTATGCTGGTGCGGCCGCAGCAAGAGGTGCGAGGGGCATCACCTGCCCTTCGTTGGTGAATGAAACCCCTATGAACTGTCTGCTGAACTACCCGGTTGGATCAATAGTCGAGAGGGCAAAAAATGAAATCTCGTAACTCCCTATGGTTGACGACCCCGCTGCTCTTGGCGGCGGTCATGACGAACGGCGGCTGTACATCACACCGAGTGAAAGCCATGGCCTACACGGCCGACAATCCCTACGCACCGGGCGGCGTGCTGTATGAAACCTGGGAACAGAAGCGCGAGATCGATGGGATCTTGGGCGATTCAAGGGTGACGCATACGGCTGTCGGTGCTGGTGGTGGTGCCATCGCCGGCCAAGCGATTGGACGCGATACAGAGGGTACGCTCTGGGGCGTGGGGATCGGTGCGGCCGCCGGGCTCACGTCAGGCTCGATCACAGACCACAACCGCCAGATCGCCCATGAAGATGAGATGACGCGGCTGGCCAACAATTGGCAGATCGAACGGGATCAGGAAGCGCAGAACAAGAAGGACCTCGCGCTCGGGTCAACAATCACCGAGGAACAGCTTCAGGCCCGGTTGGCACGCCTCGAAGCCGCGCGGGTTGCGCTGGCCGAACGTGACCGAAACGTCGATCGAGCCCGACAGATGCGCGAAATTGACGCTGAAATCGAACGCCTGAACGCAACCACCACCACCCGATAACACGAACGCTGAAAATCGCGTTCGCATCGAGGCGTATGACATTCTACCTTTCCCATGGGGAGTCGGTGTGCCCATGCATCGAGTGGTCGGTGTAGGATGCCATCATGCGGCGACGAACCGAAACTGCCACCCAACACGGAACGGCTCCATGAATCGTAGCCCAAGTGGTTTACTTGCAGCATTTTTCGTCGTGACCGTTGGCGGTTGCGCAACGATCATCAACGGCACCCATCAGGCCATCAAGATCACATCCAATCCCGCACCCGCCAACGTCAGCGTGGACGGTGTCGATAAGGGTGAGACGCCCATCGTCATCAAAATGAAGCGAGACAAGCCCCACACCGTACAACTCGATAGGCCTGGCTTTGAGCCTTTCGAAGCGGCCATCACCGCACACAGCACCGACATGATTTGGGGCAACCTTCTGATCCTCAGCCCGACAGGATTCGCCATTGACTTGGTCTCCGGGGCAAGTAACGAGCTATGCCCGGCAAGCATTCATGCAGAACTCTCGCCTTCCGTCGAGCAAACAAACACGCCGTAAACCGGGAGATCGCCAAAAACCAGACGTCTCACACGGCACCGATCAGAGCCTGTGGCTCTGAACATGGCGAAACGTGTGCGTTCGACGCGGCGGAGCGTCTCAGCCTGCGGGGCGCGCCTAGTGTGCTAGGGTTTGAGGCTGGCATCGTGAAACGGGCGACCCGCTCGATAGCCGGCCCGCTGGTTCTCCACAAAATCGGCGAGGCGCCCGGCGTTCATTTCTCGGGCCAGACCAATGGATTCGGTAGCGATCTGAACCGCCAACTCGAACCGACCCGTCTCGGCCAACGCTGCGGCTAGCGTCGCCAGCACGGCCGGATCCTGACGCTGGGTCAATGCGGCAGCGCGCTCGGCCAACTCAACGGCAAAGGCACCGTCGCGAATGTCGTCTTGCGGTGCTGTCGCCAATAGAGATGCCAGCGGCCGCAACACCTGGAGGCTATTCGGTACGCCACCCAACGCCGCGCGCAACATACGTACAGCGTCACGCGTCCTCTTGCCACTCAGGTACAGATTGACCAACGCCGCCACGGTTTTCTCATGGGCCGGATCGATCTCCAGCACACGCTCGTACGCCAACACCGTAGCACCACGATCACCGCGGCGAGCAGCCATGATGGCAAGGTTGAATCGAGCCCCGACGGCGACGCCCTCGGAATCGGAGACCGCTTCAAAACAGACGCGGGCTTCATCGGCTTTGCCTTTTTTGGCGTAGCCGCCGCCTTCAGCCATCACGGCACCGACCAGTGAAGTGTCCAACGTAACCGCACGACGCAAGAGCGGGGCAGCCTCCGACGCCTGACCCGCGCGAAGTAATGCGGTGGCCAAGTTGAACAACCCCTCAGTACCGTCCGGCTTGGCGGCCACAGCGCGCCGATAGAAACCGATCGCAGACGCCGCATCACCCGCCATCTGAGAGATGATGCCGAGTTCGTTCAACGCCAACACGTAGTCTGGTTCCGCCGCGACAGCCTGACGAAGATAAACCAAAGCCTTGTCAGTTTGACCGGCGCGGCGCAACACCTGCCCCAGAGAACCTTTCATCAGTGCATTCGATGGGTCCAGCTTTAAGGCGATTTGGTAATGCAGGATAGCCTCATCATCACGATCAAGGGCAACCAATGATTTCGTCAGCAAGGACAGTGCCGCACGGTACGTCGGCTCAATCTTCAGCGTAACCTCAAAAGAATCAATGGCCTCATCGTGCCGCCCGACTTCTTGCAAAGCGGCCCCGAGCAAATAATGAAAACCCATCGACATCGGACTAGCGCGAACCGCCTCAGCCAATGGCAGGATGGCTTGTTCGGGTTGATCGTTCTCCAAAAGAGCGAACCCACGCTTCATCGCGTCATACGCACCGAGCATGTCTTTGGGGTCGGGTTTGCCAGCCGTCAAGAACTCTTGAGACTCGGAACCAGCACCGCCGGAAAGGTACCCGAGCGACTCCAACTCACGACGCGATTTCGCATCCAGAACCACTGAGCCAGCCTCACCGGGCTTCATCTCGTTATAACGTGCGACGAGCGCTTCACGCATCCGCTTGGCGACATCCGGGTATCGCTCAATGACGGACGTGAACTCACCGGGATCAACGGACCGGTCGAACAACTCAGGCCTCGTGGATGAAATATACTTCCATCGCGCCGTCGTGAGCGAGCGCTGCTCGGCCCACCCAAAAGACCAACTGACATGATGCGCTTCACCATAACTCGGGATGGGTGACAGTTCCGCTCCATGGATCGCCCCGGCCAGCGATCGGCAGAGCAGTCCGTCTGGATGAGTCCAACCCAACAACGATAACACCGTAGGGAAGACATCCACCACCTCAACCACCGATTCGATGCGCCGCCCCGGCGGAAACGCCGGATGGACAAACACGAGGGGCACGTGAAGGTTGGTTTCGTAGACAAAGATCGTGTGCCCCTTCTCACCGTGTTCACCGAGCCCCTCACCGTGATCCCCAACCAGCACGATCAGCGTACGGCCCGTAAGCCTCTGAGCATCCAGCCAATCCACGACGCGCTGAATCTGCGCGTCCATGTACGAGATTTCGTTATCGTAGGGCGTAGCGCTTGGGTCCGTGAACGGCTCCGGCGCGTCGTATGGATGGTGCGGGTAGTAGTAATGGAGCCACGCAAAGAACTTCTGGTCCTTCACCGTGCCGAGCCAAGCCAAGGCTTCATCCGTCACATCGGCACCAAGCCGCTGTGGATCGCCGTGATCATGAAGGCCTTTTGACTGCCCCATGTCGTCGCCGTAGGTATCAAAACCGCGATCCAACCCGTACCGAGAATCAAGTACCGACGCCGCGACAAATGCACCCGTAGTGTAGCCACGGTTCTTGGCTTCTGATGCAAGCGTGGTGTGAGCGTCACCGAGCGAATCTCTACCATTCACGCGCACCCCCAACTCACGCGGATACCGACCGGTCATCATGACGGCGTGTGAGGGCAAGGTGAGCGGCACCTGGGCCAGTGCGTTTTCAAACCGTACCCCCCGTGCCGCAAGCGCATCAATCGCTGGCGTCTTAGCGTCTGGATACCCATAACAGCCGATTCGGTCGGCACGCGTCGTATCGAGCGTCATCAGAACGACGTTGGTCCCCTGGGCGAGACGCGGGGAAAATCCATCCACGTCAGCCTTTTCGGTCGTTGGTTTCGGCTTACAGCCGGAGGTCACCGCCACCAAGACCACGACAACACTATGAATAACGCATGTTCTCATCACGAACAGAATCTACTTCAATTCCTCGATTCTTGCCAACGGGCTTGTCGAGTAACCTGGCGTCGGCGTGAGAGTGAATCGGCTGATGGGTGGCGGCAGATGGGTGGCATGGACAAACGCCGCAGGATCGGGCTTGCGACGATCCAATGGATGCAACTTGCGGCGTTTGCCCGTGATGCCCCAACAGGAAAAGCACGGGCAAGCGTCGCCCCCGGAAGCCTTTTCTATATTCGCAATGCCGTGGCCGCGACGCTTGTTCATGCCACCCCACTCGACCATCTGCGGCCCCCTTTACTTGATTCACCGCGTCGGTTCGGGTACGAAACGCCAACGACAAAACGGATCACGGTGAGCCTGGCCTTACGATCGACCCCTGAAAGAGAAAGACACCCGGATGCGAGCCAATCGAACGCGTTCTCCTAGAACTGCTACGCTTCGGGCTACGCACGCGCTCCCAAGAGCGAACGCCGCATCAGCGCAAAAGGCTTTCACTGTTTGCTTACTGGGCATCGCCAGTCTCGCAGTGTCGATCGGATGCGGATCGTCGCCCTTTGAACTACTGCAACCCTGCAACGGCGTGACGGGCGGCAGCCTCCGGATCTTGAACCCACTTCGCTTAATCGCCGGGCAGCCGGGTGAACTGCAACTGGCGTGGAGCGCCGGCTCCGATGGCATGATACCCGGCGACACGCTTCGGATTGAGCTACCTACGGCTTGGCACACAAAAAACAGTTGCCCCAACCTCGACAATGGCACGTCCTATCAGGCCAACAACCCCAGCACTGCAAACTACTTTGGCATCCTCGACGGCGACCCGTCGAACAGGTTCTCCCAATCCTTCGTGAGACGCAGGCGACTCGACGGCCAGTTCAACCGCTTCAAAAGCATTCTACAGTTTCGTCTCACGCGCGGCGCAGTGGCCCCGAATGAAGAAATCCGCCTCGTCTTTCGAGGTTGGAAAGCCGACGGAGCCTCCTTCATCCCCGTCGCGGGTGGCAGCGGCCTCATACGTAGCGAGCTTAGATTAGGATCGCGCTAACCTTGCGCAGCGCCCGTCGAAGCCGTCACCTTGGATGTCCTGCCGAGTGCCCCCGTCGAGCTGGTCGTGGTAGCGCCCTCCGCCGGAGACGTCGGGGAAGCATTGACGCTCAAACTACGACTGCTGGATGAATTCTACAACGGCTGTTCGCAGTGGACCGAGCCCGTGACGTTTGACGTTCCGGAAGGCGTCGAGGGCATCCCAAGCAGCCTGTCGCCGGAAGAACTGAACGCGTTTGGCGGCGGTATGGTTACCGTTCCGTTCAGCATATCGGAGCCGGGCATCTACGCCATCACTGCGCAATATGCCGGGCTCGAACCGGTAGCGAGCAACCCGACACAAATTGTCGTTGAGGC
>JAJRSR010000104.1 GCA_024278695.1 Planctomycetota bacterium | reverse complement strand
TCGAAACGCGGACCGGGTGTGTCGCTTGCGCTGACGGAGGACTTTCGATTTTTTGACCGCAAGGGCATGATCTTCCCGCCGGAAGACAAAGACGCGGCGCTGTTGCCCCATCGCGTGGACGGTCGGTGGGTGATGATCCGTCGTCCGGTGCCGAATACCGGCGGTGCGCACATTTGGATCTCCTATTCGCCGGACCTGGTGCATTGGGGTGACCACGAGATTATCTTGAAGGCGCGTCGCGGCGGCTGGTGGGATGCGAACAAGATTGGGTTGTGTACGCCGTTGATTGAGACGCCTAAGGGCTGGCTCATGATCTACCACGGCGTTAAGACTACGGTGAGCGGGTGCATCTACCGATTGGGGCTGGCGCTGTTTGACCGGAACAACCCAGCGAAGTGCCTACAGCGCGGTACGCAATGGGTGATGAGCCCCGAGACCGACTACGAACGCAGCGGCGACGTGGACGACGTGGTGTTCCCGTGCGGCTATACCCTTGGCGATGACGGTGATAGGATCAATCTTTACTATGGGGCGGCCGACACCTCGATCGGGCTGGCGACGGGGCGTGTGGCTGAGCTGCTCGATTGGCTCGACAAGAACAGCACTCCGGGTGATCCGGCTGAGGAATAGCGTCGAGAGATCGTCCGACGTCCGCTATGCGAACGCGGTAGCGACCCAAGGAGCCCGCCATGCGAATCGCGATGCTTGCCCCGATCAATTGGCCGCTGCCGCCGAGCGGGTACGGTCCCTGGGAGCTTGTCGCCCACAACCTTACCGAGGGTCTCGTTGCGCTGGGGCACGACGTCACGCTCTTTGCGGCTGGCGGTACCAAGACTTCCGCGAGGTTGGTCGAGACCTGCCCGCACGCGCTGTGCACCTGGCCCGAGAACGAGAAGAACAAGCCGCAGCGGTTTGACCCGGCAACCGGTCTACTCGAAGGTCCGCCGGATGCCCGCGTGCTGGAGCAGCTTCACATCGCCCGGTGTATGGAGGCGGCCGCGTCCGGGGCGTTCGATGTGGTTCACTCGCACCTGCATGTTCATGCTTTGATCCACTCGCGATTGATCCCGTGTCCGCTGATTACGACGTTGCATGGGTCTGCCTGGGTTCGTGCGACGCATCCGGCGTTGCAGGAATATCGAACGAGCCCGTTCGTGTCGATTTCAGATGCCGAGCGTACGATGCTTCCCGACCTCAATTACATCGCCACGGTGTACAACGGCGTTGACATGGCGCGCTTCCCGTTGGAGGAGCGTAAGGACGATTATTTATTGTTTGCGGGTCGGCTTGCGCCGGAGAAGGGGCCGGCCGAGGCCGTTCAGATTGCGCGTGAGTCGGGGCGTCGGCTGTTGATCGCCGGCATGATCGAGCCGCAGCATCAGGCGTATTATGACGAGCGGATCAAGCCGCATATCGACGGTCGGAATGTTGACTACCTTGGGCTCTTGTCGCAGGCTGAGCTTGCGCCGGTCTACCGTAAAGCTGCCGGTGTGGTTTTCTTTATCAACTGGTGTGAGCCGTTCGGGCTTGTTGCGGTGGAGGCGCAAGCCAGCGGCACGCCGCTCATCGCGACGCGGTTCGGTGCACTGCCGGAGATCGTTTGCGACGGTGAGACCGGATTTCTGGTTAACACGGTGGCAGAGGCCGTTGGCGCTACGGAAAAGCTGTCCGGCATCGCGCCGGTCACCTGTCGGGCGAACGTGTCGTCGCGTTTTTCTGTCGAGGCGATGGCAGCGGGCTATGTGCAAGCCTACGAGCGAGCGGTACACGCGGGAACCGACGCCTAACGTCGCTACTGGCCGGGACAGTTGGACGCGGGTATACTGGTGGCGCGTTTTCTAGTGGTGCGTTGTTACCGATTGCGAGACTCCCGGGTGGGGGGTATCCCAAGATACGAGAAGGGATGGTTGTGATGAAAAAGAAACGATCTTCACTACTCTTGGCTGCAGCTCTTGCGTTCACGTCCGGATGCGAAAGGCAGTGGACTACCGTTGGTGCCGTGGCTGCCGCTGTCAGCGGCGATGCCGCGCTCGCGCTCGCCCTTGCGAGCCTGAACAATAACAATAACAATGACGAGAGCTGGTGGGAGCGTAACGATCAGTACCTGGACTGGCAGTTCTTTCCATTTAACTAGAGTCGTTAACTAGCGCCGTTGCCATTGAGGGCGTTTGGCTTCTTGCACCCTTTTTCGACAAAGAGGTGCCGGGGAGATTCATTCTTGTTTGGAGACTCCCCTCGATCCCCTTGGAAAAAGGGGGGGGAGGGAAGCTTCGGCCCGGTCTCTCCCTGTCATCCACGACTTTTTGTCACTTGACTTTCGCTTCCATACCGCCGCCTCCATGCAACGGTTGATTGAACGTCCGAATACTCGATTGTTGCGTTGGCTGGGTGTCGTGGGTTGCCTGTTTGCTACGGTGCTCATCGTCGCCATCGTTATCGGTCCGCTCTCGTTTTACGCTCGCAGTCGCGTGGCCTCGCCGTTTTATCGATGGTCATCGCATGGAGTCTCGATTGCCCGGTTCGGGTGCGTTTTCTATTTTATACTTGCCCTGAATAGGAGGCATTACATGATACCCGTGACCGGTTTATACCGATGGCGATCGGCTTCTGCGCCGATCATATTCTGCTCGTGTTGGCTCGTTGTGATGACCGCTGGGTGCGGCACTTCGGAGACGCTTAGCGCTTCGACCAACGCGTTCGTCGAGGACGCTGACCCCGCGATCGCTGCGCTTGACTTCGTGGCAGATGAACTTCTCGTGCAGCCGTTCCCCGGCGCTGATCCCGAAGCGCTGGCGGCGGCTTATGCGAATGCGGGTGCGGAAATCGTGGGTGCCATCTCCGAGTTGGATCTGGTCGTGTTGCGTGTCTCGCCGGATGCGCTTGATTCAGCAGCGGCTTCGCTGAACGATGAGACGCTGCTCGATACCATCCAGAAAAACTACCTGTTCGAGACGCAGGCGATTCCTAACGACACGTTCTACTCGCGGCAGGATTATCTTGATACGATTCGGATGAGTACCGCTTGGGACGTGTCCACGGGTGACGAGGAGACGGTGATCGCCATTGTCGATACCGGCGTGGACCCGGACCATGTGGACCTGGCCGACAAGATCATCGGCGGGTGGAATGTTTACGACAACAACGCGGACTTCAGCGATACCGTCGGGCACGGTACGCAGGTCGCGGGTGTGGCTGCGGCGCTTTCGGACAACAGGATCGGTGTGGCGGGCATTGCGTGGGATAGTCCCATCCTAGCCGTGCGTGTGGTGGATGATGCCGGGCGGAGTTCCTCTCGGAACATCGCGGCCGGTATTTTGTGGGCGGTCAACAACGATGCCGATGTCATCAACGTGAGTTTCGCACCGCTCTGGTCGAACCGCATCATCAGGTCAGCCGCTCAGACCGCGTTTCGGCGCGGCAAGCTGGTCGTTATCAGTGCGGGCAACGCCGGTGGGGTCACGAACAGCCGTGGTTATCCGGAGGCGGTTTTTGTCGGCGCGATGGGTACGACGGGGTCGCTCGCGCGTTTCTCGGATAAGGGCCCGTTTGTGGATGTCGTTGCGCCGGGGACGGAAATCCGCTCCACGCGTATGGGTGATGCCTACGGTCTCGCCAACGGCACGTCCTTCGCTGCGCCGATCGTTGCGGGTATCGCGGCGTTGTCATGGTCGGCGAACCCAGACCTGAGGCCGGTGTCGATTATCGAAATGCTCACGGACCAAGCCGTGGACCTCGGCATCGACGGTAAGGACTCGACCTACGGAAACGGTCTTGTCGATGCGGCGGGCACGGTGGATGCCGCGTCCAAGGCTTCCGTCAGTCGCGACGCGACTGCGCCTTCGATCTCGACGAGTTCCATCGATGACGGCGACCGGATCACGAGGCGGACCGTCGTGACAATTGCCTCGTCGGATCGCAGTGGTGTGGCCGACGTGACCATGTCGATAGATGGCGTCGCGACAGCCGTGGATACGCGATCACCTTATCGTATCGTGATCGACCCGAGCCGGTTTGACGCGGGTAACCATGAGGTTTCGTTTGTCTCCACCGATGTCGTGGGGAACAGCTCGGATGCGCTGACCTTCAGCGTTCGTTTTGGTAATGTCACTTCCAGTTCGGCCGCAGCCATCAACTTCACGTCGCCGCGAAACGGGAGCATCGTATCCGGTGCCGTCACGATCGAGGCCGACGTCAGTGCGTCCAGCGGGCTGGGTGTTGTGGAGTGGCTGGTGGATGGGGTTTCGGTCTTCAGTGCACCGGTCAGCGGCCGCGAGTCTTCGGTGAGCTACCGTTGGCCAAGTGGCGATTACGCCGCCGGCAGCCACACGATCACGATCGTGGTGACCGACGCCAACGGGCGGCAAACCACCGGGAATCTGGCTCTGACGACCCGTTAGGGGTTAGCGAGGGTGATTTCGGCGGTCGCTCTTGACGTGGGGACTGTGATTCGCCACACTACCGGGCTCGATCCATTGGGATGGCGTGGGCTGTAGATGGGTCGTTATGGGTAGGGTGGCTGCAAGAAGCGGTTTCTGCCTGCCCAGGGTTTTCGATTTTGGAGCTAGAGCGTGTACGCTATCATCGCCGACGGGCCTCATCAGTATCGCGTGGAAGAGGGTCAGGTTTTCGAGATCCAAATCCGGGATCTGGAAGAAGACGCCAAAACACTCGAGTTCGATCAGATTCTCATGGTGGGTGATACCGACGGTGAGGCTAAGATCGGAGCACCGACGGTCGAGGGTGCCAAGGTGACGGCCAGCATCATGCGTGAAGTCAAAGGCCCGAAGCTCGTGATCCGCAAGTATAAGAAGCGGAAGGACTCACGAACGAAGAAGGGCCACCGTCAGAAGTTTTTGCAGGTCAAGATCGACAAGATCGAGGCGTAACCCGCTTCCCAGTGCAGTAACGCTGGTTTGAATATGCCACACCGATCCCCTCGCTCTTGCGGGGGGATTTTTTTTCGCCTTGGTCGCGCGGATCAACGCTCGGTCATGCGCCTACCTCAAGCCGCCTTTCCCGACGTCCGAAAATCATGAGCCGGGCTGCGCGCCGGAGTTTGCGCGCGGTACGAAGGCTAGTTTCGCAGCCAAAGGATTGGCCATGAAGAAATCTGCACTTACGAATCTGGTTTGCCCGGATACGAGTAAACCCCTGACGCTATGCGCGACGGGTGCCACCGGTGAAGACGTGCTCGAAGGCACGTTGACTGGTGCGGCGACTGGTGCAGCTCAGAGGACGTATCCGATCGAGGACGGCGTACCGCAATTTGCCGGGGGCGGACCACCACCGACGCAGACGATTCGCTCCTTCAGTGAGAAGTGGGAGCAGCACCGCTACTACCGCGAGCACACCCGAGATTTCTACACCGACTGGTACCTTCAGCGGTACGGGTTCAAGAACAAGGGCGGACTGAGTGAGTTTCTGGCGGACAAGGGCACCGTGCTCGACGCGGGAACCGGCTCCGGTCGTGACGCCGTGAACTTTGCGGAGCTATCGGCGGGACACGTTTATGGCGTGGATACGTCCAAGGCGGCGCTGGCGGTCGCGCAGTCCACAGTGGACCACCCGCGCGTGAGTTTTGTTCGGGCCGACCTCAACAAACTGCCGTTTTCGGATGGCTTTTTCGATTTCATCAATTGCGATCAGGTGATCCACCACACGCCGGACCCGCGCGCGTCATTCCTGAACCTCAAGAAAAAACTCAAGCGTGGTGGCGTGATCTGTTGCTACGTCTACAAGAAAAAAGCCGTCGTGCGTGAGTTCACGGATGACTACATTCGCGAGCGCATCAGCGGTTTGCCTTTTGCCGAGGCGGGTAAGGTGTGCGAGGCGATTACGAAGCTCGGTAAGACGCTCGCCGATCTGAACGTGACGGTGGACATTGAAGAAGACATTCCGGTGCTGGGAATCGAAAAGGGACCGATCGACTTACAGCGGTTTTTCCACTGGAACGTGATGAAGTGTTTTTGGAACGACGAGTTCGATTTCTTCACCAACAACGTCGTCAACGTCGATTGGTACCATCCGGAGT
>JAJRSR010000103.1 GCA_024278695.1 Planctomycetota bacterium | reverse complement strand
TCTTGATCGTCCCACGTTTGCGATTCATCCGAGCCATCGCCGCCCACATCCATCACGATATCATCAACGCTCACCAACTGCGAGGAAGCGAGCGACACCTCATTACGCAAGGTGCAGTACACCATGAGGAATGAGTTTGGTCCGAGCTGAACCACGCCCGCATCCCAGCCCTCGGGCAGGCGCGCGTCGCGACGCGGCTTCCAAGTGCGGCCATTTTCCGAATCGAGCACTTGTATGCCGGTGGCACCAGTGAGAAACGCGCGGACGCCGCCTTCTATCGGGATCATACTCCCTACAAAACGGACGCCTTTCATGGCAACCGGCGCGGGCTTGCTGAGACGTCCGGCACCGGTCGAAACCATTCGATAGGTGCTCAGCCACCGCGAGTCGCGGAAAATGCCGACCGACACATTCAAACGCTTACCAACCCAGCCCGCCACCGGATACAGGTCACTTCCCAACGGCAGCGAGGCGGGGACGCCAGCCTCGACCCGATAGTTTATGCCATCACGTGTCACGGCCGTAAGGATCCTCGTCATGGAATCATGACTGTTCTGGGCGACGCTGCCCGCAGCAAAGAACAACCGAAACTGCCCACCGGGGATCTGTACCAGGTCAAGATGATGGGCATGAAAGCCGCGACCCCCGCCACGGATACGAATTCGCCGTGCCGCCGACCAACGGCGGCCCTGATCCTTCGAGCGAACCACGACCGCAGCGCTCGATACACCGCGACCCCGGGGCGTCATCGCGTCAAAGATGGCGATCAGATCACCGTTCGGGAGGAGGGTCAGATCGGGCGAGCCAGCTCCGACAGCCAGAATCTCCCCTGTGTCGGAGAAATTGAGACCGTCGCTGGACCGCGCGAGCCGTAGGACCGTTTGCTCTGGGAGGGGAAACGATCTTCCGGCCGCGCGATCCTCAGCCAGCGCCGTCGGCGTGACAGTCAGGCCAACGACAAGAAACGCACAGGGCAACACAACACTCAAAACCAGACGAGTCATCAGCATAAACCTCCCGATCACAGGTCAATATCCTCTGCGAACAGCCTCTGTGACGCGCCGGAACCGCTGGCGTTAGCCCAAGCAAGGCGATCCCGGCCAATCCGCTACGAGAACCCCCTCCGAAACCTGGATTCTTGGCGTACTCGCTTGTTTGACCGGGTTTCGCTGGTATAATCTCACAGTGGCGACGGACGGTGCCGACGCTTGCCCGAAAACTTTCTGTGAAGCGGTACCTACCTAACATTCTCAGGCATATACGGTTACAAGAAATGCCCGAAAGTATGACCGACCCATCCTTAGCTACGCTGAACGCCAGGAAACGCCCGCACCCGGTCCAATGGGTCATCGCGACGGCGCTGGTTATCATCGCGATCAAGCTGGTGGCCGCTCCTTCAGGCCCGAGCCTGTCGAATATCGCGATGGCGCAGCCCTCAGGCATGGTGGGGGCTCGTGGGGTTTTTGCCTTCCCCGGGCAGATGGCCAAGGGCTCCTACGGGCTCTATATGGTCGATGCGGACACGATGACGATCTGGGCTTACGAGTATCTTCCCCAGAAGGGGTGCCTGCGACTGGCGGCGTCTCGGACGTGGCGATATGATCGGTACTTAGAGAATTACAACACCTGTGATCTCCCGCCCGCGATGGTGGAACAGATGATCGACCAGCAGCGGCAGGAGCGGCTAAAGACTAGCGAGGATGAGACACCGTAGCGGCAGAATCGCACGGTGATCGGGCATGACGAGGTTTTGACCTGCAATGGCGAAGATGTTTTATACTGCAACGGAAGCGGCCGAAAAACTCGGCAAGACGGAAGATGACCTGAAGGCACTGGCACGCGAAGGTAAACTGCGCGAGTTCCGAGATGCCGGCAGCGTCAACTACAAGATCGATGACATTGATCGGCTGGCTGCGGAGTCGGGTGGTGCGCCGGCCGCGGTGGAACTGGAGTTGGAGCCGACGGCAGATACCGCTGAAATCCTGCTTGAGCCTGTGGAGGACTCCAGCATCGAGCTTTCCCCTTCCGGCACCGACATCCTTGAAATGGACAGCCTCGAATTTGACGACACGGCCACTGGTGCGCAGCTCAACGAAGGCTCTTCGGTACCATCCGTTGGCATTAGTGTATTTGATGATGATGGCGACGACGAAACCGATCCGCTGGCCAAGACGGCCGTCACGGATCTTGCCGGCATGGCGTTGGACGATACGGGTAGTGGCTCGGGCATTATGGACCTTAGTCGCGAGAGCGATGACACGTCGCTCGGGCAGGAACTTCTCGACGAGATCTACACAGACGACCAGGAACAAACGGTCGACATGGGCGATGACACGCGTGCCGGTCTGGATGAGGCGATGCCCGAAGGCAGCGCCGCTGGAGCATCCGCGGCGTTTTCCGCGGAAGACGAGGAGGCCGGTGAAGCCTCCGCGATGCTCATGGGCGAGGCCAGCGCCGCGACGGGTGATCCCGTATCGGCCGCACTCACCGCAGCGCTCGCTGTCGCCGTAATTGTTATGGGTTTCGGCGGATTGGCGACCGCGTCCCTGGTTCGCGGTACCATGCCCGGACTGGTCAGTTGGATCAGCGGCAACATGATCGTATTCGCTGGTGCGTCTCTGGGGCTGACCGTGGTGGCCGCCGGTGTGACGTTCGTGCTTGCGAAACGATCGTCCTAGGGCGAAAGCTTTGTCGTGTAATACGTTGGGGTAAATTGGCAGGTGCCGAAGTTGGCACGTTCGCAAACCGAACATGCACGGTGCCAAAAGTAAGATCGCAATCGGACCGGCGTGGTCATCGGTAGCGATCGACGGTGCGGGGACGCCCTACAGAGTCGCGGTCTTACGGCAACACCCGCAAGACTCGAGGCCGCCGGGTGTGAACTCGTTGGTATTGGTGGCGACGGACCGAGCAGAGGTCTCTTTGCAGGACTACAGGAGGTATGTGATGCGCGCTAGCGGGTGGTTGGTAAAAGGGTTCGTCGGATGTTGGATATTGACTGCGGCCACG
>JAJRSR010000005.1 GCA_024278695.1 Planctomycetota bacterium | reverse complement strand
GGGTTGTAACGACGATGCGCCCGACGGCTGTGGCGATCCCACGCAGGCGCTGAACTCGAAACTTTGCCTGCCCAACTTGCCTCGTGGCGACACCTTCTACCTGTTGGTTTCGGGTAAGTCAGAGGCCACCCGCGGTAAGTACAGCGTCACGGTTCGATCGGCGTCGTCATGCAGCGGCGAGGACATTGGCTCCTGTGTGTCCGATGTTTGTGTCGGCGGTGCTTTCAATGGCGACGCCTGTACCATCGATGCTGAGTGTGCCGTTGCTGTGATACCGGCCAATGACGCCTGCCCGTTCGCGGAGGACATCGTTGATCTCAACGGCGACAATGCCATGACCCAGCGATTCAACGTGGGTGGTGCTTCGGAAGACTGTCGGGCACCCAGTTGTCTGGGTAACTTGAAGAACGATGTCTGGTACCGGTATGAGGCCACCGAAACCGGTCGGCTGCTCGCTTCGACCTGTGGCGGCACCAACGCGGCTACGCCGGATACCGAGTTGATTATCTATGACGGTTGCGATTGTGGGTCTGGCCTGATTGAGGAGCGGATCGTGGAGCTTGGCGAGGAACTCTGCTGTAGCGCCACCGGTGATCCGTTCGACTGCCTCGGCGGTAGTGATTGCGACATCTCGGTCGTGGCGGGCAACTGTTATCTGCTGCGTCTTGGTGATAACAGCGGTAGTGGTGCTCAGGGCGATATGGAACTCACGCTGATTCCGGATTCCAGTTGTCCCGCAGGTACGGTGACTTGGAACGATCCGCTTTCGGGTACGGTGGATGCGCGTTACCCGCAGGATTGTGCTAACGGCGGTGCGGCACTCGGTATTGATACCTTCTCCGTAACGGGCGCCCCCGGTGCCACGGCGGACTGCTGGTCGTTGTGTGAGGCGAGTGACGGCGGCTTAGGTCCGAACGGTATCGCCTCGGTTGTCGAGGGTGCCGCGGGTGAGTACACGATCACGTTGAATCGTCCCATCACGCCGGGGTCTTGTACGACGCTCA
This sequence comes from Planctomycetota bacterium, assembly GCA_024278695.1. GTDB lineage: Bacteria > Planctomycetota > Phycisphaerae > UBA1845 > UBA1845 > JAJRSP01. The sequence continues at coordinate 40,314 of JAJRSR010000005.1, read as the reverse complement.
CCTACGATGAAACGGGTGTGGCTCAGACCGCGAAGTTCTCGTTCCTGCCGGCCGACGTGAGTGGTGACGGGACGGCCGGTCCCGCCGACATTTTGGACCTGATCGATATCCTCAACGGTAACGCACTGGCGGCTTGGGGTGCCTACAGCACCGATGTCGACACGAGCGGCGTTACCGGAGCACCGGATATCCTGGCCGTCATTGACCTGCTCAATGGTGCTGGTTGTTTCACACCTTGGAACGGTGTTTCTATTGAGACTGGTGATACCTGCGGGGTTTGCCCGATCGCCACGCCGTAGTACCGTGGCCTGCTCGACCGGGAGGAAGCGGATTTTTCTACCGCAGGAACCGATCGGGTTGGCGTAAGTGTTCATCCTATGCCCCCGCCGATGAGTCAGATGGCTCGCCGGCGGGGGCTTTTTTTTGCGAACATATCCTTCAAGACTATCCGGCAGGCTGCGTTCGGCGTTTCCTGGAGTTGTTTGGAACTGTCGTTCTATGATTCCTTCGTTGCTGATCGACGTGTGTGCTGTTAGGATCGCGCCGGAGTGTTTCCCGCGCGGCGTGGCACCCGGCGGGCTATTTCAACGGAATCCCTATGAGCGAGCAGAACAACCTACGCCAGCAGCGAATCAATAAGCGGGACGCCCTGGTCGAACTGGGCGTGGACCCCTACGGTGGGCGTTTTCCCGATCTGACGGCCGTCAGTGACGTTCGTGCGCAAGCCGGCCAAATGGACCTTCCCACCGGTGAACGGAGCGAGCTTCGCCTTCGCCTCGCGGGGCGGATTGTGCTGCTTCGGGTGATGGGCAAACTCGCGTTTTTGACCATTCGCGACGGTACGGGTGATCTTCAGCTTGGGCTCAGCAAGGCCGACTTGGGCGATGCGTGGCCCGTGCTTAAAAAGCTGGACCTGGGTGACATCATCGGGGCTGAAGGTGTCCTCGGTCGCACGAAGACGGCCGAGCTCACGCTCTGGGTGGATTCGCTCACCGTGCTCTGCAAATCATTGTGTCCGCCGCCGGAAAAATGGCACGGGCTGACCGATATTGATCTGCGGTACCGGCGGCGCTATGTGGATCTGTTTACCAATCCCGATGTTCGAGACGTGTTCAAGCAGCGCAGCGCGATTATTCACGCGGTGCGGGAGAGTTTGGTGGGTCTGGGCTATTGCGAGGTGGAGACGCCGGTGCTTCAGCCGATGTATGGTGGCGCTGCGGCTCGACCTTTTACGACGCACCACAATACGCTGGATATGGATTTGTTTTTGCGTATCAGCCCGGAGCTCTACCTCAAGCGGCTGCTGGTGGGTGGTATGGATCGCGTTTTTGAAATTAGTCGCAACTTTCGCAATGAGGGTATCAGCACCAAGCACAACCCCGAATTCACGATGATCGAGCTGTATGAGGCGTACGCGGATTATCATGTAATGATGGAGCGCGTGGAGCAGATGACGTCGGCTGCCTTTGAGGTGTCTACCAAGACCGCGTTACCCGCCAGGTGCGAGGCGCTGGAGCGGGAGTTCGCGCGCCTTAGCGAACCCAAAGAAGGTGAAGACGCGAACGAGACGGCGGCGGCTGAGTTCGCCGAGCGGGCGCACCTGGCCGCCTATCGTGAGGCACGCGATGGCATCGCGCAGGGCAGAATGATGGCCGTATTCCTGGGCAAGGTGATCGATTTCACGCCGCCGTGGAACCGAAAGTCGTACGGCGAGCTGCTGCTTGAGCACGCCGGCGTCTCGATGGATGATGTGGTCGCTGTGCGAAAAAAGGCCGGCGAGCTTGGGATGGATCACGCAGGCAAGGCCGACGCCGTAGTCGTGAACGATGTGTTTGAGGCGACGGTGGAGTCGCACCTCATGCAGCCGACTTTCGTGTACGACTATCCGGCCGCCATTTGTCCGCTGACGCGGCGGCATCCTGACGACGCCAACATCGCGTTGCGGTTTGAGGCGTTTGTGTGTGGGATGGAGCTGGGCAACGCGTATACCGAGCTCAACGACCCCCAGGTGCAGCAGGCCAACTTCGAGCAGAAGCTTGCGGGTGAGGGTGACGAAACGATGGCGGTCATGGATGAGGATTTTGTCTTGGCTTTGGAGTATGGTATGCCGCCGGCGGGGGGGCTTGGTGTTGGAATTGATCGGCTGGTGATGATGCTCACGGGTAGCTCCAGCATTCGTGACGTCATCCTTTTCCCGTTGCAACGAACGCCGAAGACCGGTGCTGCCGACGCCGCACCGCCCGAAGCAGCAGAAGCCGAGGCGCGGTTTCAGGGCTAACACGCTAAAGGTAGGATCGCTCGAAAGCTGCGATCACAATGTTCTCAAACATCTATGTATAAGTGGTTTTTAGCCTGGCGCTACCTGCACACGAAGCTGATTGCCTTTTTCGGCGTGGCTGCGGTTTCGTTGTGCGTGGCGATGGTGCTCGTGGTGCTTAGCGTGATGGGCGGTTTCCTGGATTCCGTGCGCACGCGGTCCAAGGGGTTGTTCGGCGACATCGTCATGGCCAACGCCACGTTGCAGGGCTTTCCGATGTACCAGGAGTTCACGGATTATCTGTTAAAAGAACTTCCCGATACGGTGGCGCTATCGACGCCTGCGATCAACAGCTACGGCGTGTTCCGCGTCCCGGCCACGACCCAGACCGTCCCGACGCGAATCATGGGAATTTGCCTCGACGACTACGCGCGCGTGACTGAGTTCGGCGAGGGGCTTCACTACGAACGCTACTACCCCGGTACGACGAGCCTGGAAAAGCAGCAGATACCGGTGGCCGGTCATACCGCATCCGGCAAGCTCGAATTGCCCAAGGAACTGGAAGAAGCCAACCGTCAGTGGCGCGCCGCCGAGACCAATCCGAAGGCGATCGAAACATTCGATGAGCTCCCCTATGTGACCGTGGCGTATCCGCTAACCGACGGCTATTCGAGTGAGCGCATGTTCGCGGAAGGTCTTGGCGAGCCGGGCTACCGCAACAAGGCGCTGCCCGGTGCGATTCTTGGCTGTGACCTTGTGTTTTACCGTAATGCGGACGGTCGTTTTAGTCGGCACTTGGCGCGTGGTGCCACCGTCGCGGTTACGCTGATGCCGCTGAGTACCACGGGTAACGTTGGTGGTGAGCCGCCGGTGAAGCTTTTGATGCGTTATTCTGATGACTCCCACACCGGTATTTTCGAGGTGGATAGTCTTCAGATGTACGTTGACTTCCAGACATTGCAGCACAAGCTCGCTATGGACCCGCAAGAACGAATGGACGGTACGATGACAAGAGCCCGCACGAACCAGCTTCTGATCAAGCTGAAAGAGGGTGTGGGTTTGAATGAGGGGAAGGCCGCGATTCAGGCTGCGTGGATGGAGTTCTTGGTGTTAAACGCCGGCGTGTTGGACGCGTATGATATTCGTCTCTTGGGTTCGGTGCGTGTGTCCACCTGGGAGGACTTGCAACGTGATTTCATCGCGGCCGTGGAAAAGGAAAAGGTGCTTGTTACGTCGCTGTTTGGCTTGATTAGTATGGTGGCGGTTGTCTTGGTCGGTTGTATCTTTTACATGATCGTGGAAAAGAAGACGCGCGACATCGGCATCGTTAAGGCGCTCGGTGGTAGTGCGAGGGGGGTGGCCGCGTTGTTCGTAGCATACGCGGGTGCTGTGGGTATTGTCGGTGCTATTCTTGGCGTTTTTCTTGGCTGCCTGTTTGTGTGGAATGTGAATGACATTCAGGACCTTCTCGCGCAGCTCAACCCGCAGCTTCGGATTTGGAGTCCGGATGTTTACTCGTTTGATAAGATCCCCGAGGTCGTGAAGCAGGCCGATGCGGTGTGGGTCGGGGTGATGGCGATCGTTGCGTCGATGGTGGGTTCTTTGGTTCCGGCCATCTTGGCGGCGCGGGTGTGGCCGGTGAAGGCACTCCGTTACGAGTAGAAACCAACATGCTTAAAGCTCATAACATTCATAAGTCATACAAGATGGGTCCATCTGAGCTGCGCGTGTTGCGCGGTGTCGGGCTCTCTGCTGAACGCGGAGAGTTCCTGGTCATCATGGGGTCCAGCGGCTCCGGCAAGAGTACGCTGCTGCACATTCTCGGTGCGCTGGACACGCCGGACCAGGGCTCGGTCGAGTTCGGGGGGCGTCGGCTTTTTGATATGCCGACGTCCTTGCGAGAACAGTTTCGTAACCGTGAAGTCGGGTTCGTGTTTCAGTTCTATCACCTGCTTCCGGAACTGACGGTTTTGGAGAATGTGCTGCTACCGGCGTTGGTGAAGCATTCGTTTTTTTCGTGGTTCAAGAACCGGTCTGACACGCGTCGCGCGGCGGCGAAAATGCTTGACCGCGTGGGGTTGTTGCAGCGCGTAAAGCACCGTCCCGCAGAACTTTCCGGCGGCGAGCGGCAGCGCGTGGCCATCGCCCGGGCGCTGATCAATAGTCCGTCGCTATTGCTCGCGGACGAGCCAACCGGTAACCTGGATGCGTCGATGGGAGCCGATATTCTGAACCTGTTGACGGAGCTGAACAAGGACGGGCAGACCGTTGTGATGGTCACCCACGACCCCGTGGTCGCAAAACGTGCCCACCGTGTGGTGAGTCTGCACGACGGGGAGATTGTTGAGCCGGAAATGGTATCGTCTGGTCTGCTTCCGGCTTAGCGGTGTCTCAGATTTTCAGAGCAGTAGGTTACGTTCTTGGTAAGTGCGTTCGCAGGTGGTGCGCTCGCAGGCAAGGGAGGTCAGCATATGACAACGACCGCAACAGAGGTACAGAAGATGTCGCAAAACCCGTTTGAGCCTCGCGCCGATCTGAAAATCTGGATGGGTACTGAACTTGCTTCGGCTGCGGAAGCCCGTGTGAGCGTGTTCGACCATGCGCTGCTTTATGGTGATGGCGTCTTTGAAGGCATCCGTATTTACAACGGCAAGATCTTCAAAGAGGCAGAGCATATCAAGCGCATCTACGAGTCGGCCAAGGCGCTGAGGCTTGAAATCCCCATGACGCCGGATGAAGTGGCCAACGCCATGCATGAGACCATGGCCGCGAATGGCATTGATGCCGATGGTTATATTCGTTTGATTGTGACACGCGGCGTCGGTTCGCTTGGGATTTCGATTGCGCACACGGCATGTCCGATGGTGATCGTCATTGCCGACAAGATTGCGCTCTACCCGCCAGAGGCTTATGAACGCGGTTTGCATTGCATCGTATCAAGTATCACACGCAACCATCCGAACAGCACCAGCCCGCGGGTGAAATCACTCAACTACTTGAACAACGTGATGGCCAAGCTAGAGGCGCGTGACGCGGGAGCCGACGAGGCAATCATGTTGACCGCACAGGGGAATGTGGCCGAGTGTACCGGAGACAACATTTTTCTTGTCATGGACGGGAAGATCGTCACGCCGCCAACCTGCGAGGGGATTCTCGACGGTATCACGCGCAAGCTTGTGATGGAACTCGCCGAAAAACGCGGCATCGCGGTTTCGGAGAAGTCGATCGTTCGGCACGATTTGTATATTGCGGATGAGTGCTTCGCGACCGGCACAGCGGCCGAGGTGATCCCGATCACGGAGGTCGAGAAGCGCGTCGTTGGTGATGGCAAACCCGGCCCGATTACGAAGCAGCTTATCGCTGACTTCATCGCCTACCGTAACGCGTAGTCATGCGCTGGGATGTAGTCATACGCTGAGATGGTGTGGCCACGGCTTGGGATCGCTCCGCCACCTGATCGCCCATTGTTCCAAGATCGCCCAAATTTCGCTAGTACTTCAAGCTGCGTTGCATTGAGGCAGCCATAGTCCGATAATCTTCCATGATTGAGATTCCAGCTAGTGGGGTTGCCGTGACCCATAATTATGCCGATAAGGCTCTGGGACACTTGATTGGGGCGTATCATGGGTAGCTGGAAAGTGGCAGGTTGGGGTGGCGTTTGTGGCTTGGGCGCGTTGTCCTTCTTGCGGATCGTCGCTTACGAGGTCGAACGAACGGAGCAGGGTCTTTCGGCGAAGAACGCTAAGGCCAGGAAAGAGCGTGATCGGTTGTTACGTGAGGCTTCCGAGTCTGAGGAGCCAGTTGTGATTCAGGCGGTGGGCTCCGGTGCGGGTGGTCGCGAATTTGTGGTTCGAAACTGACCCGGAATCCGGTTAGACTGTTGGGTAGTGTGATCGGTCGGATTGCTGCGGCGGTCCTGGGAGTTTCGCATCAAATGGATGGTCAGTCATGGCGGAGCCTATAACAAGATTCTCTAGAGTGCGTTGGCTTCAGAACGCGGCGTGTGTGTTGGCCATGCTGGGTTCGTTGGCGCTCGTGGTGCTTGGGCTTTCCGGATACGGTGATTCGGGTGGTACCTGGATGATCGTGGCCGGCGGCTTCTTGGCGTTTGCCGCTGTGGTGGTGCTGACTTTCGTGCCGCTGTTGTTGAAGGTGGAATCTACCGTCAACCGGCAGCTTGGCGAGATACGCGATTTGCAGGGTGTGCTCACGGCCCAGCACAAAGCGCTCGAGGCGATCGCGCAAAACACTCGGATTTCAGACGCTGCCAAGTCTTTGGCCCGGCGGGATGAGGAACTCGACGCGTTACGCGATACGATCCGGAACAATGTCCGTGGCGAGCGTTGGGATGCTGCCCTGAACTTGGTTGATGAGATGGAGCGGCGGTTCGGCTTCAATGAAGAAGGCGCGGGCATTCGTGAGGAAATTGACGATGCGCGCGAGGCGCGTATCCAGGCCCGCTTGACTGAAGCGATTGAGATGATTGATAGTCATTTCGAGTCGCACGACTGGGCTCGGGCTCAGGCAGAGATCGACCGTTTGCTCACGGCTTTGCCCGGTGATTCACGCGTGCAGAATCTTCAGGACCGTATGAACGCTTTGCAGGAGCAGCACAAGCAGGAGCTCAAGCTCGCGTGGGATGACGCGGTACGCCGAACCGATACGGATCTCGCGATTGACGTGTTGAAAGAGTTGGACCAATACCTTTCGCCCGCTGAGGCAGAGGAGCTTCAGAATACCGCGCGTACGGTGTTCAAGGAAAAGCTGTTGCAGCTTGGCATTCAATTCCGTTTTGCAGTTACCGAGCGTCGTTGGCAGGATGCCTTGACGGTTGGGTTGGAAATCATTCGTGATTTTCCGAATACGCGCATGGCCACCGAAGTTCGCGAAGCGCTGGATATGCTGCGCCAGCGAGCCCATCAGGCGGCCGACAACGCTCCGGCTCACGCTTCCGAATAGCCGCTCGGTGACGACGCTCGTTCGGCTCCACTGGCGCTAGCCGCATCTCGTTTCACATCTTACTCCATGGCCGGCAGGACCAACGCCTGGGTTATCGGTCTATGCGCGGGGTTGGTTTGGCTTCTGGGCCTCATTGTTTCCCCTGTCTGTAATTTTCGTCCGATAGCGGCTTATTGAGTCGCATCAGCCAGCCGTCGATATTCTCTCAGCTAGTGCCGTTATCAACAAGATTGACGCTCTTTCTTTTTCCCTTGCCAAGGGAGGGGGTAAGAAGCTGAACGACCTTATTGGAGACAGTACTAGGTGCGTCGTGTTTCTGGCATGGCGCGCACTGGACCTGAGAGGAACTGGGGGCGGTTTGGGTGATTCGGTGAAAACGAATTCTTGGGAACGTTACCGGCGTCGGCGCGCGGTGATCACCATGTTGTGCAGCTTGCAGGTCAAGGCCACGCTGCTCGTTGTGGGGATGACGCTGTGTGTGACAGGCGGTGTTGCCACCTACCTGCTTGATACCACGCGAAAAGCCTCCAGGAACGAGCAGGACGTTCAACTGATTAACGCTGCGAGTCTACTGGCCAAGTCTGTCGAACGGTCGATGTTGGAGGACGATTTACCCGCGCTGGAGGATTTGGTGGACGCCGCTGCAAACGGTTCGCCGTTGCAGTATGTGGTGATTACCGACCCTGGCGGTCGGCGTGTGGCTCAGGCGTCGAACGGGAAAGGTAAAGTGTCGTCGGTGTTGAACTTGCCGGCTGAGGGTCGGCTTCCGGTTCCCGGGCGACCGGCCTATGTCACCGCGGTTGATGCGAGTCGCGTCCTCCTGGACGTTACCTATCCGGTCACGCATCGGTCCGACGACGGTGACATGGAGCTTTTGGGTTACGTTCGCACGGGTGTGATCGGCGACGTCTGGAATCAGTCGTTGTCGAGCCGTCTTGATATTCTCGTGGGCGTGGGACTCGTAGCGATGGTTCTTGCGATACCGCTTGGTTTTTTGCTAATCCGGCAGATTATCAGCCCGTTGGATGGTCTTGCGGATTTGATGCGGCGTTTTTCACGGGGTGGGCTCGACGTTCGTGCGCCCGTCAGGCGGAGCGATGAGATCGGTCGGTTGTCGAATGCGTTTAACTACATGGCCGATCAGCACCAGCAGACGCACGATCGGCTGGTACGTCTCAACGCGGAACTGGAAGATCGTGTGGCCTTTCGTACGCATCAGCTTCGAGAGTTGGCGTCTCGTGAGCCGCTGACGGGGCTTTACAATCGACGGCATTTTAGCGAGGTCGTGGAGCGTTCCTTTGCCGAGGCCAATCGTTACCAGTCTGATTTGTCGTGCATCATGATTGATCTCGACGAGTTCAAGTCGGCCAATGATGAGTTTGGGCATCAGGTTGGTGATGAATTGTTGATCCTCGTGGCTCAGACGATCAAGGCTCAATTAAGGACCGCCGATGTGGCCGCAAGGTATGGCGGTGATGAGTTTATCGTCCTCCTGCCTCAGACCGATGGAGACCGTGCTGCCGTACTCGCCGAGCGAATCGTCGAGCAGTTCGCGGTTGACCTTCAGGAAGGGTATCCCGGCGTCAAGGTGGGGATGAGTGTCGGGCTCGCCAGCTTGCACGCCGTCGATGTGGATTCGGCCGACGCACTGATGCGGGCGGCCGACCGCGCCTTGTACCAAGCGAAGGCAGCCGGGAAAAACCGGATTGTCGTCGCGAACGAATCCACGAGCACATCCGCCAGCTAAGCCATTTCGTGGCGATTTCGTACAGATAAAACGATAAAAGTCACGAATTACAATCGTGGGAGCGGTTTATCATCGCCCGACGGGTGGTTCGCGGGTAGATTACTACAGGTGGCGGTCCGGTTGGTATCGGCTGGGGTGCCCGCCCAGGGTTCGAGTTGGTGAGAGCTTGATATGTTGACGACGGCCGGAGGTTACATCGGTGGTAAGGTGGTCACGGCGATTCTCGTTGCGGCGCTGTTGGGCGGTGGGTACTGGTGCTACCGGAATCCGGATGATTTGCGGACGGTTTGGCATGCGGTCAAATATGCAACAGTTTGGCTCGGTGTGGTGGCCATGCTTCCGTGGGCGACCTTTTTCGTGACGACTTGGGTCATGGCGAAGGATTCCAACGGGGCGGCCGCGATGATGCTGGGCGGGTATGTGGTGGCGGACGTGTTGCTCGCGGTTTTCTTGATCGGCGGTGTCGGCGGGCTGGGCACGCTGACGTGGATGGTGTTGTTTCTTGGATTCCTGTCGGCCGCCGTCTATAATTTCAAGGTGTGCGAATACCTGGCGGAACGTGCGGAGGATTTCTAGCCTAAGGTTTTGGACAACGTTCGGCCACGGGCGGTGCCGCCAAAGAGTTTTGGAATGTCGATGCTTAAACAAGGCGACCGAATCAACAATTACCTGCTCGATCGCTGCCTGGGTACGGGCAGCTTCGCGGAGGTGTGGCGTGCGCGCCACCATGTGCTGGGCGATATCGTCGCGATTAAGGTGCCGATGGATTCGCAGTATGTGCGTCACTTGCAGCGTGAAGGCGTCGTAGTTCATGGGCTGAAGCATCCGAACATCGTTCGGGTGATTGATCTCGATCCCTACGGTGAGCCGCCGTACATGGTGATGGAGTGCGTGGAAGGCCCGTCGCTTCGCGAGGCGATCGATCACTATGCGGACTCGTTTCCGATATCGGCGGCCGTCGCGGTGATGCGTGGCGTGCTCGGTGCGTTGGCCGCGTCACACGAGCAGGGTCTGATTCATCGAGACATTAAGCCCGCGAACATCTTACTGGCGCACCCGTTGGCGGAACTGGCGTCGATCACGGAACAAGCGGTCCGGGTGACGGACTTCGGGCTGGGTAAGGTCGGACGCGCGACGACCGAGTCCATCATGCAGAGCGGGAGTTTGGAAGGTGATGCGGAACATCGCATCGCGGGTACGCTGGCGTACATGGCCCCGGAGCACAAGGAGGGGGCCGACGTCGATGCGTCATCTGATTTGTACGCGTGCGGGATTGTGCTGTTTGAAATGCTAACGGGCAAGCGTCCGCACGGGAGTGAGGTGCCGACCGCGTTGCGGGTGGATGCGCCGCCGCACTTGGATGAGGTGTTTCAGGGATGCTATGCCCGGCGTGATCGGCGGTACGCCTCGGCGCAGGAAATGCTGGCGTCGCTGCATCGGGATGGTGCTGTCGTGGACCCACCACCGCTGCCAGTCGGCGCGGTTCGGGCTGATGCGGCGGGCGTGACATGCCCGGCGTGTCGGGCGGTTGTGTCGCGGGTGGATAATTTTTGCATCGGCTGCGGGCATCAGTTGGTGGCGCAGGCACCGAAGTGCCGGCATTGCGGCGATTTCGTACAGCTTGGCGATCGTTATTGTATCAAGTGCGGTAAGAGCTTGACGGTGATGTCGTGATTATTGTGGGTTCATAGCGGCGTGAATGTCAAACATTCTGATCATCTTGTGTCTGTTCGTCGTTGGTGTGGCCGCGTTTTTCTTTGGGATTATCTATGTCGTGTGCCAAGCATTGGCCTCGACGCGTAAAAGTGTCCTGCGGGTGCTCATGCCGCGCGGCATGAAACGGCGGAGCGCGGAGGCGGTGCCAGCGGCGACGCCGATGGGCGAAAGGACGCCCCGCGTATGCCCGAGCCGGCGGTGCCGACACGTAGAGCACCGACCCGCGAGCTATTGCAGCCAATGTGGTGAGAAGTTGATCGACGTTGACTAGAGGAAAGGTCGTATCAGACGATGACCGTAAGTGCCGAAAAGGCGTTTCAATATGAGACCGAATTTCTCTCTGCGTTAGAGACGAATTTCGAGGCGGCCAAGGGGACGCATTTTCGCGGTTCGACGTGGCAGACTGTGCGTGTGGATGATTGCGATCGGCCGCGCGCGCTGCTGGCTTCCAACCGCCGTCCGGACCGTGAGTTGCTCAAGACGCTGCCGGCTAACCGTCGGCTGCGCCTCACCGGGTTTGAACGGCGGTTGTTGTTTTGGAAGCGCCGCACGGGTGTGGCGATCGCGTCGGTGTTGTCGCCGTTGAGCCACTATGCGAAGTCCTCGACGGAACCCGCACCGCCGGTTGGTCTGGGTGAGCTGGTCGATCACGTTCGGCAGTTGGTGGGTGACGCGAAGACGCCGCAGATTATTGGTGTGTGCAGTCCCAGCGGGTTTACGGATGACGCCCGCGAGGGGCGTATCGAGATGGCGAATGTGACGGTCGTGCTGGTGGAGCCGTACGGCGTGGGGGGTTGGCGCGTCTCGCAGGCCGGTGAGGGTGCGGACCCGAGAGTTTTGAAGATCTTTGACCCGGAAAATGCCGAGCAAAAGGTGGCCCGCGTGCAGAAGTATATCGAAGAAAGCAGCGCGGACCTGCTCACGGGCGGTTTGTCGGTCTCGGCGGTTGCTCGGAAGTCCGGTCTGCCGGAAGATGTCGTGCGGCAGGGTTTTGAGGCGGTCGCAGATGCCGAGCCCGAGCTAAGGCTGGCGAAGACGCACGGTGAGACCTTGCTGTTTCGCGGCGCGATGACGACGACCGAGGAGAGACGTTCCATGAATATGATCGACCGCATCCGTCAGATGTTATCCGGTGAGGGCGATGAGGTTGCGAAGATCAACTTGCTTGCCGAGCGCCGTGCGGCGTTGAGCCAGCGTCGAGATCGCATCTACGAAGACATCGGCAAATTTGAGGAGAAGGAGGCGGCACTCTTCGAGCAGGGCAAGAAGGCGACCTCTTCCGTACCCAAGCGGCGGATCGCGGCGCAGCTCAACCAGGTGCGTAAGGACGTGGCGCGGCAGAACACCGTTGCGGCCATGCTCAATCAGCAGATCAACGTGCTCAGCACGGACATCCATAACTTGACGTTGATCCAGCAGGGCACGATGGCCAAGCTCCCGGACACGGCGGAGTTGACGGAGAACGCGGTCAAGGCGGAGGAGATGCTGGAAAGCCTCAAGGCGGACGTGGATATGGTGGCCACGCTTGAGACGGAAATGGAATCGTCGCTCACGAGCGATGAGGAGCTGGCGATCCTTCGCGAGTTTGAGGACGTGCCGGAGCCGCCGGAGCCGAATGCTGCGCAGCCGTCCGCAGCAACACCGTCGCAGACTGTGGCCGACGCCGTGACGACGGATAGCCCGGAGGTGGTTCAGCCGCCGCCGGTAGCGCCGGCGGAGCCGGATAAACAGAAAGATGCCGAAGCGTCTTGAGTTAGCATGGCGTCGATCGTGACGCGAAGTGGTCGGGCGTTTTCGGATATTGAGAAGAGTGAGGTAGTGGGTCTATGGCTTTTTTTGAGTGGCTGACGAAACGAAAGAAATCCGTGTCGCAGATGACACGGGCGGAGTTGCGTCGGCAGGAATTGCTGCTGGAGAAGGACCGTACGCAGCTTCTCAAGAAAGTGCAGAAGTTGGCCAATGAGAAGCAGCAGCTTTTTGACCGCGGCGCTCAGGAAAAAACGCCGGAGGTGCGGCGCATTTTGGCGCAAGAGTTTGAGCTGCGTACGACGGAGCAGTTGATGCTGGGTCGCCAGCTCAACATTCGCAGCAAAGAGGCGATGACGGTGTCGCGGCTTCGGATGCTTCGTGAAAACGCGGACCGCGCGGGGAACAGTAGCAAGCTGGGGCTGATTAGCGCCGGGGACATGCTGCGGCTCGGCAAGATGATCGAATCGGATTCGGTGCGTGCGGAATTGTATCAGGAGCGGCTTGACGACATTCTTGCGATCGGGTCCGGCGCTGATGAGAGCGATGCGGGCTTGAGTGCCGCGGGTCAGGGTGTGATGGACATCTGGGGCAAGATGGATGCGGGCGTGATTACGGACTCGACTGAGGCGTTCGAGGAGGCCGATCGCGGCGTTCGCGATAAGCGGGCGGCTGCTGAGTAGTTTCGTAGGGAAAGTGGTCCGTGCCCCACCCTTCGGGCGTACCCGAAGCATGGGGCACCCGGTCGGTGGCGAAGAATGGGCACCTGTGCGGTGGTTGGATCGAAAGGGATTGAGCAAAGGTAGGTTGATGAGTTCATCGGGAAATGTTTTGCGTCGAAGCGCGGCCAACCGGCAGGTGGCCGGCGTGTGCGGTGGGCTGGGAGAATACTTCGGTATTGATCCGACGGCCGTGCGCGTTGGGTATGTGTTGCTGTCGATTTTTTCGGCGGGCTTTCCCGGGATCTTCGTTTACGTGTTGTTGTGGATCTTGATTCCGGAGCGTGAGTATTACTAGGAAACGCGGGTAGCGAATCTATTGGATGGTTCACCTTTTTGGAGGTGGGGGCGTCGAATAGCGTTCGGTTCGCGTCCCCCACGGCTGAAGCCATGGGCCACCCGTGCTTCGTCGGTGGCGAAGTTTGGGGCACCTGCGTTGAGTGATGTGCGGTCCGTCCCCTACCCTTCGGGCGTACGCGAAGCATGGGGCACCCGGTTGGCGTTGGACGGTGGGTCGCTCTTCGATTGTAGAGGCAGTTATTATGGGATTGTTCAAATCATCGGAAGAGCGTCGGATCGAGCGCGACATCAAGATTCGTCAGGGCATCCGCCGGATTGAGAAGTCGATTCGCGAGCAGGCGAAGTTTCAGGATGAGTTCATCAAGAACGCGCAGCACGCCAAGAAGATCGGCGACACCGGGCAGTACAATTTCATCCGTAACTCGCTGAAGAAGACGGCCACAGTTCGAAAAATGCTCGAGCGGCAGTTGCTTTCCGTGAAGAACGCGCTGCTCATCAAGCGGCAGGCTGAGGCGTCTGCGGATTTCGCCGGTGCGATGGGGATGATGGCTTCTGAGATCAGTAAGCTCTTCGGTGAGACCGACTTGGTGAAAACCCAGGGCGATTGGGAAAAGGCGATGGTCCAATCGCAGACGATGGAGGAACGTATGGACATGTTCCTCGATTCCGTAGAAGACATGGCCGCCCAAGACGCGGAGATGTCCGGTGCGTCGGAGGTTGTGAGCGATGCTGAGATTGATCGTCTGATCGACGCCGAGACCGAGGCCGAGCATCAAAAGGAACTGGACAAGTTGGCCGGTCTCCGGGCGGAGTTGGATTCACTCAAGGCTCCGGGTGAGAAGCAAAAGTAATTCCAAACGCCGAAGATTGCGTCGGGCACGACGTTGCGAAACACCATGACCGTATCCTTTTCTACATTTGAACGGCTCAAGACCAAGGGCGTTGCCTCTTACAAGAATGGTGATTTCCTGGCCGCAAAGACTTATCTGGTGGATGCGGCCGAGTGTCTGATTGAACTGGCCGAGGCCGCGAAGTCGCCCGAGGCGCGGCGTCAGCATGAGGAGCTGGCGGCCGAGTTGATTGACCTGGCCAAGGATAGCGACGCGCAGCATAAGTCCGGCGGCAAGGGACGCCGACCGGTCACCGCGCGTCAGGGTGAAAAGGAGGGCGACTCCGGCGCGGACGCCTCGGACTGGATCGTCAAGGAAAAGCCGGACATCGGCTTTGATGATATCGCCGGGCTCGAAGACGTGAAGGAAGAAATCCGGCTGAAGATGATCTATCCGTTCATGCATCCGGAGCTGGCGCAGCGTTACGGCATTGGCACGGGCGGCGGCGTGTTGTTGTATGGCCCGCCGGGGACGGGCAAGACGATGATCGCCCGGGCCATCGCCCACGAGATTGATGCGACGTTTTTCGTCGTGTCGCCCGCGCAGATGCTGAGCAAGTGGGTCGGTGAGGCGGAGCAAAACGTGCGGAAGCTGTTTGAGGCGGCCAAGGCCGAGCCGACGGCCGTGATCTTTTTGGATGAGATCGAAGCGCTGGTGCCCAAGCGTAAGAGCGACAGTTCGAGCGTGATGCAACGCGTGGTCCCTCAGATTTTGCAGGAGCTTGAGGGGTTTGATCGCAAGGCCGGTCGGGCGCTGCTTTTTATCGGCGCGACGAACCGGCCGTGGATGCTGGACGAGGCGATGCTTCGTCCGGGGCGGCTCGACGCAAAAATCTATGTGGACCTGCCTGACGCGCCGGCGCGGTACCGGTTGTTGGAAATCTACTTTGACGGTCGCCCGCTCGCTGTAGATGTGGACTATGGGGCGCTTTGCGATCGGCTCGTGGGGTATAGCGGTGCGGATATTAAGAACATCGCGGCACAGGCCGCGCAAAAACCGTTCATGGAGGCCGTCGCCGGCGGTGAGCCCCGTATGATCGAAATGAAGGACGTGCTGGCCGTGATCGAGGAGACGGCACCGTCGGTCAACCCGGCCGACCTGGTCCGGTTTGAGACGTTCGACGGCCAGGGAAAGCCCGCTTCGCAATCAAAATAGTGGAATAGCGTCTGGGGATTTGCGAATACCAGGGTGAGGTTAGGGCTGCGTGCCACGCACGAAGGTACACCGTGAGCGCACGGGGGTGCCCATGAGTGCACGAAGTACATCATCAGAAAGTCACCATGAGCGGCAGCAAGATTGATCTACAAGTTTTCTTCGACGGCGTCGATCACGCTGCGTTGTTGGTTCCCGGTGATGATCTGTTCGGTCTGATGCGACGCCGGGTTGATCTACCGGCGGCTTGGTCTGCGCTGGTGACTAAGGCGTCCGGCGGGCAGGTGTTGGTTCGCCCGGGCCAGGTGGTGGAAGGCGACGGCGGTGTGGAAGATGTGTTCTTCGTTCGCGTCACGCCGATGGCACTCGCGTTCGATGAATGTGTGGTGACGAGCCAGGATGGTTTCCGATGCGTCGCGACCGTGGGAATCCGTGTGGGTGTGATTCCCGAACGCGGCGATCTTGCGACGTTTCGAAAGACGGTACTCGGCTCGCGGCGGACGATTAACACGGTGGACCTGTTGCGCTATTTATCGCCGTCCCTGCGGCTGGGGTTGGTTGATGCGGCCGGGGATTGTGAGGCGGCGTCTCTGGTTGATGGGCGTGCGGCGGAACAGGTCGCGGGTACCGTGGCCAAGGCGTTGCAAGGGACATGCTTCGAGGCCGGGCTTGTGATCGAGGGGGGCGTGGATGTTCGGTTCGAGTCGGATGCGGTGCGGCGTGTGCAGGTATCGCGGGAGGAGGCTGTCCGCAAGACGGTCGAGCACGAGGCTTCTCGTGAACTGCGTACGGCGCTGGCCGCAGCGCAGCGCGAGCATGTCGATCATCTCACCGGTTTGCTGGAGCGGCTGACGGCGCTGGCCGCCGACTCTCCGGGCGCGGCGTTTTCCGGCTTAATCAAGACGTTTTCCGAAAAGCAGCGCGGTGAGCTCTATACGGCGCTCTTTTCTTCTCAGATCGCTGCGAATGCGACCGAGTGGATTGTGGTGGCCGCCGGTGCAGAGCTGCTGTTTTATAAGCCGGGTGACTTCGCTGCGCCGAAGCGTAGGCTCACGGTGTCCGGGGCTGTCGGTGGCGTGCGATCGGTTCAGTGCGTGCTTGGTGAAACGGGTTCGCCGGTGCTACTGCTTGGGGCTGCGACGGGGATTTATTCGTTGCGGCTCGATCAGTCCGAGCTGGACCCTACCTATACTGTCGACCACGCCCGTTCCGTTCGCGGCGGGTTTAATTCAGCGGCGCTTTTGGGTGATTCGATCTACGGTGCGCATTCCGAGCTCGGCTTGTACCAGTGGCGCGCGGATGATCCGGGTCATGGTCAGGTGTTGTTTGAGGCGTTGACGGGCGGCGCGAAGACGGTCCGCGGTGTTTGCGCTTATGGTGGTTCGTTGTATTGCGCTGTGGATGACCGCGTGATTGTCTGGCGACCCGACGCCGTGGATCATCCGAGCCATGTCTATACGGGCAGTGCGGACGCAATCACGGCGCTGTGCGTGACGGGTGATGGCGTGTTTGCGGGTAACAGCGACGGTGATGTGTTGCTATGGACGCACGGTCAACACGACGACCCCGAGCGGCTTCATCGTGGGTCACGGCGGGCGGCCGAGTCAATCTGCGTGCTCGACGGCGGCGGCGTGAAGCGGCTCATCTACACGGACACCTCCTTGAGTGTTCGCGCACGCGTGCTCGGTGACAGTTTCTTGTGCGAGTATGAAGCGGGTGGTCAGACGCTGCGCCGGGCCGAGGTCGCGGCTGATCTGATCGTGGCGACGTCTGACATTCGTGATCGGATCATCTGTTGGGCTCCGAACAAGCCGGGACAGCCGCACGGCACGATTCCGGTATCGAGCCTCACGGGACGAAGCGTGCAAGACGTGTGTTTGGTGCCCCGGGTCTAGTATTTCACGATAGCGCCCATGCCGGGCGGTTGTCGTCAGTTCGTGAGTTCACGCAGGTCTTGGTGCTGTCGGTTCGTCCCCCACCTTTCGGGCGTACCCGAAGCATGGGGCACCCGTTCACCCCTTGAGCTGCGTGCCTTGGCTTTGCATGGGTTCGCCTGTCGTCATACGATAGGCGTATGCTGAAACCGCGTGTGATTTGGTGGTTCGTGTTGGCTTTTTCTGTACCTGTCGTACGCGCTGTGGACGCCCCGGCGCAGCGCATCATTACCATCGCGCCACATGCTGCTGAGATTGTTTGCGCGCTGGGTGCGTGTGATCGGCTGGTGGGGGTGAGCAAGTTTTGTGTGTACCCGCCGGAGTTGGCACAGCGCGCTCGGGTTGGCGGCTTGTTTGATGCCGACTTGGAGAAAATTGTCATCTTGAGGCCCGATCTGATTGTGCTGCGCGGTCGCAACCAGTCGGTGGAGCGGTTGGCCCATAGCTTGAACGTGCGCATCTTTTTCGATGAGACGGATACCATCGCGGGCATTGGTCAATGCGTGCGTGAGCTTGGCAAGCGTTTGGATCGTCAAGACGCGGCCGAGGCGTTGGTGGCGTCGTTTGAGTCACGGCTGAACGCGGTTCGACAACGCGTCGCCGGAAAGAAGAAGCCGCGCGTCTTCGTGACGGTATCGAGGCTGCGCGGCAAGCTGGCCAACATTCTGACATCCTCGCATGGTGCGTTTCTCGATGAGATGATCGAGATTGCCGGCGGTGAAAACGTGTTCGGGCATCTGGACATGACCTACCCACAGGTAAGCCCTGAAAGCATCGCCGCGCAACGACCGGATGTGATTATCGAGTTCATGCCGGGCACGGAGGCGTCGCCCGAGAAGCTGGCGTCGCTTCGGCGCGAGTGGCGTGCGATGGGCACGGTGCCGGCCGTGGCGAACGACCGCATCTACATCATCACGGCCGATCACAGCCTGATGCCCTCACCGCGTTTCGCGAAGATTGTCGAGCAGGTCGCACGGTTGTTGCATCCGGAGCCATCGAAGTGAGCGTGGACGTAGCGAACTTGCAGTTGCGCGATGTGCGTGTTGGTTTTCCTGAGCGTCCAAACTTTCTCGGTCCCGTAACGCTCGATATTCGGTCCGGGCAGTGCTGGGGGATCGTTGGTCCCAATGGGGCGGGCAAGAGTACGTTGCTGCGGCTGATGGCCGGACTTCTGACGGCGAGCGCGGGTGAGGTTTTGCTTGGCGGTAAGTGTTTGCGCGATCTCGTCGTGCGGGACCGCGCCAAGCTGATGGCACTCGTGCCGCAGGCCGTGTCGGGTGATGCCGATCTCAGTGTTCGTGAAACCGTCCTGATGGGGCGCTATCCGCACCGGTCGTTTGGTCTGTTTGAATCGAGCGAGGACGTTCGCGTGGTCGAGCGGGTGTTGTCGATGACGGAGACGGCTGTGTTTTCGGATCGCAAGCTGGGTACACTTTCCGGTGGTGAGGCGCAGCGCGTCCATGTCGCGGCCGCCCTCGCGCAGACGCCTTCCATTCTGCTATTGGATGAACCTACCGCGTCTTTGGATTTGAAACATCAACTGAGCATTTTCGAATTGCTGCGTGACACGGCCGATCGCGAGTCACTGGCGGTGGTGGTGGTGACGCACGATGTGAATCTGGCCGCTAGGTTTTGCACGGATGTGATTGTGCTTGATGATGGGGCGGTGGCTGCGGCTGGTGTGCCGACGCATGTGCTGACGCCGGCGCTTCTTTCCAGGGTCTTCGGCGTGGAGATGGTGTGTGCGACGGATCAGGCGTCGGGCACCGGCTGGCTTACGCCGGTTTCCGGGAGGCGTCAATGACGGCGCTGTCGCCATCAAGGTATTGGCTGCGGCTCGGCGGTTGTGCGGTTTTTTTGCTGCTGTTGGTGCTGCTGAGTCCAGGCGTGGGTACGGAATCGTCGCGGTTCGGCTGGCGAGATGCGTGGCGGGCGCGGTTGGGGATTGTCATTTCGGCTAGTGAGTTGGTCGACCGCGGTGGGGCTGATCTTGACGGTGACGGCACCGTCTCCGAGTCAGAGCGGGATGTTTTTGCGCAGACCGCACGTATGATTTTTGACCAGCGCATGCCGCGCACGCTGCTGGCGCTTCAGGTGGGTATCACACTGGCGCTGTGCGGGGCGACGTTTCAAATTCTGTTTCGCAACTCCTTGGCGACGCCCTATACGCTCGGTGTGGCCAGCGGTGGTTCACTCGGTGCGATGATCGCGATCAAGATCGGCTGGATTGTGTCACTCGGTGGCATTTCCTCGCTCGCGGTGTCGGCCTTTGCTGGTGCGGTGTTGGTGGTGGGTATTGTCATGTTGATCGCCTCGGGGGTACGCCGGTTAACTTCAAACGAACTGCTGCTGGCTGGTGTGACGATGGGGTTGTTTTGTTCAGCCATGATGATGCTGGTGACGTCCGTGTCGAGCCAACGGCAGACCTTCGCGATGGTACGTTGGATGATGGGCTCGCTCGACGCTGTGGAGATGGTCGCGGGGACGCGGTTGCTGCCGCTCATGCTTCCCGCGTGGGTTGCAGTGGTGGTGCTTTCGCGGGCGCTCAACCAATACCGGCTTGGTGATGAGCTTGCGACCATGCGCGGCGTGAGCATCCGCCGTGTGCAGGTCATTTGCGTGGGTGCGTGTACACTCGCGGTGGCCGCGGCCGTCGGTCAATGCGGGCCGATCGGGTTTGTCGGGTTGGTCGTGCCGCACATGGCGCGGTTGTTGGTGGGTTCGGACTGTCGGGTTTTGTTGCCGGTGTCGGCGCTGTTGGGTGGGGCGTTTTTGATTTTGTGCGATTGGGGGTCTCAGGTGACCATGCGAATCGCCGGGTGGGTGTCTGGGCAACAGCTTGGTAGCGCGACCCTCCCCATCGGTGTCGTGACGGCCATCGTTGGCGTGCCGCTATTTTTGATTTTGCTGCGTGCGTGGCGTCGTTAGGGTTCGTCTCGTCGCCGATCCCGGCACCAATTCTGTAAGATATCGTGGCAAAGCCGACCAGCACCGGGAATATACGGTACGCTTTTACGAATGAGTTGCTGGAAATGACTTCGACTGCGGAAGGCGTGGCGTCGCGCTCGCGTCGAATGGTAATGGTTATCAGGGAGTTAGCGATGAACATGCGACGGGGCGTGCTGGGTATGCTGGTGGCTGGTATGGCGCTGTCGAGCGTCGGTTGTATTAGCATTCACGGGAATTGGGGCAGGGGTGTTTGGACGGAGAAAACCACGGAGCGAATCGCCGTGGATGCGTCAGACCTCAAGCGGCTTGACGTCAACACGCACAACGGGTTCGTTCACTTCACGGGCACAACCGGCGACGCCTACGTCACGGTTACGAAAAAGACGCGTGGCAAATCGGCAGCCGACGCCGCCGCAGCGATGGAGGCCTTGGTGGTTTTTGTCGAGCCCGGCGGCCCAGGCACGCAGCAGATTGGATACCGTTGGAAGGGCATCAAGTCGCCAGCGTGGCACGCCACTGTTTCGTTTGATGTCTACGCGCCGAGCGAGATTGATCTCAGCGGCACCACGCATAACGGGCATGTCAGCATCTCCGACTTGGCTGGCGATCTGAATTTTGAAACCCACAACGGCACGATCAACGCCGACACGTCTGGGATGAAGCTGGTTGCGGCGACGCACAACGGCGGCATCCAAGCGACGTTTTCCGGGCGTGAGATCGACTTGGAAACCCACAACGGGTCGATTATGGCCGACCTGACCAAGTGCGGTGCGGTTGGCGGGCGCGTCGAGACCCACAATGGCGGCGTGGAGATCATGGTCAGCGATTCAACCTCTATGGATTTTGTGGCCGAGACTCATAACGGTGGGATTCGTTGCGCCGTACCGATGCAGACGATCGAAGCAACCAAACGGCGACTGACCGGAACCATTGGTGGCGGCGGCGAGCGTCTGGCCGTCCAAACGCACAACGGCAGCGTGCGCGTGGTTCAATAGAATAGGTTCGAGTGGGCTGATCGCCCGATCGAACATCCAGGGTTTATCTCCCCCCGTAGAGGCCCGCGGCGCTTTGGTGTCGCGGGTCTCTTGTGTGTTGTGTTGGTGTTTTTTGAATCTCATGCGACGGCGTCCGCACATCGCGTATAATCGTAGCGATGGTCGAGCCTGCTGCATCCCCAACTGAGGTCGAAGGGCGTTCTTCCAGCTTGCCTGGGATGCGCGATGGTCGGCGCGCGTTCATCGTCTGCCTGTCTGTCGTGCTCGCCTATTTGGTCGTCGTATCGTTGGGGTTGTTGATCCGATGGGAAATGCATCGATGGGGATTGATCCTGGCGGATTGGCAGTTCTCGGCATTGCGGCAGGCGCTTTGGGGCCATGTCGGATTGGCTACGGGTATCGGGTTGCTCATCCTGTTGGTACGGCTTCGCGCGCGTGTGGCTCGTTGGTGGAGCCGCGTCGCTCTGGCGAGTGCTTGCCCGCTGTTGCTTGTTTCTGCGGATAGGGCTGCCACGGTCGGCTACCGGGCCATCAGGCCGAAGGTCGAAATCATGGTGCCGCACCCGACGCGGTATTGGACGTTTCGACCCGGCTTTGAATACAACGATGGCTCTGCAAGCTACGGGATCAACGAACACGGTCTGCGTGGTCCGCTAGTCTCCTACGAGAAACGCGCAGACGAACATCGCGTATTGTTTCTTGGTGATTCGGTTGCGTTTGGGCAGGGCGTCAACGACGAAGACGGGTTTGTGCGTCTGATCGAGACGAAAGCCAAAAAGGCAAGCGGCGATGCGCATCTTTCTGTAGTGAACGCATCTGTCATAGGGTACTCGCCGTGGCAAGAGTACGATCTTCTTATGGCACAGGGCTTTCGTTATGAGCCTGACGTGATCGTGCAGGTGTTTTGCTTGAATGACATCGGGCAGAAGTTCAGGGTCGTCAAGTACGGCGGACGAACCAAAGACCTTGCGCCACCGGAGCCGTCTGTACTTGAGTGGTCGGGCTTGTTTCGTATGAGCCGGGCGCTGACGTTTCAATGGTTCGGCCCGACGCGCGACGAACTCAAGGCTCGCGAAACCGCCTACGCGCCCAAGACGATTATCGATCAATTCGACGCGCCGCATATCCAAGAGGCGCTTCGAATGACTGGTGAAAGTTTGGCCTGGATCACCTCGGCCGCTCATGACAGCGGGCTATCCTTCGCCATTGTCTATTTTCCTACAGCTTATCAGATCGACAGGCCGGAGGGCGAATGGTCGCGCCCGCAGGATTGGCTGGCTGAGTTTTGTCATCGATACAAGGTGCCGCTGCTCGACTTGGCACCGGTGTATCGGCAGTACGCGCGGGCCAATGGGCTGGAAGGGAGCCGTCTGTTCCCGGATGACATTCACCCGAATGCGTTGGCCCACCGGTTAGCGGCCGATGCGGTCTACGCTTTTCTCGTGGAACGGGGATGGCTCGAACCGTCGCACTAGCTCGACGCATAGCGGAGACCACTGGAACCCCCTTTTGAACTCGTTGGGTAGCGGCGGCGGACCATGACTTTTTGGCATGCAGATGTTTTTTGTGCTCTTGGGGCTGCGAAATGGGAGACGTGGCACGCAAACTGCCATTCCTGATTTTGGAGTCGAGCAAACAGGGTGCGGAGGGGTTGTAGGAACACCTCGAAAGGGCGATTAGCCTGCTGCCACCGGTGATTCACTGTGGAATCTCAGCAGATTGGGTGTTCGTCTGCATCTTGGTGGCATGGGGCGTCGATGTGCGGTATGGTGCCCACTCGATCGGAGAGACGGCGAGCGCGGGTGCTTGGTGGGTGCTGCCGCCGGAACTGAAACATCGCTGGAATGCGTAGCATGAAAATCGGAGTTCCCAAAGAAACTTTCCCTGGTGAGCGGCGTGTCGCCCTGATCCCGGACTCGGCCACTGCCCTGGCGAAGGCCGGGCATGAGATGGTGATTGAGGCCGGAGCGGGTAATGCGGCCGGCTACCCGGATGAAGCCTACGCGGAGCGTGGGGCCACGGTTGTGCCTGATCGGGCGACCGTGTTTAGTGCGACCGATGCTATTTTTCAGGTGCGGGGCTTCGGGGCCAACCAGGCCGCCGGACGGGCTGATCTTGAGCTGATGCGGTCTGGGCAAATTGTGCTGGCGATGATGGATCCGCTTGGGGAGCCCGGCGCGATTCAGGAGTTGGCCGCGAAGAACGTGATCGCGTTTGCGCTCGAGATGATCCCGCGCATCACACGCGCACAGAGCATGGACGTGTTGTCTTCGATGGCGACGGTGGCCGGGTATAAGGCCGTACTGCTGGCGGCCGACATGGCACCGCGCATGTTTCCGATGTTTATGACTGCTGCGGGGACGATTAAGCCAGCGCACGTACTGGTGGTAGGTGCCGGGGTCGCGGGCTTGCAGGCGATCGCCACGGCCAAGCGCCTTGGGGCGATTGTTTCCGCTTATGACGTGCGACCTGCGGTGAAAGAACAGATCGAGAGCCTCGGTGCGAAGTTTGTCGAGATGGACCTCGAAACGGGCGGCGCTGAGGATAAGGGCGGTTACGCCAAGGAAATGGGTGAGGATTTCATTCGCAAGCAGCGGGAGTTTATGGCCGGCGTCTGTGCCGACAGCCATATCATCATTACGACCGCTGCGATTCCGGGTCGGCAGTCTCCCGTGATTGTGACCGGGGAGATGGTCAAGGGCATGATGCCGGGTTCGATCATTGTGGACCTTGCGGCGGAGCGCGGCGGCAACTGCGAACTGACCAAGGCCGACGAGACGGTCGTGGCGCATGGCGTCACCATCACCGGTCCGACGAACTTGGCCTCGACCATTCCGTTCCATGCGTCGCAGATGTACGCCCGAAACTTGCTGACGCTATTCAAAGAACTTACGGACAAGGAGGGCGCGTTGGCCCTCGATATGGAAAACCAGGTCCACTGTGATACGATCGTGGCACGTGACGGCGACGTGGTGAATGCTCGGATTCGTGAGATTCTGAAGCTGCCGCCGCTCGCCCCCGAACCTGCAAAGGCAGAGGAAAACTAGATGGAAACGGATCTCGTCGGATTGCTGACGATTCTGATGCTCGCGATTTTCGTGGGGTTTGAGATTATCACGAAGGTGCCGCCGACGCTGCACACACCGTTGATGTCCGGGTCGAATGCGATTTCCGGTATTGCGGTGGTGGGTGCGTTGGTCGCTGCTGGTGCTGATAAGGGGGCGTTCCCGACAGCCCTGGGTACGATCGCGATTACGTTGGCGATGGTGAATGTCGTGGGTGGGTTCGTCGTGTCGCATCGCATGTTAGCGATGTTTCGCAAGAAGTAGGAAGGGCTCACGCTGTGGATCCGTCAACCGATACAACTACAATCATTCAAAACGTGGCTTATCTGGTCGCGAGTGTGTTGTTTATTCGCGGCTTGAAGGGGCTGACGCACCCGCGCACGGCCGTCCGTGGCAACCTGATGGGTTCGCTCGCGATGCTCATTGCCATTGTCGCTACGCTTTGGGGCGGCGGGGTGGTGTCGTGGACTTGGATTGTGGTTGGGCTTGCGCTTGGTTCTGTGGTTGGTTTGGTGATGGCGCTGAAGGTGCCCATGACCGGCATGCCGCAGATGGTGGCGATCTTCAACGGTTTGGGCGGAGCGGCCTCGTTTCTGGTGGCCGGTGCCGAGCTGACGATCGTGATGGCTGCGGTGCATGTCACGGGTGAGGCCGCTGAGGCTTCGGAATCCGCTACCCACGTGGGTCTTTCGACGCAGCTTCTTGTCGCCACGGCGCTATCGGGCCTGATCGGCGCGGTCACACTGACGGGAAGCCTGATCGCGTTCGCCAAGCTCGCCGAGATGAAGATCACCATCGGCGGCAAGAAATACTGGATGAGCAGTTCCATCTGTTTGCCTGGGCGTCATGCGATCAACCTGTTCACGGCACTGGCTGCGGTTGGATTATGCGCGGCCGTGGTGATGAACCCAACGACGGCCATGTGGTATTGGCTGCTTGTCATTGTGGCGGCCGCCTTGGGTGTGTTGATTACGCTTTCGATCGGTGGGGCCGACATGCCGGTGGTGATTGCGTTGCTCAATTCCTATTCCGGACTCGCTGCTTGTGCGACCGGTTTCGTGATTAACAACAACGTGCTGATCGTCGCAGGATCGCTGGTTGGGGCGTCTGGTCTCATCTTGACAGGGATCATGTGCAAGGCGATGAACCGCTCGCTCGCGAATGTCATGTTCGCGACGATGGGTGCGTCCAGTTCCGATGGTCCTTCGGCGGATGACGTCTACGAAGGTAAAGTGAAATCCACGTCGGCCGATGAGATCGCCATGTTGCTCGAAGATGCGCAGCGTGTCATGATTGTACCGGGGTACGGTATGGCTGTGTCTCAGGCACAGCATACCGTGCGCGACTTGGCCAATGTTCTCGAAGCCCGTGGCACGACCGTTGAGTTTGCGATTCATCCGGTGGCCGGACGTATGCCGGGGCACATGAACGTGCTGCTGGCTGAGGCTGATGTGCCTTACGACAAACTGCTTGAGATGGACGCGGTGAACCCGACGTTGGATACCGTGGATGTGGCGTTGGTGATTGGCGCAAACGACGTGGTGAACCCCGTGGCCTTAACTGATCCGGACTCTCCGATCGCTGGTATGCCGATCATTGAAATTAACAAGAGCCGCACCGTAGTGGTCATCAAGCGTAGCCTCAGTCCTGGTTTTGCGGGGATTCCGAACCCGCTCTTCGCTGAGGATAAGACGTTGATGTTTTTCAACGATGGCAAGAAGGCGTTTATGGAACTGATCGCGGCGGTGAAGGAACTGTAGATCACACCCTGATGAGCTGCCGCGCTTTCTCGCGCAAGGGCTAGGCGGCGCACCGCTGCACGGTGCGCCGCGTCACCCAGACGCGATCTCTTC
Source organism: Planctomycetota bacterium (assembly GCA_024278695.1). GTDB lineage: Bacteria > Planctomycetota > Phycisphaerae > UBA1845 > UBA1845 > JAJRSP01. The sequence continues at coordinate 14,032 of JAJRSR010000005.1, read as the reverse complement.
CTCCGATCATTATTGAATTAGTTGTACCGGTCGACGCCCACCGAGCTGGTTGAAAATGGCGTCTAGTTGTGCGCTGTACTGGTCGATCGAACCGACGGCATAGAAGTGCTCGCCGCTCCCCATATCGGCGATTTGTTGCATGGTTGCGGTGTCCGCGCCCGCACCGACGCTGATGGTGAAGATATCGATTCCGGCTGCGGCCGCTCTCGATGCGGCTGACAAGGCGTAAGCCCTGCCGCCGGAATTGGTCGGGTAGGCTCCGTTGGCATCGACGTTGGCGTTACCATCCGTGAGCAAGATAATGACTTTGCGGGACGTCGTGCGCGCTCGTGAGCTGGTGAGTTCTTCGATGCCACGATCAATACCGCCGCCCATATTCGTCCAACCATCGTAGTGGGCCGCCTGCATGCTGCTGAGCCGGTCGCTGATTGCGTTAAAGTTTGAGGTCAGGTCCATTTCATGGCGTGCGGTCGTACCGTAGACCTCCAGCGAAACCTGATCGTCGGTGTCGATTGAGATGATGGTGTCCATCATTCGACGTACGGCACCCTTGACGGCCTGCATCGGCTGCGTCGGAATGCCGGCCAACTCCGGCGTCTGGCTGCTCGTGGGGCGGCGTTCCAAGAGATAGTTCATGAACGTTTTCGCGCCGAAGCTGTAGCGGAAGTCAGCGTTTGCTTGATAGAGCCGTGACCATGTTCGCGACATGTAGCTGTCGATGTAGTCGAGCCAAATATCTTCGGATTCATTGATGGTGTTTCCGAGGATGGCTTCAGTCCATTCGAGTTCAGTTCGACCCACCCAGTTGTTGGCGTTGCCGGTGTCGGCTGGTGCCACGCCGCGCTGAGACCAGAGGCCTCCGGGATGTCCGCTGTTCCAAAACGCCAGGCCAAGTGCCGCCGCGACGCGATACTGATACGCGCCGTTGCCGTCATAGTCCGACGACATGATCGCATTGACCTCGCTGGCCACATACCCCTGAGCGTAGAGGGCGCTTTCGAGCTGCGTGTCGTTCCAGTTCTGGTTGTAGGCTAGGTTAATGAGGCCGGTGTCGCTCGTTGGGTCGTAGTTTTCGTCAATATCGACGGTTCCAAACCCGAGATCCTGCATGAAACCCCAAGCTGGTCCCGCTGCCTGAGGAATGTCACCGCCCGGTTCAACCCAGTTCGCGGGAATCTCAGACTCGTTCCACAAGCTGCCGCTGACATCGTCGATCCCGCCCGGTAGTGCGTCCCATACGGAATGGATGTTGATTTGCGTCACCCGGTAGTTACGCAGTTCGCTGTCGTCATTGTGAGACCCTGACAAGTCGGCCACGATGGCGATATCACGCGGGAGCATGATCGCGATCGCGGAAGCGGAGAGCGCCGTTGAGGATTTTCCCAAAATGCCGGCGAAGAACAGCGACATCCGGCCGTTTGGAGAGTCTTCGGACATGCGTACGCTTACCCGTATCGCGTCCGGAAAGATTTCCGTTGGTGAGAACGCAAAGGTGTTCGTGTCGGCGTTGTAGTTGGATCGTCCAAGGACGACGTCGGTCGCCGGATCGAGCAGCATGGGTCGCCCCAATACCCTGTTCGCGGTGGCCATATCCTGTGCCGCGATTCGGGCTGCTCCGGCCGGGTCGCCCTGGCTGAAATCGGTGAGCATGGAGGCCGCCGCCAGAGCGGAGGCATCGGCCGTGCGTTGCAGTTCTGCACGGGCGTTGTACATCGCGCCGACGTCAATGGTGAGGGCGGCAAACCCCAACAGTACGACCATTGCTACTGTGACCATCACCGCCACAACGGCTCGGCGCTTCTGGGTTTTTGAAGTTCTTCTGTGTGTCTGCATTTGTTCCCCCCTTACAAAGGAAGCGCTTCGGCGTTGGGTTTGGCGTCGTGCGGCGTTTGCGTCAATAGCGTTTGCCGTGATCACTCGCTGCGTGCGCGAATGACTCCGTGGTGTCACAGTTGCGAGAGCGTGGACAGCGTCTTGATGACCAGTGCCCACATACGCGCAGCCGGGAAGCGCCTCTATCGCTGCGGATAGTTACCCAACAGTCTTCCAAATGAAACAAGTACGATTTCCGGCGACAAGATGCAAGAAGTTTTGTGGTCATTTCGGCGGGGTAAAGTAGGTCGTTGGTTGTGCTGCTGCGATTCTCGGACGTTCGAGTTTTGGACGAGATGATATCGGACCGTGGTGGCGAGAGTCGTTCAGTCGTCCTACGTACCATTGTCTGTTGAAGGCCTTTACCTGCCAGCACGTGGCTCAGGCTTTCCGGTGCTCGATGATGCTTGTGAGATGCTCAACCACTTGACGGCGTGCGTCCTCTAATGTTGCGCTGATTCTTGCACCAGATGCCCGGCGGTGTCCGCCGCCGCCGAAATGTTTGGCCACCGCAGCCACGTCCACATCAGGAGCGCCATCGGTGAGCGGTGCCCGACTTCGGAATCCGGCCCGTATCACGTCGCCTTCGTGTTCCGCCAGAAATACGGACGCTACGGTGGCGCTGATGCGCAGCGGTTCGTTGACCAAGTCTTCCGTATCGGAGAGCGTTGCGCCGGTTTCGGAGAGGAGCGCCGCGGGTAGTGTCATCACGGCAATCGCGTCGTCGGCGAGAAGCTCCAGCTTGCTCGTGACGGCCGCTCGAAGTCGAAACCGAGCGGATGATTCATGTTGAAACAAAGCGTCATACATGGCGAATGGTCGCACGCCACTACGCACGAGTTCTGTCGCGGCCGATAGCGTTCGTGCATCGGTGTTGGAGTGTCGAAACCAGCCGGTGTCGGTGGCGATGCCGACATAGAGCGCCTTGGCCATGGTCGGGTTGATCGTTACGCCTTCGTGTTGAAACCACTCCCATAGAATCAAACACGCGGCCGACGCGGTATTATCGAGAAGGTAACCGTCGGCAAGCTCGTCGCGCGTCATGTGATGATCGACGACGAACTTGGGCAGTGGGCTTTCGCGTAACCAGTGGGCTACTGGTTCAAGCTGCCCGTAGCTGCACGTGTCAAGTACGATCACGCCGTCGAGGTCCAACGTGCTCAGGTCGTTCAGCGCAACGTCTTTGCCGAGACGCTGAACCGGCGTGGCATCAATCAAGAACCGGTACCGGTCGGGGATATCGTCGAACACGATCGCGACAGGATTAACCCCGCGCTGCTGCAAACTGGAAAACATCGCCACCATCGCGCCAAGCGCATCGCCGTCCGGCTTGGCATGCGTTAGGAGAAGCGGTCGTTTCCAAGGTTCGATCGTCGCAGTGGCTTCATCGAAGGATCGTGATAACGTGCTGCTCATGGTGAGTGAGTCTCCGTAGTGTCTATGGTTCCGGCGTCCTGCCGCACGGCCGCGATGTCTCGCTGAAGCTGGGCGGCGAGCGCCTCGGTGGATTCAAACTTTTGCTGATACCGGAGCCGGCGGTGAAACTCCAGTCGCATCGGCTGGTCGTAGAGGTCGCCATCGAAGTCGAGCAGGTGGGCTTCAACCTGTAGCGCGCCACCGGAAAAAGTTGGTGTGCGTCCGATGCTAATCGCGCACGGGCGCTGCACATTACCGATCCGCGCCAAGCCTGAATAGACACTTTCGCCGGGGATAAGCTGATCCTCCGGTTTTAAGTTGGCCGTGGGTACGCCGATGGTGCGCCCACGTTGCGAGCCGCGTACCACAGTTCCGAGCAGGGCATACGGTTTCCCGAGGCATAGAGATGCCCGCCGCACTTTGCCCTGCCGAATCAGGTCACGGATCACCGTGCTTGATACGAGTAGCGTGTCGCGGTCGTCGATTTCCAGCGTGACGGGCTTGAGGATATGCACCTCGCATCCGTGTTGCGCTGCAAGCTCGGCAAGCATTTCGGGTGTGCCGCGTCGTTTTCGTCCAAAACCGAAGTTGGGCCCCTCGACGATATGCGTCGGATGAAACTGTTTCCAGATGACGTCGTTCACGAATTGTTCCGGCTCCAGTCCGAGCAGCTTCGGTTCGCTCTTGGCGACCACGACCATATCCGCACCGGCCTCGGCGAGTGCGCGGTGTTTTTCCGTGCCAGACATTAACCGTTGAGGTGCGTGCTCGGGTGCGACGATCGTGAGCGGGTGCGGTTCGAAAGTCAGGACAATCACGGGGCCGCCGGTGTTGGCCGCGAACAGGCCGGCCTGAGCGAGCAGTTGTTGGTGCCCGCGGTGGACGCCGTCAAAGTTACCGATGGTGAGTACGGATTGCGCTACCGGGGCTGGGAGCTTGTCCAATCCGTCGATTACTTTCACGTCGCTTGCCCGCCGTTGGTCGTTCATCTTGCCATGAGACCGATGCAGGATAAAGCGAGCCGGGGGCCAAGGCAAACCGCCGCATTATCGCGATTTGGTTGACACGCGGCTTGGCGAGTGGTCTGATGATGTTTGTGAACGAAAATGAGTGAGAACCCGGCTGAATCCAAGGCACTCGCCGTCAACGTCGTGATTCTTGTGGATGACGACGCGTTCGAGCGGTGGCACTGCGTGCTGCGGCATTTGGTGGTTGGTTTGTTGGATCAGGCGGTCGTACTGCGTTGGCTCAGCCCTGATCCGCGCGTGGCTTCGCTCGCATTGGGTCCGGTCGAGGCGAAGATCCACCGCCCGTTGCGTTGGCCTTTCCGCCGTCGCGATCGCATCGACCTGATTCATCATTTCGAACGGCAAGCGCCAACCATTATTCATGCCATGTCGGGGACCTCCTACAAGCTGGCCGGTGATATCGCTGCGGCCGTAGATGCCGATCTGGTTCTTGCGGCCTCATCGTTGCGTGATTGCGACGTGTTGAGTTCGGTGAACCCCGCACGCGTCGAGAAGTTTATCGTCGCCAGTGAAACGTTGTCTGAGGTGTTGGCCCAACATCTGAAAATTACGCCGGACAAGATCACGTTGATCCGCCCTGGTGTGCAGGTTGGGCAGGGCGTCACTTCGTTTGATGACCCAGACCGCACGACGACCCTGCTCTGCACAAGCCCGTTCGAGCGGCATGGTGGCGTCGAGCACTTAATCGAGGCTATCGACGCGCTCTGCGCTCGTGGGCACAAGATCATGGCGTTCCTGATGGGGCGCGGTCGGGAGGAGTCGACCTTGCGTCGCATGGTTCGGGATCGCGGGTTACTCGGGCGGGTGGCGTTCAGCCTGTCGATGGATGATCCGATCTCTGCGATGCATGGTGCCGACGTGTTCGTCGATACCTCGAACGAGCCCGCCTTTAGAGAGCACAGCTTGCAGGCGATGGCCAGCGGGCTCGTGGTCGTGTCGAACGCTAACGCCTCGGTGGATCACCTGCGTGACGGCGAAACCGCCCACATTTGTCCGAGGGCAACGCCGCAGTCTCTCATCGATACGATTGACAAAGTGCTGGTGGACCCGGCCGCTGCTCATCGGATGGCGCTGGCCGCACAACAATACGCCCGCGAGCACCACGCCGTGAGCACGATGGCCCAGAGCCTTGCCGCCACCTATCGCAAACTGGCTGTCGCTCGGGCGACCTTCTCGCTGGCGGAGTGACGCGCGTGGCTATTCCCCCGGAACCCGATCCCCCGGCTGAACCCGAAGGCATTCTGGTCGAGCTTTCGAAACACTTGGCGACGCGTCTGCGGGGTCAGGTGCGTTTCGACCGGCTCGCCCGAGCGCTCTACGCCACGGATGCCAGCATCTACGAAATCATTCCGGCCGGTGTCGTGTTTCCGGAGGACGCGCATGATGTGACCGAGACGATACGGCGCTGTGCGCAGTATCGTGTGCCGATCATGGCGCGCGGTGCGGGGACGGGTCTGACCGGCGGTGTTGTTGGATCGGGGGTGGTGCTAGACCTGTCGCGGCACATGCGACGCATTGGTCCGGTGGATTTGGACCGGCGCACGGTAGACGTGGAACCGGGCGTCGTGTTGGATGAGCTTAACGCACGCCTTACGCCGCACGGGCTCATGTTCGCGCCGGATGTCGCCACGAGCAGTCGCGCGACCATCGGTGGAATGATCGCCAATAATTCCTGCGGCGCACGGTCGATTCGCTACGGGCGCACGGTCGATCATGTGCGCAGTCTTTCCGTTGCCACCGCGCAAGGCGACGTCGTCGTGTTTGATCGCGACATGCCGGCCGAAGCGGAATCACGGGCCGGACACATCGAGTCCGAGCTGTCGCGCATCCGCGATGACAATTACGAAGAAATTCAGCGGCGTTTCCCCAATGTCCTGCGTAGCAACGGTGGTTACGGTTTCGATCGCCTTGGCCCGCCGGGCACGCGAGCCGACGCCACGAGAATCCTGTGCGGTAGCGAGGGTACGCTTGGCGTCATTGTCTCGGCCACGCTTTCCCTCACGCCGGTACCAGCCTGCACGGCGTTGGTGTTGCTTAGCTTTGATGATATTCTTGGGGCATTAGCGGCCACGCCCGCAATTCTTGTGCACAAGCCGTCGGCCGTGGAACTCGTGGACGATACCATCATCGCAGCCGGTCGGACCAACGCGCGGATCGCCCGGCAGCGTGGTTTTCTACGGGGTACGCCGACGGCTATTCTCGCGGTCGAGTTCCAGGGGGATGACGCGTCGGAAGTTGCAGCGTTTGTAGGGAAGCTCTGTGCCGATCGTGCAGCGGTATCGGCCGCGAGCGAAGTTGCCAAGCTGGAAAGCGCCGCCGACCAAGCCGCGTTTTGGGATTTGAGAAAGAGCGGGTTGGGGTTGCTGATGTCGAAGCCGGGCGATGCGCAGTCGCACGCCTTCGTCGAGGATTCGGCTGTCGATCCGGATCGGCTTAGCGACTACATCGGTCGGTTCCGCGAGCTACTCGCTAGGGAAGACGTGACGGCCAGCTTCTACGCGCACGCCAGCGTAGGTTGCATCCATGTGCGGCCCGTGCTGAATCTCAAGTCTGTCGCGGACGTGTCGAAGATGGGCCGCATTGCGGAGGCGGCGAGTGATCTGGCGCTGGCGTTCGGTGGCGCGATGACCGGAGAACACGGCGACGGCATCGTACGTTCGTGCTGGCTCGAAAAGACCTACGGTAAGCTGATCATAGCAGCGTTCGCCGAGGTGAAAGCGCTTTTTGATCCCGAGCATCGGCTCAACCCGAACAAGATCGTTAATCCCTTGCCCATGACAGAGCACCTTCGCTACGGCGGTGCGTACCGTGCGACCGAGGTCAAGACATCGCTGGATTTCTCGCTCTTTGGGGGTATGGCCGGCATGGCGGAGATGTGCAGCGGGGTGGGGCAGTGCCGGCAAACGCTCACGGGTAGCATGTGCCCGTCGTATGTGGCCACGCTCGACGAAACGCACACCACACGCGGAAGGGCGAATGCGCTACGCCTGGCGCTTTCGAATCGCGATGTGCTGTCGGGGATGGATGACTCCGCGTTGGATGAGGCGATGGATCTCTGCATCTCGTGCAAGGCGTGCCAGTCCGAATGTCCCACGGGGGTCGACATGGCTCGGCTCAAATCGGAACACCTATCTCACAAAAACATGACGCACGGCGTACCGCGCCGCGCTCGGTTTGTGGCGGACATGCCCACGCGACTGCAAACACTCAGTCGTTTTCCCCGGTTGGCTAACGCTGTCATGGGCAGCGTCCTGGTGAGCGCATTGGTCGAGCGGCGGTATGGGATGGACCGAAGAATGCCCCCGCCAAAGCTCGCCGCGCAGACCTTCCGCGCCTGGTTTCGAAAATACAGCCGCAGTCGGTCGCGCGCCCCTGAAAAAAACCGCGGCGTGGTGATCTATTTTGTGGACACTTGGACAAACTACATCACGCCGCAAGTGGGTGTGGCGGCTGTCACGCTTCTGGAGGCGGCCGGTTTTGAGGTGCATTGTCCGCCGACCTACTGCTGCGGACGCCCGGCCATCAGTCAGGGGTTGCTGACCGATGCCAAGCTGTTGGCCGAGTGGAACGTGGCCCGTTTGAGCAACACCCTTGGCGCGGAAGTGCCCGTCATCAGCACGGAGCCGAGCTGCTTCTCTGCGTTGACCGACGAATACCCGCAACTAATACGGACGGCGCAAGCCAGGCGGCTCGCGAGCAGAACCTATTTGTTGGAATCCTTCCTTCGGCGTGTGCTGGAAGACCATCCTGGTGCGCTGAGGTTTTCGAAGCCATTGACCCCGCTCATGCTCCACGCCCACTGCCACCAAAAGTCGCTCGTCGGCACCGATGACAGCGTTTCCCTGCTGCGGCTTGCGTTTGGTGACTCGGTTCGCGATCTGGATGCGGGCTGCTGCGGCATGGCCGGCGCGTTCGGTCACGAGGCATCGCATTACGACATCGCCCAAGCGATCGGTGAGAGTCGGCTGCTTCCGGCCATTCGTGCGTGTGAATCAGCCGGTGTCGCCGTCACGGGTTTTAGCTGTCGGCATCAGATTGAACACGGTACGAATGCCAAGCCGAGGCACGTCGCGGAAGTGTTATCGGGCTTGCTCGATACAGATGGTTAGCAACGCTGTAGAAAGTCGTCGCGACGTGTCGCCGGATCTTGTGGCGTTGTTGCAGTATTTCTATGATGTCTTTCGTTGTCTTGATCCACACGCAGCCCTGGCCTTGGGAGAAAACCTCGATGTACGATCGCCGTTTCATGTGCGTAGCCACGCTGATACTAGCCGCTTGCCTCATGCCGGGTTGCGCATCGCCCGGTATGAGCTTGGAATCGATGAAGGCGATGATGCCCGAACGCTCCTCGGAGTTGGATAAGCTCAATATGCTTGCCGGTGATTGGGTGACGGAGGGGCAGGTGCAATTTATCGGGATGGACGAGCCGATCCACACGACCGGGACATCTCACGCACAGTGGGAGTGCGACGGTCGATTTTTGATGGACCGTAGCGATTACGACATGGGGCCACTCGGCCCGCTCAAGGGCGTAAGCATGTGGGGCTGGGACGCCCAGCGTAAGCAGTTTGCGTTCTGGTGGTTTGACGGATTTGGAGAAAGTGCATCAGGCACGGCACGTTACGATGAAGGTGCCAAGACGTGGCATATTACGACGCGGGGCCAAAGCACCCGGTGTAACGTCAAGAACAAGGGCACGATTAAGGTCCTGGACGACAACACACTGGCGTGGACCTGGGAGCAGTGGAGCGTGTGGGGTTTTCCGAAGTACGCCGATATGAAAGGCGTCAGTCGCCGCAAGTAGCGGGCGGTGTGCCCCGCCGGTGTTGCGGGGTTGGCCACTTCGTGGGGTCGCCGCAGGGCGTCCCCTCGGCGATATCAACATCAGGCAGGCCGATTCGCTTGATTTACGTTGCTGCGGTTCCTACGATCTGCCGATGAGATCAGCATGGTGTTGGCGCTGGCGTTGTGCGTCCGATTTGGTAATCGGCGGTCCTTCAGGGGGCAGATACTTGCAGGCAAGGCGGGTCATGATTTTGGGTCTCGGGGGTTTGGTGCTCTTGGCGGAGGCGTCCACGGCTTCGGCTCAGGCCGGTCGCCGCGCCTCGCGGAGCCGTGGTACCACCATGGCATCCCAGATTGATCTGTACGGTAACGCCTCCGCTAATGCGCCGCTCAGGCGTGAATTGGACGTGTTTCAAAACTCAGCCCAGCGAGCCGTGCTGAAGCTGTACGAACAGCGCGGGCGGCGGCAACAGCAGCGTGGCGGGTTTCTTCCATTTTCGTTGCCTGCTGATACTTACCGCAGGAACCAGCGATCGCAAGATACCACACCGGTGCTCCCCTTTTCCACGTCTGGTGCCGCAGAGCGTAGCGCGTTTCGGCGTTTGCAGGCTTTTCGCGGTTACGGTGGGTTTGGCGCGCGATCGTCGGGACCACAAGTGAGCGATGTGCAACACGCCTTCGCCCGTCGTTATGACCTGATTGCGGCTACCTCCAACGCAGCACCGGTGCATCGTGCCAATATCCGCCATGCCTCGGTGGCTGGCATGCTCACCTCGATTGATATGACCCCGTTCGATAAGCGCGGCGCTGATCTGACGGAGCCGGCGAAGTCTCAATTGGTGGATGTGCTTGCGTACGATGTGGCGCGGTCGCACCGGCGCGTGTTGCAGGAAGCGTGGGATTCGTTTCGTGACGGTGAATACCGCAAAGCTCGGCGGGCGTTTGAGTCGGCGGCCGTGCTCGACTCGGATGATTATATTGCTCAGGTGGGTATGTTTTTCTCCATGATGCAGCTTGGTTCGGTGCGGGCGGCTCACACGGTACTGCTAACGCTCAACCAGCATGATCCGAACCCGTTTCTTCACCAGGTTAACGTGGCCGACGTGCTCGAAAACCGCGAGCGTGTGGCCTTGCTGCGGGCGCGGTCGGTCGTGGCTTCGGATGCACCGGCGCGAGCCCCGAACGTCGCCGCCATGAATGCGTTTGTGGCTTGGTATTTGGGGGATCGTGACCAGGCGTTGACGGTGGCTACGGCCATCGTAAGGCAATCTCCAGGTACGCCGTTCGACGATTGGCCGGTTAAAATGAGGGCTGCGATGGGTGCGGATGCTGCCCCGACACCCTGATGGCCTTGGTCTTTGGTCGCTTGCCCCCTGGACCGTTCGATGTTGCCCGTATCGGGGTGCTATCGTCGCACGTCGCAACGTCCGATACTACATTCGAGGCTGGTGCTGCCGGTGGCGGGCGGTGCCTGTTCGGTGCCGACGCCCTGGGGTGAGCGGCTGCTTGGCGACAGGGGTCATCATGTGTGGTGCCGTCAGCCATGCCGATCGTTCGTAAACGCGACTGCTGTATGACACAAGAACCAGAGTCGATCACGGATCAGTCAATACCCGGCGCAGACGAGCTGCTCGTGCGGTACCGAACTGCTCTTGTGGTCGGTACGCATGTGGCCTTGCTGGCTGGTGCGCTCGCGGCGGCGTTTTTGCTGGCGTACAACTTTCGGTTTGTGATCGACGCGGACACCGGTGAGACGTGGATCGGGCGGCTCTATGTCCCGCTCTTGGCGATCGCGCTACCCATCAAGCTCGTCGTGTTTCGGTTGTCCAAGCAGTACCGCGGCTCCTGGCGGTATGTGGGGCTGCGCGACCTGTTGGCCGTCGTGAGCGCTTCGTTGATTGCGAGTTTCTTCTTTCTGTCGGCTTATTTTCTGCTTGAGAACGTTTGGATGGTCCGCTTCGGTCACTCGTTGATTGACGATTGGCCGCGGCAATACCTTCGTCAATCTACCGTGTTCACGCTCGACTGGGCGGCGACGATCGTTTTCATTTCGGCCGCGCGCGTGTTCGTGCGGTTCTATTATGAGGACATCAAGCCGCAGCTCGGTTCAGCCGCGACGCGCGTTCTCATTTGTGGAGCCGGTGATACCGGTGAGGCCGTCGTGCGCGAACTGCTTCGGATGCGTCCCAGACGGTATGAATGCGTCGGATTTGTGGATGATGAGGTGGCGCAACTGCACGGCCGCATTCACGACGTCGAGGTTTTGGGGCGGTCCGTAGATATTCGTGCGATTTGTGAAAAGGCGCAGGTTGATGAAGTGCTCATCGCATTTCCGAACGCGACACCGCGTACGATTCGTACGCTCGTCGAGCGGTGCGATGGCGCGGGCGTGCGCTTTCGTACCATTCCAGCCGTGAGCGATGTGATCGAGGGACGTGTCCAGGTCAGCCAGTTTCGCGACGTGAACATCGCCGACCTGCTCGGGCGTGACGCGGTCGAGCTTGATATTCAGGAGATCGCGGCCGAGCTGCGTGACCGGTGCATCGTCGTGACCGGCGCGGGTGGTAGTATCGGCTCGGAAATGTGTCGGCAGGTCGCGTCATTTCAGCCACGACGGCTGATTCTCATTGAACGTGCGGAGAATAACCTGTTCGAAATTGATCGAGAATTGCGTGGCGCTTTTCCAGAGCTCGATGTCGTGCCCCGGGTGGCCGACATCTCAGATCGCCAACGCGTCAAAACGATTCTTCAAACGGAACGACCTTCGGTTGTGTTCCATGCCGCGGCGCACAAGCATGTCCCGATGATGGAGTGGAACATCGGCGAGGCGATCAAGAACAACGTGGTCGGAACGATGACCGTAGCGGATGAGGCCGTGAGCGCGGGCGTTGAAAAAATGGTGATGATCTCGACGGACAAGGCCGTCAATCCTACGAGCGTGATGGGTTGCACCAAACGGGTGGCCGAAATGTACGTCCAAGGTTTGAGCGATCACGTCGAAACGCAGTTCGTGACCGTGCGTTTTGGGAATGTGCTCGGCAGCAGCGGCAGCGTGGTCCCGATTTTCCAGAGACAAATAGCGGCCGGTGGACCTGTGACGGTCACACACCCGGACATGACTCGTTATTTCATGACCATCCCGGAAGCCGCTCAACTCGTGCTACAGGCCGGGACGATGGGCAAGGGTGGAGAAATCTATGTGCTGCACATGGGTGATCCGGTAAAAATCGTTGATCTCGCCCGAGACATGATCGCGTTGAGCGGTCTGCGACCAGGAGTTGATATCGAAATCGTATTCAGCGGCACGCGCCCAGGAGAGAAGCTGTTCGAGGAACTCTCCAACGAGGGCGAAGGCGTTGGCGACACGGCCCACCCTAAGATCGGAATCTGGATGCGCCAGTCGTCTGATGTTGAAACGGTCAAACTGGGTATATCTCGACTCGTTGAAATGGCGGACGGCGGAGACTCATCTGCTCAGCGCGCCATGCTGCAATCGCTGGTTCCGGACTATGTTCCGAATGTCGATGGGGCTGAGTCGCCCGCTGAGCCGGCGGATTCGGTATCCCAGACGTCTTCTGTCTGACTTTTTTGTTCTCAGTACCGTTCCCTGTAAATATTCACTTGCATTTGTGTGCGTCTTTCTGTACGTTGCGGCATAGGTCGGGACGTCGGATGAATGAGTAACGCAAGTAACAATCCAACTCGCGGCGCGCTGCTGCTCGTCGAAGACGAAGTCTCAGTGGCGGAGGCGCTATCTTGGGCCTTGCAAGGTGCGGGACGTGTGTGCTACCGGGCGTCTGCGGTTGATGACGCCATCTCGATTTTGGAAGAACATCATGACGTCACGAGTGTTTTGCTTGATCGAGGGCTCGTGGTCGGGGCGTTGGCCGAGACTGTCGTTCGTATCCGTCATGCTGCCAGCCCCGTGACCATCATCGGGATGAGTGGGCGTCATTGCCGCGATGAGTTCGTCGAAGCCGGCGTTGATGACTTCATCGCCAAGCCGCTTACCGTGAAGCAACTGTTGCGCTGTGTCGATGCGCACCGCCCAGGTGCGGCGTAGGCGTCACAAGTTCCCGTGCGGTCCCCCGTTCGTCTCGAGTCCGTGTACCATTCTGATGTGTAGTTTTCCGATTTGTGCGACGTGTCGCTTTGTGGCGTCGAAGTCACGACAGATGATCGACTTTTCCAGTTCTGCCGCCACTTCCGATACGCAGAAGTAACCGTTGATGCCTCCGGCACCTTTGAGCCGGTGGGCGGTTTCGCGGAGTGTCGTTGTATCCTCCGTGCGTGCGGCCATGCGCAAGCGTTCGATGTCATCGCCAAGATGAACCACGAACTGCACGGCTGCTTTGGCCAACCGTGGAGATAGCGACACGAGATCAGAGTAAAGCGGCGTTGCTGCGTCATCATCATGCGATGCTTTGGATGGAGGCAAGGCTTCGGGTGCTTTGGGCACGTTGTCGGTGTGAGCCATACGCTTAGCGACGAGCGGTTGAATGGCGGCTACAAGGTCTGCGACCCGAAACGGTTTGGCCAGCATACCTGCGAAGCCGGCCGTCGTGCATTCTTGAGAGGTTGTAGCCGTGATGTCGGCCGTCACCGCCAGCGCCGGAACGCCAACGTCGCGACGGCGAAGCTCGCGTAGCGTCGCGATGCCGTTGGTTTCCGGCATGTGAATGTCAATCAGGGCGATATCGAAAGTGTCTTTGGTGCAGCGTTCAACCAAAGCCTTGCCGGATGAAACCGGCGAGACATGGGCACCCAACTCCTCGAGCGATAGTGCGAGAATGTGCCGCACGTCATCATGGTCATCGACCAGTGCCACGCGAATACCGTCAAGCCGGCTCGTACCGTTGCCATTGGCTGGTCCGTTCGTGGCTCCTGTCGTCGTGGGTATGTTGTGTGGGTGATTCGGGTTAGCTGCCGGT
>JAJRSR010000102.1 GCA_024278695.1 Planctomycetota bacterium | reverse complement strand
CTTCTTGGTGCCACACTCTACTACGCGGCCGGTGCGGTGGGTTGGCCCTTGCTTGTGGTGATGACCGCTTCAGTGGTTCACGGCCTCCGCAGGCACACACGACTGGCGATGGTTCTTCTCGTGCCGGGGGTCACCTACTACTTTATCATCATCGTGCCGCAGGGTTTTGTATATTCGCGGTTTCTGTTTCCGCCGCTGGCACTTGTCGGTGTTCTGGTTGGTGTGGCTTGTGTGGACCTGTGGCGGTGTGCGTGCTGTTTACGATTCCTTCGCGTTGGGGTTATTGGTGCGGTGGCTGCGCTAACGCTCGGATACACGGTTTCGCTAACGGTGGAGATGGTATCGGACTCGCGTTATCGTGCGGAGCGTTGGTTTGAGAAACATGTGTCCACCTCGCTGCCGATCGGCGCGTTTTCCAAACCGCAGTACCTTCCTCGGATGAACGAAATGGAGTACCGCACGTTTGCCGTTGAGATGTCGCGCGAGGCGTTTTCTCGCCCGCAGCCCGATTGGCTGATCTTGACGAGCTTTAATTATGAAGACTTCGACGACACGCAACTGGCGTGCATGCGGGATCTGTTGGCCGGGCAATTCGGATACGAGCCGGTCGCGACTTTCAATAGTCGGTATCTCGGTACGGACAAGGGTTGGGAGAGTTGGGTTGGGCTGGCCGGTTGGTGGGCACCGACCCCCGGAAAAATCAGTCCGGAGATCACCGTGCTTACGAGGGCGGCACCATGATGAGTGCAGCCAACACACCCGAACCGCCTACCCGGTTGGTGCTCGCGTCGGCCAGCCCCCGAAGGCAATCACTGTTGCGCGAGCATGGGTTTGAGTTCGACGTGGTGGTGTCGCCAGTGGACGAACCGGATCACGTTCCCGGCGCAAATACGCCGTCGGAGCTTGCTGAAGCCCTGAGCTTGTTCAAGGCTCAGAGCGTTCGTGATAAGGTGGCCAATGGGTGGATTCTTGCAGGTGACACCATCGTGGCACTCGACGGGGAGCTATTCGGCAAACCGGAAGATCGTGACGACGCACGCCGGATCATCACGGCGTTGGCCGGCACCACGCAAGACGTCATCACCGGCGTGACCCTGCTCGACGCAGGAACGGGGGCGCACATCACCCGGAACGATCGCACGCGTGTCACCATGCGGACCATGAGCGATTCCGAGATCGAAACCTATCTCGATACCAACGCCTGGGAAGGCAAGGCTGGTGCTTACGGTATTCAAGATCGGGCGGATGCTTTCATCACGCGGGTCGAGGGCAGCTTCACCAACGTCGTTGGGTTCCCGATGGCGTTGGTAACGCAGATGCTGGCCGACTGGGGCTTGCGACCGGTGCGGGATCGTTAAGCCTGGTTCATTCAGGTGACAGCGAATCAATGGCCGTGTGGATTATCGTGTCGGGGACGTCGGTTCGGATGACGGGCTTTCCCACGCCTTCAAGCAATACGAATCGCAGCGATGCCCCCTTCGCTTTTTTATCGCTTTGCATGACCTCGATGATTCGGCTTGTGGGTATGGGTTCGTGGAGTTTCGTCGGCAGGTTGAACCGCAGCAGCAGTTGTTCGGTGCGGTCGGTGGTATCTTGGCCGAGCAGTCCCATGGCGTTCGACATCCGGCAGGCGGTCAACATGCCCAGTGCGACGCACTCGCCGTGGCGAAGCCGGTAGTCGCAGCACGACTCGACGGCGTGACCGATCGTGTGGCCAAAGTTGAGAAACATACGCTCGCCCGTTTGTTCAAACGGGTCTCGTTGGACGATGGCACACTTGATCTGCACGTTTCGGAGGATCAGCTCTGTGAGGATGTCGTCGTCGAGATTGCAGATGGCGTCGGCGTGGGTCTCTTGCCAAGTTAGAAAGTCGTCGCCCGTGATAAGCCCGTGCTTGATGGACTCGGCCATGCCTGCTGAAATCTCTCTCGCGTTGAGGGTTTTGAGGCATGTAGGGTCGGTTGCGACGATGACCGGCTGGTGAAACGCTCCGGTCAGGTTCTTGCCACCGGGGGTATTGATGGCCGTCTTGCCGCCGATGGCGGCGTCGATGGCCGATTCGAGGGTTGTCGGACAAATTGCGAACGGGATCCCCCGCATCCAGGTGGCGGCCGCGAAGCCGGCGAGATCGCTCACGACCCCCCCTCCCAATGCCAGGATCAGCCCATCCCGCCCAATGCGATGCTCAGCGAGGAATTGGTAGACGCGTCCGAGGGTATCGAGGCTCTTTGAGGTCTCGCCGGGGGTGACGCGAAGCTCCGAGGCTTGAAAACCGGCGGCGCGAACCGCGGTAATCGTTTGGTCGGCGTAGAGGGCACCCACGGTGTCGTCGGTGATGATGGCGACGGTACCGACATCGGCCAACCGGGCATCGTCGCGGAGCAAACATCCGATGTCATCGAGCAAGTGCGTACGCACTTCAATTTTCGTCTCGTTGTATCGGGCGGTTACGGATAGGCTTGGCATACGCTGATTCTACCACGTCGAAAGCGGTCTGTCGCGAGCACAATACACAGTGCAGGTATAGATGTTAACCCATTGTGTATTCGTATGTTACGATACGCGACCTGCCTCGTTTCGACCCCGTAACGGGTTGGTCATATAGGCCGCGTTTCGTTGACGAAGTCCGAAAATCGGTTAGTATCATACCCCTATGACACGAACCACAACATCCCAACCGAAACGTGCTGCACGTACATCTTCCAAGGTCGCAGCGAAGCCTTCTTCGAAATCCGGTGCAGCACAAAAAACGGCTTCTGGGCCAAAAAAAGTGCGTACGTTTCGCTCCGCAGTGAATTATCTCGATTCTCTAACGAACTACGAGCGTGTGCCTCGTGCGCGTTACACGCCCGGCAACTTCGGTCTTTCGCGTATGAATCGGCTGCTAGCTGCTTTGGCGCATCCGCACAAGACGCTTCGCACGATTCACATTGCCGGGACCAAGGGGAAGGGGAGCACGGCCACGATGTTGGCCGAGATGCTCCGTGGGTGTGGGTATAAGGTCGGTTTGTATACTTCGCCGCATGTGATGACGATTCGCGAGCGGATCGCTGTTGATGGCAGCCTGATTTCCGAGTCGGCTTTCGCGAAAGCGGTTGGTGCTGTTTCGGCGATCACGACCAAGGCCAAGGTGGCAACGCCGACCTACTTTGAGGTGCTGACCTGCGCGGCCTTTCTTCATTTTCAGGCCGAGGCGGTTGATATCGCAGTGATTGAGACCGGAATGGGCGGTCGGCTTGATGCGACGAATGTGATTACCCCCGATGTGGTGGGGATCACGAGCATCAGCCGGGACCACATGGCCCAGCTTGGCACGACGTTGCCCGCGATCGCTGCGGAAAAGTGCGGCATCATCAAAAAGGGCGTACCGGTCATCAGTGCGCCTCAGCCGGACGACGTTCGCGCGGTGATTAAGGCCGCCGCTGACGAGGCTGGTTCCCTGCTCCGCTATTCCGATGAGGGGGCTCAGTACAGCTACCGGTTCGAGTTTTCGCGTTCGGCCGGTCGGCACGCGCGGATTTGCCTGACCACGCCGAACAGCCGTTTCGAGCATCTTCAAGTTCCACTGCCGGGTCAGCATCAGGCCATCAACTGCGGGCTTGCCGTGGGGATTTTGGATGCGCTTAAGGCCCAGGGTTTCGATATTTCGGAGCAAAAAGCCACGGCCGGGCTGGCCAACGTCGAGCTGCCCGGACGGATGCAGCTTATTCGCGAGTCGCCGCGCATTCTTGTTGACGGCGCACACAACGCGGCCAGCATTGACGCGCTGATGCGGGCGATTGGTCAGAACATCACCTATGACTCCATGATCGTGATTTTCGCTTGCCACAAGGACAAGGACACCGACGGTATGATCCGGCGGCTCCAGGTCGGCGCGGATAAGATGATCGTCACGCGGACGGAGTCATCCCGTAGCGCCGAACCTGCCGATCTTGCGGCGGCCTACTCCGAGTGCTCCGGCAAGATGGTCCAGGTGGCCGAGACGTTGGATGACGCGATGCAGATCGCGCTCGGGGCGGTGGGTCGCGAGGATCTGATTTGTGTCACCGGCTCCTTCTACCTTGTGGCCGAGGCGATTCGGAAGTTTTCGGGGAAATCCGAGTAGAATTCGTACACGGTTGTTCCGATGGAATGAGGGGCTGGTGTCCAGACGGTTTCGGGGGCTGTCTTTTGTGGAAGCACTCGGGCCTGGGCCGTCCGGGTCTGGGCCGCGCGGGCTTGGGCCGCGTTTGATTCCTGCCGGAGGGCGTATCCTTGGATTCGGGCAGCCATGATTCTGTATCCGCCACCTACCGCAACGGTCGTGTAGAGTTTGACGACGGCGTGCCGTGGGCCGAGGGCACGAGGTTGGTGGTATCACGGGGAACCCCAGCCGAGTTTGATCCATCCATTTCCGGGCACGTGATTATCGTGGGGTTTGGGCTTGCCGGTCGCTGTGTGGCTGACTTGCTCGATCGTACGAAGCTCACCTACAGCATCATCGAGCGAAACCCGGTGACCGTTGAAACGCAGAAGGCGTTGGGACGGCAGATTTTTCTTGGCGGGGCTGCTTGCGCCGAAACGCTGGTCGCGGCGGGGCTTAATGCTGCGGATATTCTCGCACTGACCATTCCGGACGAGGCGGCCGTGCTCAAGTCGATCGAGCTTGCGCGACGTCTACGCCCGGACATCCACATCATCGCCAGAACGAATTATTCATCGCAGGGGATGCGCGCGACACAGCTCGGTGCGAACGTCGTGATTAAAGCGGAGCAGGCTGTCGCGTTCCAATTTTACGACCGACTCAGCGGCTACCTTCGCCGTATCGCGCAACCGGCGAAATAGTTTTTCGTTTGCGCAGGTTTCGTGCATCGGCGGTTTCATGAAAACCGTCCCAGCGAGCACGCACATGATGGGGCAAGCAGATATTGCGAAGGGGCTTACGATGACGGGGCTGGTGCTGTTGCCAACAAGGTTGGTTTTCACGATGGTGTTGTCGGGGCTTTGTGTTTCTGCTTACGCACAAACGGTGCCGACAGGCGTTTCGACTCTCGACGAGGGTAGCGTTGCCGTTCTTCCTTCCGGCGATCGCTTGGACTCGCAGTTGGGTTTGCAGGTCCG
>JAJRSR010000101.1 GCA_024278695.1 Planctomycetota bacterium | reverse complement strand
ATTGACGAAGTCAACGAGTGGGATTTCGTGCGCTACGGCACCATCGGAAGCGGCGAACAGATGGTCTCGGTCGATCCGCCGTCGGGGACGCTAACGGCATCCGAGGGTGCACAGCTTCAAAGTTTCATCATCACGTTTGACCAGCCCGCGTATCTCTACAACAACGACATCACCGTCTCCGTCACCGGCGGCAACATGCCAACAATCGCGGCCACACGCCGCCTCGACAACGGGCCACCCGAAGTGCTGGAGGTATTCATCGAAGGCACACTTCCCCCCGGACAAACCACGACCTTCACTTTTGACACCGGCACCGGCCCACAAGTGGTTTCCTATACCCTCATCCGACCCGAGATCCCAGCCACCTCGGCCTGGAGCCTGCTCGTCATGGTGCTTCTCATGCTACTTGTCGGTGCTGCCGTCTTCCGCCGATCGCCTTTCTTCACCATAGGCAAAGAACAGTAGAGACATCCGGAGCGTCTGTGGTAGAATAGGGGCCGCGAGACCCGCCGGTCCAAACTGGAAAGGCCCGCTAGTTATATGTCGCCCCTCAGTGTCATCCTCTTGCTCTACGCCGTCGGGCTGATTTTTCTCGTTGCGGAGATATTCCTTCCATCGCAGGGTGTACTGACTGTCGCGGGGCTTGGGTTCCTCGGCACGGCGGTCTACAAGACGTTTAACACCTACGGGGAGCAGGCCGGGCTTTTTGCGATTCTCGGCTGTATGGTGCTGCTGCCCGCTTTGGCGTATGTGGCCGTCAAGTATTGGCGGCAGACGCCCATCGGGCGCAAAATCGTACCACCAAACCCGGTCCTGACAAACGCAGACATCGGCGTGCCCGTAGAAAAACTGAGCGAGCTCATCGGAAAAACCGGGACGACGGCCACCCCGCTGCGCCCGGTCGGCATCTGTGAGTTCGACGGACAACGTATCTCGTGTGTGGCGCAGTTCGGCTCCGTGGAGGCGGGCGTTCCTGTCGTCGGCGTCAAACTTCAAAGCGGAAACCTAGCGGTCCGCCCCTCGGACGCGTAGAATAGACCCCGCAGCCGTTGGCTGGCTTCGCGCCGCCCGGCTTGCCTCGAATAGACAAGGCAGACGGCGCGCCGAGCAAAATGCTCAGCCAAGCGTGCGATCGTCTCCAACTCGAAAGGTCGGAATGATGAGTACTTTCGGATCGCTTCCACTCGCCCAGATATCCAACATCGGGTGGGCGTTCATTGCCGTAACCGCCGTGGCCGGGCTGGTCCTGTTGGCGTTTATCGCACAGTTCATCAACCTGTGGATGCAGGCCTATTTCAGCAACGCCGACGTTGGGCTATGGGATCTCGTCGGTATGAGGCTGCGTAAGGTCGATGCCATGACGATCGTCCGCGCCAGGATCCAACTCGTGAAGTCCGGCATCCATGAGGTCACCGTGGGTGATCTCGAGAGCCATTACCTCGCAGGGGGGCGTGTCACGAACGTCTCGCGCGCGATGATCTCTTCCAACCGCGCTCAGCTTGATCTCGATTGGCGCAAGGCCTGCGCCATTGATCTGGCCGGTCGCGACATCATCGACGCCGTCAACACCAGCGTGAACCCCAAAGTCATCGACGTACCCAATCCCGAGCTCGGCAAACGCTCCATCGACGCCGTCGCGATGGATGGCATCCAACTAAAAGCCAGAGCCCGCGTCACCGTCAAGACCAACATCTCCCAGTTGATCGGTGGTGCCACAGAGGAAACCGTCGTCGCCCGAGTGGGTGAGGGCATCGTCAGCGCGATCGGCTCGGCCAACACGCACAAGGAAGTGCTCGAAAACCCGGATCGCATCAGCAAAGCCGTCACCGCGCGCGGGCTCGACGCGGGTACCGCGTTTGATATTCTCTCGATCGACATCGCCGACGTCGATGTGGGTGACAACATCGGTGCCAAGCTCCAGGCGGACCAGGCCGAGGCCGACAAACGCCGATTCCAAGCCGAGGCGGAAAAGCGGCGTGCGATGGCCATCGCGCTCGCGGCCGAGAACCGTGCCAAAGTCGAAGAAAACCGCGCGCTGGTCGTGCTGGCCGAGTCGGAGGTGCCCCGAGCGATCGCCGAGTCGTTCAAGTCCGGCAACCTCGGCATCATGGACTTCTACCGGATGAAAAACATCCAATCGGATACCGATATGCGTGACGCCATCAGCGGGCAAGATGAAGGCAACAACCCCAAGGCGTAACCGGTTAAGCAAGAGACGCCTTGGGCGGCACCACGGCGATCACCCGGCGTTCGGCGCAACTGACCTGAAATGACCTTACCCACTATGGAACAAGCAACAGCCAATCTTCTTGCGGCCGGCAGCGAATGGCTCGAGTCGGTCGTCGTGATCGGCTTCCTTGTGATGTCGGTATTGGGCAACATCGCCAAGGCGTGGATCAAACGCGTCAAAGAGAAGAAGGAGCGGCAGAACCAACAACCCGGCGGGCCGGCCAAGCCGCCGTCCCGCCCTCGCGCGGCGTTTCCAGCGGCGCAGCCGCGCGCGCCCCAACCGCCTGCTCGACCACCCAACATCAGGCCAACCAGCGCCAAGCCGCCTGCGCCGGCGGCTACACCCGTGCAGCGTGAACCCCAAACGCAGCCACAGCCACCCACGCCGCTGCCAACGGGGATCCCCCGGGAACTGCTGCCCGAGGGGCTCGAAGAAGCACTCGGCGAGATCCTGCCGGATTTTTTGCAGCCCAAGAAACCCACGTCGCCGCAGCCCAAACGCAGAGAGGCACCGCCGCAGCGGCGTCAACCGGCGGAAAAAACAAGCACAACGCACCGCGCGCCGCCAACCGCGAGACACCAGTCCAAAAAGACGGAAGCCGAATCCGATTCTGGCGCGAAGGCTGTGTCGAAGCGGCTTGGGGGGTTCCATTCCTCCATCGCGGCGACACCACCAAAAAAATCGGGCATCGCCGCCCATGTGACGAAGCACATGGGCGAGGGCAGCCACAAGGAACCCGACGCGGTCACAAACCCCGCAAGAATCTCGGGGAAAATACCGTCACGGGCAGCGCTGCGCCACGCCATCATCATGAGCGAGATTCTTGCGAAACCTCGCGCACTCCGGCCGTTCGAGGACAACTATTAACGCGATCTGCGTTCCTTGTTCGATGACGCTTTTGATTCGTACGCGATGATCTTCATCTGGATCTTGTTGATCAGGTTGGCGCACTGCATCAGGAAAATCGAAAACATCTGGTCGCCACGCAATTCCTCGTGCGTCAGCTCCTGAAGCGCTTGCAACTTGATACGCGTAATCTCATCCAAAAAGGCACCGAGCTCTGCCGGGTCGGTCGTGTCCATCTGAGCGGCCTCGATGGCCAGCGTCTTCTCCAGGAACACATCCAACCGATCCTTCTCGGCAGCCACCAACACCAACCGCTCACGTTCTTTTAATCGTCGCCACCGGTCCCAGAGCAGATAGAGCCCCGCCCCAAGTGCAAACAACAGTTCCTTCGTCGCGGCCAACGTCTCCATCACGGTAGCCAACCATCCGACATGATCTTGCGGGTCAAAGTGACTCCGCGCCACCGCATGCAACGGTGCTGGGGACCAATCCAACACATCCCGCCGCGGAATGAGCAACGGAAAATCCAACACCAGCCGACCATCATAGAGCGATTGCAACAGCAGCGCGACCAGCTCATCAGAGGCACCGGCCCGCGTCGTCATCAGAGCCGTGGTCGCTACCGTTGCCAAGGGGGCCGCAGGAACGGGCGGCACAGCGGCATAATACCCTCGCGGTATTTCGTATTCCGTGAAGTGAACCGACCTCGCACTGATCGCACGGGCCAAGTCAACGGGAAGAAGATCAAACGCCCCACCGCGAAGCAGCGCGGCGAGGTCGGGGTTGTCCATCCCCGTGGTCACCATAGCCGCCTCTAGCGCGGGATCGTCATGGATCGCACCGAAGTATCGTTCCACCCCACGGCCAGCATCTTCAAACCCGCCGTAAGAATCCAAGACGAAGCGCGCGCTTCGCAACATCCCGGAACCGACAGCCCCGACTACCACCGCGCGCTGCCTGAAGTCTTCAACCCCATGGATACCACGGTCCTTACGGACCACCGCGTGGACGACTTCAGGATAGCAAGGTGCCACAACGGCGAGCCCGTCCATCGACACCGACCCGCCCTGAAGCAGCGCGAAGTCCGCCGCGAAGCCGTCATCATTCGACAACAACCGTGCCGCGTTCTCTACGGAACCCTGGGTCGTCAAGAGAACCACCTCGCAAGATGATCGTGATTCAATAATCTGTTTGAGGTGCTCGCCGAGCTTGTGGTATTCACCGCCGGGGCTTCCGGTGGCCATTCTGATCTGACGGGGCAACGTCTCGCGCGTCACACCCCAAACCACGATAGACCCGATGATGACCCCCACCATCGCCCAGGCCACACACCGACGCACCGTCTTCGTGGATGCTACGAGCATTCGCAGGTTTCCATAGGATTGACCACGCTACTTCAGACCGTATTCACTCAGTTTACGGTAGAGCGTCCGAGCCCCGATGCCCAACGCCTTGGCCGTCCGCTCTCGGTTGCCGCCGAACATGCGCAGCGTGTTCATAATGTGTAGCTTCTCGACGTCCGCCATCGTCATGCCGGCCAGGTTCGGCGGGCCGGCAGCCACAAGATCCGTCGTCGCCCGAAGCGTATCGGGCAGCCCCTCACCCGACAAAATCGTGCCCTCGTCTTCCGCACACATGCGCGACACCACGTTGCGTAGCTCCCGCACATTCCCCGGCCAATGGTAGTTGACGAGCTTGCGCATCACGTCCGGAGCCACACTCTCGAAATTCGCATCGAGTTCCTTGTTGGCCTGCTTCATGAAGTACGTCACGAGCACGGGAATATCCTCGCGCCGCTCTCGAAGCGGCGGAATACGCAGCGCCCCTTGAGCGTGGACGCGGTACAGCAAGTCTTCGCGGAAATGCCCGTTGCGCACCAACTCCTGCAAGTCACGGTTGGTGGCCGCCACAAATCGAACGTCGAAGTATTGCGTGTCGTTCGAGCCCACCGGCAACACCTCGCCGGTTTCCAGCGTGCGCAGCAGTTTCGCCTGCATCTGCATCGGCATGTCGCCGATCTCATCCAGAAAAACCGTACCGCCGTCACCGGACTGAATCAGCCCTTTCCGATCGACCACGGCCCCGGTGAACGCACCCTTGACGTGCCCGAACAACTCACTCTCAAGCAGTGTTTCGCTGACGGCCGCACAGTTGAGCACCTTGAACGGCTTGCCCGCGCGCGGCGAGTTGTGATGAAGCGCCAGGGCAAACAACTCTTTGCCTGTCCCCGTTTCACCGGTGATCAACACGGTGCTCTTGCTTCGTGCGATCTTCTTCAGTCGTTTGATCTCACGCAGGATCGTCTCGGACTTGCCGATGATGCCGGAAAACTCAAACGCCTCATCCAGCTCCTCATTGAGCTCTCGCGCGCTCCGCGCCACGAGCGCCTGTTGGGCGGCCCGTTGCACCTTGTCGCGCAGGACGTCGATGTCGATCGGCTTAATGAGGTAATCGTAAGCGCGGTGTTCACTTTCCTGACTGAGCGCGTCGCGGGCGAGTTCTTCACTGCCGTAAGCCGTGATGAGAATCACCTCGGTCTCCGGACGGGCGCGCTTGGCCAACCGCAGCACATCCATGCCGTTGAGCTTTCCGCCAAGCCGGTAGTCCGTCACGACCACATCGGGGGCACGCTGCTCGATGGATGCCCGAGCCGCTTCCGCGCCGTCGACGACGTTGCACGCGTAGTCTGATCGGCGCAGCGCCTCGGCCATCGCCTCGCCATGCGCCTGCTCATCCTCAACAATCAATACGAACGCTTTTTTTCTCATACGGTCGATAGTCTAATCCAAGAACGACCCGATTGGAAAAACGGTGAAACGACCCGCCGCAGGGGCCTTGAAACGCAAGGCCTTCGCAGCCCCACGCCCGACCGGATTCAGTCCTTCCCCGCGCTCAACGGCAGCCGAACTTCGAAGGTCGTCCCCCGTCCGACCTCGCTCGAAACCCTCAGCGAACCGCCGTGCTCCTCGATAATTCGCAGCGTCAGCGACAACCCCAGGCCCGTTCCGGACGCCTTGCCGGAGAAAAACGGCTTGAAGATCCGCTCTTGCTCCTCCGGGGCGATGCCAACGCCGGTGTCCGTGACCGACACGACGGCCCAGCCCCCATCACACGAAGACGCACAGGTCAGCGTGCCGCCCTGGGGCATCGCATCTTTGGCATTGACCACCAGATTGAGCAGCGCCTGGTTCAGCAGCTTCTCGTCCACCGGGCAGAACAACGTCGGCGACGCGAACGCCTTTTCCATACGCACGCCCTGACTGGTAGCCATCGGCCCGAAAAACTCGAACAAGCGATCCAGAACCGCGTTCAAATCCACCGGGCTGCGATCGAGCTCCCGAGGACCGGTCAGGTTTAGAAAATCATCAAACAGCGCCTGCAAGCGCTCGGCCTCATGCCGCAGGACATCGACCTTCAACAGCGCACGACGCCGAACGTCCTCAAAGCTCACCCCCTCATCCGAAAGGTCTTCAGCGAGCAGTTTCAGATTCACCATCATGGTCGAGAGCGGGTTGCGCAGCTCGTGCGCCAAGCCGCCGGCCAACTCGGCAAGCTGGGCCACCGTCTGAGGTTTCGCATTGTGACTGTCATGCCCGTCGGTCATGATTCCTGCAACCTCGAAAACGATTGATTCAACAACCGCAAGGAGCGTGCCACATCCCGGCACGCCACGCCGTCCAACCGCGGCCAGAATACATCTTGCAACACGCCATCGCAACGCCGTGCCCCACCAGCCAAGCGCAAGCCAGCCAAACATTACGCGAACAGGACCGGCTCGTTACCGAACCGGCCCTGTCGCCACGAATCGTACCGGTAGCGTTACCGGCATTCTATTAACAAGGGAGCACCGGCAGCCTAGCTGACCGTCGCTTCCTGCTCTTCCATCATCACGGCTTTACGCGAAAGCTTGATACGACCCTGATCGTCAACCGCGATCACCTTCACACGGATCATCTCACCAATCTTAACAACGTCGGCCGCGGACTTCACATACTCCGTGTCGAGCTCGCTGATGTGGCAAAGCCCGTCCTGTCCCGGCGTCAGCTCGATGAAGGCACCGAAGTCCTTCACGCTGCTGACCTTGCCGTTGTAGACCCGACCGACCTTCACCTCGGCCGTCACCGCTTCGATCATCCCGATCGCGTCTTCGGCGGCCTGCATGTTCGTGGAAGACACGCGAATCGTGCCGTCTTCCTCGATCTCAACCCGCGCGCCGGTTTCCGCTTCGAGGAACTTGATGTTCTTGCCGCCTGGGCCGATGACCTTGCCGATTTTTTCCGGATTGATCTTGATCGTCAGGATGCGCGGCGCGTACTCGCTCGTTTCCTTTCGCGGTGCCGGCAGCGCTTTAAGCATCGCCTTGAGGATCTTCATACGAGTCTCCTTGGCGACAGCCAAGGTCTCGAGGATCCGTTCCTGCGTAATCATGCGGCCCTTAAGGTCAAGCTGGATCGCGGTGATACCGCGCTGTGTGCCGGCCACCTTGAAGTCCATCAGACCGAAGTGATCTTCCTCGCCGAGGATGTCCACGACGAGTTGTTCCTCGCCGCCGAACTCAAACATGCCGACCGAGATACCCGCGACGGGCTGACGAATCGGCACGCCGGCGTCCATCAACGCCAAACACCCGGCACACACGGACGCCATCGAACTCGACCCGTTCGATTCCATGATTTCCGATACGAGGCGAATGGTGTACGGGAACACGTCCGGCGAAGGCAACACCCACTCCAACGCCTTCTCGGCAAGATTGCCGTGCCCGATCTCACGCCGGCTGGTCGCGCCGAGGCGGCGAACTTCACCCACGCACATCGGCGGGAAATTGTAATGCAGCATGAACTTCTTGCTGTATTCTTCGGTAAGACCATCAACAATCTGCTCGTCGCGGCCCGTACCCAACGTCGTCACGCAGAGCGCCTGCGTCTCACCACGCTGGAACAACGCCGAACCGTGAACGCGCGGCAGAATACCAACCTCACCCTCCAAATCACGGAGATCCAACGCCTGGCGACCGTCCGAACGGATGTTGTCTTTGACAACCATCTCAGAAACGATCTCACCTTGCAGCGCATCCAACACGTCACCGACAACACCCCAACTGAACTACGGTTCGGTACCGGCATCCTCAGGACAGTAGGTCGCCTTGATTTCCTTCTTGATCTCACCCAGCGACGTGTTGCGGTCCTTCTTGCCGATGATGCCGCGCGCCTCGCGAAGCCGCTTGCCAAACTTGCTGGTCATGTCGGCCTTCAAGCCGGTCGTATCCAACGGCGTGGGAATGACCTTCTCAGTCCCCACCTTGTCGGCCAGCTCCTGAATGAACGCCACCACTTCCTTGACGGTCTCAGTCGCAAGCTCGATCGCACCGGCGATGACATCTTCCGGAAGCTCCTTTGCGCCGACCTCGATCATGTTGAGCCCGTCTTTGTGACCGGCGGCCACCAGTTCGAGCGTGCTGCACTGCATTTCCTCAAACGTCGGGTTCACGACGTACTCGCCGTCCACGTAAGCGATACGGCACGCACCAACGGGACCGTCAAATGGGAGCGAAGAAATCGACAGCGCCGCAGAGGCACCAATCATCGCAAGAATATCGGAGTCGTTCTCCTGATCCGTTGCGAGCACCATCGTCTGCAACATCACTTCGTCATAAAAGCGATCCGGAAAGAGCGGACGGATCGGTCGATCGATCATCCGCATCGTGAGGATTTCTTTCTGTGTGGGTCGCGCCTCTCGCTTGAAAAAGCCGCCCGGGAACTTCCCGGCCGCGTACGTCTTCTCGCGATAGTCAGCCGTCAACGGGAAAAAATCCAACCCCGGTCGCCCGGGACCAGTCACCGCCGAGCCGAGAACCACCGTATCGCCATAGGTGACGATGACCGTACCGGCCGCCAGCTTTCCGATTCGACCCGTCTCCAGCTTCAGCGTACGACCTGCAATTGTCCGTTCTACTACGTGTTGTTCCATTTCCTAGTCCAACCTCAACTTTGCCTACCAACGTTTTTTCTCATCCGACACATCAATCACTACCCTATTGCGCCGCCCGGCCCAATGGCCGAGCCCACCGCACTTATTTATTGTCCCCGAGGGGGTCTTGGGGAAGTCTTATTCACTAGATCGACCGGGCAGGCGGCAATTGAGCAGACAAACACGCGCCGCTCAACAAACACGCACAGCAGAGACCCGGTGGCACCGGAGTCGTAAGAGCGCCGACTCTAAAACAAAGAGATGAAGCGCCCGAGGGCGGGTCGCCCCGCAAGTAATACCGCGGGACCAACGAAAAGCGTACAGACCCGCAGAAACGCGTACGGGAACTACTTACGCAGACCAAGACGACCGATCACGGCCTTGTAGCGAGCAGGATCCTTCCGAGTCAGGTACTTCAACAACGCCGCACGGCGACCCACCATCTTCAACAGCCCACGCCGAGCGGCGTGGTCCTTCTTGTTGCTCCGGAGGTGGTCGGTCAGGTACAAAATGCGCCCCGTCAGCAAGGCGATCTGAACCTCCGGAGATCCAGTGTCGCCATCGTGCGCTCGATATTCGGAAATCACGCCCTGCCTTGCTTCGACCGTCATCGTCATCGTTTCATATCTTTCCAGCGTCAAAATTTCTGTCGCTCTACCCTTATCCAGGAGAGCCTAACCAACCATGAGACAAGCAGTTACATAAACAACCGTCAACTGTGAGTCCCGCTCGTGGGACTCTACCGCAATTCTCCGCCCCATGCAACCCATTCCGGCACCACGGCCGCGACCCACGAAAGCCATGCAGGCACGCCATCCGGCCTATCTCACACCCTGTCGCCCCACAGTTTTGACCAGTTCCTCGTTCGACGGATAGCGGTTCATCAGGTCGAGTATCATCTCCATCGCGTGCCGAGCCCCCTTTCCGACGACGTTGCGGCGAAGTTTGTACGAGATCTCCAACGCCTCCGGAGAAAGCAGCAGTTCCTCCTTGCGGGTACCGGAACCCTCCATATCAATAGCGGGAAAAATGCGCTGGTTGGCGAGCTCGCGCGTCAGCATGATCTCCATGTTTCCGGTGCCTTTGAACTCGTTGAAAATCACGTCGTCCATGCGGCTGCCGGTCTCGATCAGGGCGCTGGCGATGATCGTCAACGATCCGCCATCCTCAATGTTCCGCGCCGCCCCGAAGATTGACTTCGGCTCGGCGAGCGCCCGAATGTCAATACCACCGGACATGATCCGCCCGCTGCTCCGGATGGCCGCGTTGAACGCACGACCCACCCGCGTGAGCGAATCGAGCAGCAAGAATACGTGTTGACCTGTTTCCACAAGCCTTTTCGCCCGTTCGATCACCAACCGGGCGATCCGCACATGGCTGGACACGTCGCTGTCGTTACTACTCGCTACGACCTCCCCGTTGACGCTCTTCCGCATATGCGTCACCTCTTCGGGACGCTCGTCAACCAAGAGCACAATCAATCGCGCGTCCGGGTGATTGGCGGCCACACCAGCTGCAAACTGCTGGAGGAGTATGGTCTTTCCCGTGCGCGGGGCGGCCACAATCATGCCACGCTGTCCAAAACCAATAGGCGTCATAAGATCAACGATACGCATCGCAGGTGGACCGCCATCCGTTTCAAGCCGAATGGCCTGATTGGGATCGATGACAGGCAAGTCCTCAAAAGGGACGCGATCGACGTAGTCATCAGCCGGTAGCCCGCAAATCGTCTCAACGGTAAGCAGCTCGGGGCACCGGCGCTTGCCGCCCGACCCAGGCTCCATCACCTCGCCGACGATTTCCTCACCGCCGCGAAGGTTCAGCTTGCGGCACAATGCGTCGGAAACGCGGGGGTCCGTTGGTCTAACGCGATAGTTTTGTTTCGAATCGCGAATAAAGCCACCGGATCGGCCATTCGACTCGAAGACACCTGAAACTTGGTTGGACACGTAGGAACCCCGTGTATTTAAGGTAGTTCGTTGGGCCAAGTGGGGTATACCCCCGGTAAAGGGCCTGCACCACCAGCAGGCCAAAGGCAACGCAAACTATTGAATCCAATGGTGTTACGCTAGAACAGCGAGACAGCCAATCCGCGCCGGCGGTTCAGCCGTACGCCCCCGGTCCAGGCAACTCGAACCAGTCCTGATTCCCTCACCGAAAGCGACCGGCATTATACCACGTCTTGGCAAAAGGGGAAGTAACGAAACCGGTGGAAACAATCGTGCGTTTTGGTCTTGACAAGCATCGAACGATGTGGAGAATCCGCCGCGAGTTTGGTCGGTATTCGGTTGCGGTCGATCCGGTCCAAACCGTTGGCATACGGCATGGTTGCCCAAAAGGGCTCATGCCATCGGGTGGCAGCACCCGATACTGGCCAACGTGCGAAACAAAAACTGTCTTGGCTGTACTGCCGGGCAGTTCTTTGGTAGTGTCTGCTACGAGCGGTGGCTGGCTCAACGGCGCGGAGATGTTTGGGCTGGCGCGGAGCTGTTCAGTTAAGCAGACATCGGTCTTGTTTGTTTCGGTACTATGGAATAGGTTTTTCTGCGTTGGGCGCGGGGCGTACCCGCTCCTGATTAATTAGGTGAGGAACCGGGATGTACCCCGGCGTTAGGAAGTTGCATCTTACTGATCGCATCATGGCGATGTCGGTCGTGCTAGTGAGACGGCAACAGAATCCCAAAGGAGATCATGAGATGCGTAAGCGTACAGTGAAGGCGACGGCGATGACGATTCTTGCTTCGGGCTGCATGTTTCAGCTCGGCTGCTTGAACCTCGGTGGTATTTTCGGCCAGATGATTGCTGGCGTCCCCGTATACGCCGCCCTCGAGTGGATGACGGACAACGATGGCGTCTTCGACCTGTTCGAAGGTGGCAACGTCCCTGTGGCCGAGTAAGTAAGCCGCAATCTCGATATTGGCCTCGGTGTTGACTGGGCTTGCCTGTTTGTGGGCTTGCTTAGGCAGACCTGGGTGCCTGTAACGAATAGAAACGCGGGGTTAATCGAAAGATTGACCCCGCGTTTTTTTTGCGCCTGACTTTGATCGCACTATTAGTACGAAAACAAGACCTCAACCACCAAGCGGGAGCGTCTCACCCAACCGAATCCGCGACCCGGAGCCTTCAAGGCGAACGCCGCCGATTGAGGGATCGTGTGGAAACGCGAGCGAAATGCCGTCCGCGACGCAGCGACCGTAAATGGCTTCCTTCTCGGCGATCGTCGCCAACGGCATCACGTCGTACGCCATGACCCAGGTCGTACGCAGATGGTGGCTGGTCGGCACAAGATCCCCAGCAAAGAGCAGACGCTCGTCACCCGCCCCAAACAGCGGGTGAATCTGAAACGGCGTGTGCCCGGTAGACACATACCAGCTCATGCCCGGAAACGGGCCGTCAACCCAGACCGAAGCCTCAGAATCCACGAAATGCAGCAGGCGAGCCCGCTCAAGCGACTCAAAGTCTTCCCGAAGGAACGAAGGCCTGTCCTTCGACGCAGGCCGCTGTGCGTGCTCCCAGTGCCTCCGGTGGACCCAATGAGCGGCACTCGGATACTTGGGGACAATCTCGCCACCCGGCTCAACCCAGTCGGTCAGCCCTCCGGCGTGATCGAAATGCAGATGGGTGATAACGACATCTGTGACATCTTCGACACGGCAGCCCAGCTTCGCCAGCGCATCGGGAACGGCCGAGGGGTAGGTCGTGATCCCGAACCGGTCGGCCTTGTCCTTGGACCACTTCGTACCACAGCCCGTATCCACCAAGATCACACGCCCGGCCACCCGATCGACTGCAATCAGCGTACGCGTGGCCAGCAGGATCCGATTGTGGTCATCGACATCCACCAACGGTTCCCAAAGAACCTTCGGCACGACGCCAAACATCGCGCCGCCATCCAGGCGAACCGTTCCGTTGACGACAGAGACAATCCCGTAGGGGGGTATCTTCAACATGCCCGTGATTTTATCCGCGACGCGGCCGATTTGCACGCGCAAGACGCGGCGTCCACAATAGACCCCAGAATCGCTCAGAACGCGTAACGGCCTGGAGAACACAGGAGCCATCCCGTAACCCATGACACCGTCAGCGACCAAGGACGAACCCGCAACCAGCACGAGCGCCGTCGGCGCGACCGGGAAGCTATCCACCTGGGAGTTCATCTCCTTTTCGGTAGCCCACCTGACGGCATCGGCCATATTGACCGTTTTCTCGCTCGGCGGCTTGTATCATTTCGGACGCCTGTTCGGCACGGTCGAATACCTGTTCGACTTCAAACGGAGACGCCGCTTCCGCAAGGTGCTCGCCAAGATTCTCGAGCGCAAGCCCACCCGCGCCGAACGACGAAAATGGACACACGACTTCTTCGTGAAAACACGTTGCGACAAGCTGTTCTACCTCATCCTGGATCGCCTGCCGCGAGACAAGGCCGCCGCCATTCTCACGATCGACGACGAACCGCTTCTGCGGCAGTGCGTCGATCGGGGGCACGGTGTCTTTTTCGCACTCAGCCACCTCGGAAGCCAACACATCGTCGGCGTGCTACTGGCGTCAAAAGGCTACAAGATTGCGGGCGTCCGCGACCGCAACGAAAGCGGCCTGCGCCGGTATGTGCAGGATCGTCTCGACCGCCGCCAGGATGAAAGTTGGCGCATCCGGATGCTCTTCGCCGACAGCTTTGCTCGTGATATTTTCCGATGCTACCACGATGGGTGCATCATGGGCAGCGCCATCGACCTCAACAGGCTGCGCGGAGAAAATCAAAAGGCCGAGTTCGTGGACATGTTCGGAGATAAACGCCCGATCCTCACTTCGCCGATGCGCATCGCCCTTCGCTGCAAGGCACCCGTGCTCCACGGGTTCATCCTTCATGAGTCCCACTTTCGCTACCGGTTCGAGTTGGTCGGCATGTTGATCGACCCGGAAACCGTGGAAGACGAAGAAACCGCCATCAAACAAGCGGCACAGACCTACGCCCACCACCTGGAAGTAAAACTCAAAACTCGGCCGAGCCTGGTCACAAGGATTTAGCGAGAACACATGATGCAAACTTGTTATCTGGTCATCTCCATCGTGTTCGTACTCTGCGTGCCATTGTCCGCATTCGCGGGTGATCGTATCACGGGGATGCCCTTCGCCACGCGTTCCGAGGTCATCGCAACACACGGCATGGCCGCCACAAGCCAACCACTGGCCACACAGATCGCGATCGACATCCTCAAGCGCGGCGGCACCGCTGTGGACGCCGCCATCGCGGCCAACGCGGCGCTGGGGCTCATGGAACCAACCGGCAACGGCATCGGTGGCGACCTCTTCGCGATCGTCTGGGACCACAAAACTCAAAAGCTCTACGGGCTCAACGCGAGCGGACGTAGCCCCTACGGCCTGTCCCTCGAAACACTCCGCGCCGAGTGCGACGGCGACATGATCCCGCCGTTTGGCCCGCTGCCCATCACGGTGCCCGGTACGGTCGATGGTTGGTTCGAGTTGCACGAAAAGTTCGGCAAGCTGCCCATGACCGACATCCTCGCACCGGCGGTTCAATACGCGCGCGAGGGCTTTCCGCTTAGCGAGTTGATCGCCTACTACTGGGGGCGCGGCAGCCGCATACTCAAGAACCAACCCGGTTTTGCGGAGGTCTACCGACCCGGCGGCGCGCCACCAGCCAAGGGTGACATCTTCAAAAACCCCGCGCTGGCCAACACATTGGAAATCATCGCACACGATGGTCGTAACGCGTTCTACCGCGGAGAACTCACCGAGCGCATGGTTCGGTTCTGCGAGCGTACCGGCTGCTACCTTCGCATGAAGGACTTTGCCGATCACACGTCCACCTGGGTCGAGCCGGTGTCTACGAACTACCGCGGGTATGACGTGTGGGAGCTGCCGCCGAACGGCCAGGGCATCGCGGCGCTGCAGATGCTCAACATCATCGAGGGGTTCGACCTCACTGCCATGGGCCACAACTCGGCCGACTACCTGCACACGCTGGTCGAGGCGAAGAAACTCGTCTACGAGGACCGAGCGAAGTTCTACGCCGACATGGACTTCACCAACGTGCCGGTGGCCGGTCTGATATCGAAAGCATACGCGGCCAAGCGT
>JAJRSR010000100.1 GCA_024278695.1 Planctomycetota bacterium | reverse complement strand
GTTGTCAGCGCTCGAAAGGCGAGTGCGGGGTACTCAAGGAAATTCGCCCCGCTAAAAAGAAAAGGAGACGATGATGGTTACGAGACGATGGACGCTTTCCGTTGTGGCGCTGGGAATGCTCGGCGTCGTTACGCTTGGCGCAGTGAAGCTGGCAGCGGCCAATGCGGAGCGGGCGGATTGCCCCGGAAAGATTGTCTGCCCGGAAACGGGCAAGCTCATCTGCCGGGATCAATGTCCAACGATTGACCAGAACCGCCCGGATTGCCCCGGCCGCGTTGTGTGTCCGATCACCGGAAAGCTCGTGTGCAAAGATCACTGTCCTGTTGGTGACATAGCCCAAAAGAGCGCGGATGCCAAGGCTAAACCTGCATGTTGCAGACAAGGCATCGTTGCGGCCAAGGCGAAGCTGAAAGAGTGGCTGCCGTAATGCGTTTTCACCGCACCAGGTTTGTGGTTGGCAAGGCCGTTGTTGCCTTATCTGTAGCCTGGCTCGGCTTCACCGTGACGGCCCACGCCCAGTGACCCGGCTGAGCGAATCCGTCGCTCTCCGGTGGAGGGCAATCACAGTACGACAAGCCGATCCAGAAGGGACAGTTCCGCCTGGACATCAATGTTCAGTACCATGCGCTGACGGAACTCGTGCCGGGTTCTCGCGGGATCGGGCAGAGTTTTTCAATTTCGGACGCGGGGGCGACCGCTGCGCAGCACGGTGACGCCGACTTTTTCGTCTTCCGCACAGATTTTTTCTTTCGGTATGGGGTTACCGATCGGACGGAGTTGAGTCTTGATCTCCCCTACATCCGTAACGAAATCCGAACCGAGCAGAGTGACGAGCACCACCGGGACGAAGTGCTTGAGGGACTTGGAGATATTCGCCTCTCGCTCAAGCACTTCTTTGTCGCCGAGAAAAAGTTTCAGATAGCTGGCATCTTTGGGTTGAGTGTTCCCACGGGAAAAGTCAATCGGATCGACCGCACCTCGTACATCGACCATGACGAAGCGGAGGCGCTGGGCATCATGGTGCCTCGTCACACGCACCTGCAACTGGGGACGGGAACCTTCGACCCCTTCCTTGGTGTCGAAGCCGTTTACCGACTCAACAAAGGGTGGATGGTGTACGGAAGCGTGGTTGCGAATCTTCCGTTTTATGAGAACCGATACGGATATCGAACCGCTCCGAATGTTAACCTTGCTGTTGGGCCGGCGGTCAGCCTCGGAAAAAGCCGCGTGATTCTCTCGCTTCTTGCAAATGTTTACTACGCCGGACGCGACCAGTTTCGTGGCAAAGATATTTACGGGCTTGGCGGCGTGGTTGATGGTGATCTTGGCGTTCCCAACACCGGGCGACTTGAGTTTTCGCTCCAGCCGAATCTGAGTTGGGCCGTGAACAAGAACCTGACGCTGAATGTGAACCTGAATGTCCCGGTCTACACGCGAATCCGCACGAACGCTCTGGATCGAGATGTCCAACTCACCGAACAGGTCGGCGTCTTTCTCGGGATGTCGTGGCATATTTCGAATCGCGCAACGCCGTCACGATCCGGCCGCAAGGCATGATTGGCGGATGGGTGGTGACAGATGGGTGGCATGGACAAACGCCGTAGGATCGGCTTGCTAAGGTTCAATGGATGCCGCTTGCGGCGTTTGCCCGTGATGACCCAACAAGGGGAAAGCACGGGCAACCGCCTCATCGGTCTTGCACCGTCACGGTCCAGTTGATCGTTGGCGTTCTTGCTATGGGGCGATCGTGCGGTTTTAATAGAGCGATGGTTTGTTGAACAAATTGGAGGGGAACCTAAACGCATGATCCAGGTAGTGCTGATACTCAATACCGTTACACTGGCATTGTCGTTTCTTGCCGCCGGTTGCGCGAGCGGTTCTTCACCAACACGGACAATCGAGCGCAATTCTACCGGAGAGGCTTCATCCGAGATCGGGAAAGTCGCCTTTCATGTCATCGGGATGATGAAAACCAAGTCGGGTGCGACGTGACTGGGGTGACCGAACAAGGTCACAGAGTCCCTGGAAGGGACTAAGGCAACGACGGAGATCTCTTGGGATTACAGCAAGGATCGTGTAACGATTGGCTACAACCCGAAGCTGACGACGCCGAAGAAGCTGGCCAAGGTCATCACTGATCTGGGGTACAAGGTTGAAACGGTTGAAGTATCGAAAACGATTGTTGATGCGAAGCGCATGAGGCCGGTCAAAGCGCCAGTGCCGGAGGACGCGCCACAGTTTCTTCGGGAGGCCTTCGATCGGGCGCGCCGGGCCAAACAGCCGCTCGTGGTCGATTTCTGGGCGGCGTGGTGCGCACCGTGTTTGCATTTGAAGAAGGTGACTTTTCACGATTCGGAAGTCGCTAAGCTGCTCGACAAGGTCCAATTGGTCTATGTCGACTTGGACAAGTACCCGGCGCTGGGGAAGGTATACGGGGTGGAATCCGTGCCGGACGTGTTCCTGATCGACCGGGAAGGCATGATCGTGGATCGGCTGCACAACTTCGAACCGCCGGAAGCGTTCCTCGCTCGACTCAAGAAACTGCTCGGCGTGTGAGTTGTTGTTAGCCCAGCCAGCGAAGACGCGCGCACACCAACCGGACCCGGTCTCATTGCGGGTCGCCTGGCTCACGGGGGAAATGGCCGGACTCTGGAACTTAGGCGGCCCTGCGACCAGCCGTACGCAATCAAAATTACGCATCGAGAGAAGCGTCACTGTAATTCTGCGCATTTCCGCCCTTGGAGTGTGATGGGGCACTATTTGTTTGACACGTCCAACTCCTTCTGTATAATCCCAGCCGAATTGAATGGATCTGACATCAGGAGCAGGTAGCTCTGGGACAGAAGGAGGTAAGCGATGATGCAAAGCGCGCGTCAAGAAGGCATGGTGGTTCAAACGATGGCTACGGGACTGGGGTGCCGGCCTCAGCGTTTGATTGGTCGCGTTCCATGGTTGGCGTTGTTCGTACTGGTGTCGGTCTCCGTAGCGAGCGCTTCGGTGGTTCCCTTCACGGAGGGGTTTGCCGACGGTCCATCCGGTTGGATGGACGCGACCGGTAGTGCGCCGCTTGATTGGGCGGCGAGCGGTGGTCCGGACGGCAGCAGTTTTTCGTTGACGGGATTCAATTTCGTCGCCAATGCCGCAGATGATACGCCGGTTCTTTTCCGGGCGCAGGATGAGTTTGGTGCCAGTGGTGGTGCCTTCGAGGG
>JAJRSR010000099.1 GCA_024278695.1 Planctomycetota bacterium | reverse complement strand
GCCGTGGTGAGTGGCAGCGGTGTCGAATAGGTACTCTCGTCTGAAAGGTCGCCGGCGCAAGATTGGCGCAACGCCTGCACGGCGTAGCTGCTCTTGGGAGTGACTTCGGCGCCGACCACACACAACCTGCTGAAAGTGTTCCAGTCCATAAAGTGCGGCTCGCACTGTAGGTGCGATACGAAGAAGGTTCTATCCGGATCGTCAAAGTCGGGGTCTGGTGTTTCCTTTGGTGGGCCGACCCATCGCGTAACGCCGTCGTATTGGGGAAAGCCATCCAGCGCGAGACCGGTGAGGCGAAGCGCTGTCGGCTCGTCGTTGACTCCGGGTGTGAACGCGAGGTAGCGATTCTTGGGGATGGGCGTTGGTTCGGGGGCTGGCGGTACCGTTTCCGGGCACCCTGCTGGTTGGCATTGGATATCGACAGACCCGGTGCCGGATTCATTGTTCCACCCGCCGATGCGAACCGTGACGCACTGTCCTTCCTTGACGGATCGCGTCAAGGTTGAAGGCCCACCTTCGCTGCCGCAGGTGTCGTCACCACATGGTCCGTCCTGGTTTGTGGCGTCTTGCGGACATGAGCAAGACGTGGAGCCGTCGGTGTACATCGCTATGATCGAGTCAAAGTCCGCGTCCCCGCACATGCTCACCGTGACGGTGCCCGTGCAGGTGGCGGTGTATTGAAACCACAGATCATGACCGAACGGCTGCGTACCCGTGTCGCAGCTTACCAGAGGCGGTCCGTCCAGCGTGGCGCAACGGTTGTCGATGGTGTACAAGCCGTCTGTGATGGTGGCCGCACCGCTGACACAATCGTCAGTAGCCGGTGTGCACGTCGCGCCGTTGCAGTCTGTGCCTTCGGACCACGCGCCCCCGATGGCTGTGCAAGATGCCTGTGCGAGCACCTGGCACACGGCATCGGGTGGGCATCCGACGCAGCACGCACCGACCGGCGGACAGGCGAATGTGTTGCAGTTGCCGCCGCCATACCATGACCCGCCGCTGGCGGCACAGGTGGCTTCGGTTGCTGTTTGGACGCACGAGTCGAGGTCGCAACAGGCACCGGTGACCGGCGTGTTCGACGATGCGCCGGAAAGCAATATGGCGAAAGGTTGTACGGCCCGATCCAACGTGCCCTTGTGTCCGATCTGAATCTTATACTCACCGGCGATGGGTAAATCGATCTGCACCATCTCCACGTTATCGACGGCGTTGTCCCCGCGTACGGCTGCCCCTGCGGGATCGGTTGCGCTCAGCCGCCAGGGTTCATGCACCGTACCGTTTGGGTCAACGATGCGCAAATCCAGGTCGTTCACGAGCATGGGTGTGGTTGGATCGAGTTCCGAAGGGGGTGATGTCCCTGGTGGGTCCGTCCAACACAGCGTGACTCGGATCGGTCCCGTACCATCGTACACCACCACCTGTTCGATCACCTGGTTTTGCCCAAGCGCCAGAGATTGCATGGCGTAGGCGTTGGTTTGCGAAAGCGTGATGTGACTCGCTGCGCCCGCCGTGTCGATCAACCCCCAGCCAAACTGAACGTCGGGTCCGGGGGTGCTTCCGGTTTCGTTAGCCGTGTGAATGACAAGGCCTTTGAGTAACGCGGCCGAGATACCCATATCGGCGTGGGTTTCGCGGTAGTGCTGTGTGAGCAGCGCCAGCGAACCCGTAGCGCTGGCGGCCGACATCGATGTACCGGTTCGACTCTCGTAGGCCGAGGTGCTTGCCGAAGTCGCAGACCATAGATCCGTGCCGTTTGCCACGACGTCCGGTTTGATCCGGCCATCATCTGTTGGGCCCCATCCTGAAAAATCGGTCATCACGACGTCGGCGGCAGTTGTGTAGCTATTGCCAAGGTCCTCTACCGCGCCAACGGTCAGGACGTTCTTTGAAACGGCTGCGTGAGAGATGGAATCGTAACCCGCATTACCGTCAGGGTTGCGCACGTCCGAGGTTTCCGTCCACACGCCGTTAATGACCACAAAGTGGGTGCCGGTGGTCGGACCGAAATCGTCGCGGTCGTTCCCGGCTGATTTCACGATGAGGTAGTTCGGGTGGTCAAAAGCAATGTCATCCCAGCGCTGGGCGTGAAAACTATAGAATCCAAAAAAGTAATCTTCAACCAAGCTGACGCGGACATCACCAAACCAGTACCAACCCAACCCCGCATCGAAATTGCGGTAGCTCCAACCGGTGACGATACCGTAGGAGTGGTTGGACAGCGTTAATCCCGCCTGGGCGGCCATGGCCATTTCACTTCCGTCGAAAGTGAAGTCGTAGGTGCCGAGGTTCGCCGCGAACGCCATCCCCATTGACTGTCCGATGGTGCGTGGTCCCTCGGCTGGAGATAGCCCGGCACCGATCATGGTGCCCGCCACATGGGTCGCGTGTTCGCTCGCCGGGGGAAAGCCATCCATCGGCGTGGCGCGACCGGACAGATCTTGATGGCTGGCGCGAACGCGTCCACCGTCCCACATGCCGATGGTTTGTCCGGCACCGGTCAAGCTCAAGCCGAGCGCGCCGCCCGGACGAGCCGCGTCTATGTTGAGCGCGCGCGCCGCGTCTTCGTTATGCGTTTCGTAATAGAGGGGGATGTCGTCGGCCAGCCACTTGAGTTCAACGGTG
>JAJRSR010000004.1 GCA_024278695.1 Planctomycetota bacterium | reverse complement strand
ACTAATCGTGGACGATGGCGGTGACGCGACGATGCTGATCCACATGGGGTATGAGGCCGAGGACGCCTTTGCGAAGGACGGCACGCTTCCCGATCCGAGCACGGCCGAGAATGAAGAGATGGGCTGCATTCTTACGGTCATTCGTGACGAGTTGCAGAAAGACCCGCAGCGCTGGCACAAGGTCGTCAAGGACTTCATTGGCGTGAGTGAAGAAACGACGACCGGTGTGATGCGGCTCTACCAGCGACAGGAGGCCGGTACGCTTTTGTTCCCGGCGATGAACGTCAATGACAGCGTCACCAAGAGCAAGTTCGATAACTTGTATGGCTGCCGGCATTCGCTGGTGGATGGCATCATGCGCGCGACGGATGTCATGCTTTCCGGAAAGATGGCCGTTGTTTGCGGATTCGGTGATGTCGGTAAAGGGTGTGCCCAGAGCTTACGCATGCAGGGCTGCCGCGTATTTGTGACGGAGATCGATCCGATCTGTGCGCTTCAGGCTGCGATGGAAGGGTACACCGTTCGCACGCTTGATGAGGTGGTGGATCAGGCCGATGTTTTCGTGACTACGACCGGAAACAAGGACATCATCAGCGCGGCGCAGATGGCCAAGATGAAGAACCAGGCGATCGTCTGCAACATCGGCCACTTCGACAACGAAATCGACATGGCCGGTCTGACGAACACGTCCGGGATCGTCAAGGAGAACATCAAGCCGCAGGTGGATAAGTGGATCTTCCCTGATGGGCATTGCATATTGGTGCTTGCCGAAGGGCGTTTGGTGAACCTTGGCTGTGCGACGGGGCACCCGAGCTTTGTGATGAGCAACAGCTTTACGAATCAGGTGATGGCTCAGGTCGAGTTGTTCCAGGACCGCGCGAAGTATGACAACAAGGTGTACGTGCTGCCGAAGCACCTGGATGAGAAGGTCGCCCGGCTTCACCTGGCT
Source organism: Planctomycetota bacterium (assembly GCA_024278695.1). Lineage (GTDB taxonomy): Bacteria > Planctomycetota > Phycisphaerae > UBA1845 > UBA1845 > JAJRSP01. Next base: position 13,783 of record JAJRSR010000004.1, on the reverse strand, counting down.
CATGTGGACGCGCGGCTGACGAAGCTCTCTGCGGAGCAGGCCGCGTATATCGGCGTGGGTGTTGACGGACCGTACAAGCCGGATTCGTACCGGTATTAGGCGGCAACACCTCGACGCGAGTTTGATCGTGAAATGAGAAGAGCCCCTTGTGCCGTTTGGCGCAAGGGGCTCTTTGTATTCAATCACAATAGGTCGTGTTGAACCGGTTCGCTCCGTGCTTTTCTACGTTACGGAACGCAGCTTGTGGGGTCCGGGAGCGGGGTGGCGTTCCACGGGTCCAGCCCCGAGGCTCCGTTGAGCAGGTCGATGACCATGAGGATGTCCGGCGCGCTGGTGACCCCGCTACGATCGACGTCGCCGCTGTAGTCACCCCAAGGACAGTTGCCGGCGACGTTGATGTCGTTTAGGCAATCGATCACGGATAAGATATCGCCGGGGCCTGTCGCCGCGTCGGCGTTGACGTTGCCGGGGTGCGACGTAAAGATGCCGGTCGTCGCGTTGGTTGTGTAGGTGACGGTGGTGACTGCGCCGGGCGTCATGGGGCGGGCGAGCATAAGCGTGTAGCTACCGCCGCCGTTATCAACGACGCTGGCGACGCTGTTGGCCGTGCCGGCTACGGCTGTTTCACACAGTGACCAACACTCCACGGCATCGGCACCGACGGGTGCTGTGACGCTGAGCCGATCGATCGTCAACAGTGCGCTCGGGTCGTTAGCGACGTGCGGTGTCCCCGCATCGACAACGCGGTGCGGCGGGTCGACAAAGGTGACTGGTCCATCCGGGCAGCCTGTGCCGCAGAGGTCTGGACAGAGCAGTGCCGCGCCGAAGCCGCTTCCTTCAAACCCCGTCGTGGCGCAGGCGTTGTCCCATTCGACGTCGCAGCAAAACGAGTCGAGGGCGCAAACCGCCGAGCAGCAAGCCGTGTCGTTGCAGCCCGTCAGGCCGCTACCATCAACAGCGTTACAGCAGTCAGACGTGCCGGGGCAGTTGGTCGCGCCGCATGTGATTGAGAAAGCACCCGGACCAAGTTCTGCGCCGGCGAACGTGCCGATGCGGACGAGGTAGGCGTTCCCCATGATGCTGTCGAACGTCGTGCGAGATTGGTAGCCGCAGCTATCGTCGTCGCAACCGAGCAGGTTGGCATCAGACGGTGGCCCGCATCCGTCATAGACGGCGATCTTGGTGTCCACCGTGGTGCGGTTGCAGGTTTCCACGAAGGCGGTTGCCGTACAGGGTGCGGTCCAGCAGTGCCAGAGGTCGTTGGCGATGGTGTTATCGTCAAAGTCGGCGCAAGTGTCGTGCGTCGGGCCATCCATCGTGGCGAACGTATTGTCATACGCGAACGAGAACGCGGCCTGCCCGGGCGGGGGTTCTGTGATTGGTTCCGCGTTCGCGGCGACATCGTTCGGTGGCGTTCGTCGGCAGGAGGTGATCGCGCGGTCGGCGCAGTTCTGATCCCAGTTGCCTGTAGCGCAGAAGGGATCCACGAGCCCGACTTGCTGGCAGCAGAAGGGATCGTCACATCCGGGTGTGCCGTTGTTGCTGTAGCAATCTCCCTGCTTGTTCTGGCAACCTTCGCATATGCCGCCGCCGAGACATTGCGCGTCTGTACCGCAAAGCCCGCCGGCATTCGTACCGCCGCTGCATGTGTTCGTTGGACAAACGTTCCCGAATGAACCGCAGAATTGCCCAAGCGAGACGGAACCGCCGATGGCGTTGCACTGCTCGATCGTTCTGTCAACGCAGAGGAAGTTGCCCGGCGAGATGAGGGTTTCGGAGCAACAGCCGTGCGTCCCGCAGGGCGGGTTGAACGTGGCCGTGACGCATGTTTCGTTTTCTAACCAGTTGCCGGGGCACTCGACCTGTGTGACGCCGTCGATGCAGGTGCCGGCGATGTTGTCGCAGCACGCGCCGGTCGGGGGTATGTCCCTGCACCACACGTTCGCGCGAAAACTACCGGCCGCGGCGCAGGTGGCTTCACCGGGGCAACCCGTCGGATCAAACCCGCCGAAAAACGCGGTGAAGGACCAGATGTCGAGTCCGAAGTCGTCTGAGTTGAAGATGGCGAAGAGGTCTTCACTGAATCCCAGCTTGGCCGTACCGCTAAGCAGTGGTCCGGCGTCGGAATTGATCGCGGCACCGTCCGGCGCGCTGGTCGAGAGCACCATCCAGAACCGATCCGGCAGCAATACGCCTGGCGGTACACTGACCAGCAGCCGATGGGGCAGAAGGTCTGAGGGGATGTTGAGAAAGTCCTGGGCGGTGCCGGGGATGAGCCCGGCCGCTCCGGCCATCGGGCTGTCATCGGCGGGGTCGCCGGGGACACCGACATCGTTGAACCTAAGTTCGAGGTGGGCGTCGAAGGTTGGTGGCGCGGTGGGACCGCCGCCGGTGACGAGCACGTCAAAGCCGAACAAGTCGCAAGCGGCACCGGGTTCCAGTCGAATATCATCGGCCCAGAGCACCTGCTGCCCCAGGGAGTTTACGTCGATCGGGTTGAAGAAACCGGTGTCGAAGTTGTTGGCAAAGCCGCGAAAGTTTCCCGGGCAGCCGTCGGCGCAGATGGCGTTGGGCGTGAAGAAGCCGTTGTCGCAACTGGCGGCCGATTCGTCCGTGCAGGTATCAAAGCCGGTGCCACGACAACATGTTCCGGGCGTGCAGGGGTCGGGTGAGCATGAAGAAAACGAGCCCTGGAAAAATCCGATGCAATTGGCCTCGGTCGTCTGCGAGCAGGTGGTGCCGGTGCAACATGCGCCGAGCGGTGCCTGCGGCAGATCGCAGTTCACTTTGGCGAGAAAACCCGCATAGGGCTCACCGTTGAAGAAAAGCGTGCTGCTACAGGTTGTGTCTGGTGTCGGGTTCGTGAGAGAGAACGCGTCGGTTGTGAAACCGACTTCCGCCTTCTCACCCACGGGCCAACCTGCGAAATCCGAGGTGACCGTGATGGCGAGCCACGACGACTCGGGCAAGGTGATACCCGCAGCCGGCGTTACTTCTAGCAGCCACGCGGTGAAGCCCGGCACGGGTCCGCGCGGCTCGGGCGTGAGTCCGGTGAACGTTTGTTGCGTTCCGGGGATCGGGGCCGAGGTGGCTTCGCAGGGATCACCGTCCCAGAACTCGACCGAGGCATCAAACGCGGCGGAGCCTTGCTCTGCCGCGACGGTGAAGCTGAAATAGGTGAGTGGGCATGCACCGATGCCACCGCCGACCATGATGTCGTCGGCCATACGCTCGTTGGCGCCGGGTCTGAATATCGGGGCGGAGGGCAAGGTGTTGTCGTAGACGGTGAATCCCGGCGCGATACCGGCGACGCCGTTGGAAGTGCCGAGCCGCTTGACGTTGTCCAGTCGAACTCGGGCCGGGTCGAGGTTCATGGCCGTACCGTTGCTCGATGCTGAGGATACCGTCGCCACCGCTCTGGGGGCCGTCACGATTGTCTTTCGCCCTGAAGGTTCGGTCTGCCCGAACAAGGGTTGGGCGATGGCGAGTACCCCTGCGGTGCAGAGGGTCTTCCAGGTTCGTGTCATACGTTGGCTGCGTCTTTCCACGTTAGCTTCTCCGAGAAAGCAGTCATTGCGCTATGTTCAGCGCGGTCCTTGTACGGGAGGAGGTACTTCGGTGGCGTATCAAGCTGCGCTAACCCCTGCACCCCCCTGCGGCGACGGAACCTACCGGGTACCGTCGCTTCTAGCGAAGACTGGCCGACGCGGGGCTGGACGCATCTCAGCGCTGCACCGGTAGCCAGATTGCTCGCAAGGAATGATAGGCGGGTAGACCGGCAGCAGCAAAGTGGTTGGGGGGTAAATTAGCGAACGATGATCTTTGGTTTGCTGTCGGAAGATTGTGAGCTGTTGCGGCGGGTATTATTGGATGGGATGGACGCCGGGTGGCGGAAAATCGCCACGGAGGCGTGCTTGCTTTAGTCTGCGCATCAGACCGGGTATGATCGGACGTGTGCGGTATCAAGACGGGTCAGGTTAGGGGTACAGAGATTCCGTGGTTGATTCAATTCTTCTTGGACGTCGGAGGTTGTGATGGGTGAGGCAGGTCAGTCTGTGATTGAAGTATTGATGGATCATCGGTCGGTGCGCAGTTTTACGGATGAGGCTATTTCAGAGGATGTGGTCCGTACTCTGGTGATGGCCGGGACGCGGGCGTCGACCTCCAGCAATATGCAGGCGTATGCCGTGATCGCGATTACGGAAGCCGACCAGAAATCGCGTCTGGCTTCGCTCTGTTCCGACCAGAAGCAGGTGCATGAATCTGCGGCGTTTTTGGTTTTTTGTGCGGACCTTCACAAGCTGATGCTCGCTTGCCGGATGCACGAAGTTGAGACCGGCGCACCTGGAGAGGCGGAGGCGCTGTTGGTGGCTGTGGTGGATACGGCGCTGGTGATGCAAAACGTGGCCGTCGCGTCCGAGTCACTTGGGTATGGCATCTGCATGATCGGTGCGATCCGCAACCAACCGGCAGCGGTCGGTGAGGCGTTGGGCCTGCCGAAACACGTGATGGCAATTTCGGGGATGTGCATCGGTCGTTCGGCCGAGGCGGGGGAGGTCAAGCCGCGGCTCGATCTTGATGCGATATTGCACATGAATCGGTACCGGTCGGACGGGGAATTGCTGCCGCTATTGGAGGCGTACGACGATGTGCAGTCGCAGTGGTATGCGGAGCGGGACATGCACCCGCGCGATCCGCGTTGGACGGCGGTGATGAGTCGCCGGTTGCCGGGGGTTGAGAAACGTCGTTCGGTTGGAACGTTCTTGCGAGATCAAGGCTTTCTTTCGCGTTGATTTTGGGAAGGTGTGATCGGACGCTGGAGGTGGTTTGTCGAAAAAGTTTCACTTTTCTTGGACATTGAGCACTATTCTATTGTAATAGTTATCCTGGTAGGATTCGTCTGTTGAGGGAAGCGCCACACACCCGCCGGAGGCCGCGCCGATCTCCCACCCTCGCGGGTCCATCATGCCTGTTTCTCCGTCGGGAGGAAAATGATGCGTATCCGAACTGCTTTGTGTGTGGCCTTGTTTTTCGCGGTGTCCGCTTCGGCTCAAGAGCTGAGCGAGCCTGACGACTTCCCCGATGTTTTACCGGGACCATCGGCCGTTCAACCTTCCGGCGGGTGCTTTTTGCTTGCATCCGGAACCATGTCACCGGGAGACGTCGATTGGGTTCGTGTGACCATTCCCTTCGATAGCGCGCGCACGATTGTCGATGTTGATTTTTCCGACAGTGTTGCGCGTAGCTTTCTGCTTGTGTTGGATAACGCCGGGGGGGCCGTGTTTTCTATGGGCGACGCCAACAATGATGCGGATGATGCCTGTGGGATCGGATCGGGCACGGGTGTGCCGGGCAGCCGTAGTGACTCGGCCGCGGACATGGGCGCGACGTCTGGGGGTGTGGTTCTCGATATTGGGGTTACGGGTGCGAATGATTTCGGCTTTACCGGGTCACACAGTCAGCAGTTTGATTACGAGATTTGGGTGCTTGCGGGTGAGGCCACGCCTGGTTGTTCCAGCGATATTGAGTGTGACGACGGTGTGGATTGTACGGTCGATGTGTGCGATTTGAACACCGGTGCGTGTTCCAATGACGTGGACGACGTGTTTTGCGATAACGGTTTGTTTTGCGATGGGGTTGAGGTCTGTGACGCGGTTGATGACTGTGTGCCGGGGGACCTACCGTGCGGGGATGGTGCGGCCTGTGATGAGGACAGCGAGTCGTGTGCCAGCGGCGATGGTCCGACGGTCGATATTCGCCCCGGCATCTGTCCTAATTGGATCAACACGAGAAGCCGCGGGTTTTTGATGGTTGCGATGATGGGTTCGTCTGGCTTTGATGCTGGCGAGATTGATCCGTCTTCGCTCACGCTCTGGCGCTCGGACGGTACGGGTAAGGCCGTCGCGCCTTGGCTGAATCGCGGCACGCGTATGATGGATGTGGGGATTCCGAGGGCGAACGCGGATTCGTGCGAATGTTTCGGAAGGCGACGGGATGGGATTGCGGATCTCGTGGTGAAGTTTCGCACCGGTCCGATCGTGAAATCCATGGAGCTTACCGAGTTGGATACGGCCGAGCCGATCGAATTGACGCTTTCGGGTAGGACGTTCGACGGTACGGCGTTTTCGGCGAGCGACTGCATCCAGGTGGTGCAACGTCGATACAAAGGGCGAAAGCGCCACAGGTAGGGCGTGCTGCAGCGCGTGTATCGTCGCGTTATAGTATTTTCCATTTACGGCACATGCGCCGGACGGACTCGTCCACGTCTAACGTGGTCAGTTCGTCCGGCGAAAACCATTGAAGCTTAAGCGACTCATGGCTGACTTTGAACTTGTCTGTCGTCGGGGCTTGGAGTAGGAACCGGACATCATAATGCAGATGCTCCGGCTCATTGCGGCGCGCTGGGATGCGGTGGACATCGACGTCGAAGATGGCATCCGAGATGGGTGTGATGTCGTTGATGCCGGACTCCTCACGCGCTTCTTGAAGGGCGACCTCGAGCACATTGGGGTTGCCGTCGGCGTGACCGCCGAGTTGTAGCCACATCTTGAGCTTGCGGTGCAGCGTGAGCAGCGCGTGCGTTCGCGGGGCGTTGAGCAGCCACGCCGAGCCGGTGATATGCCCCATGCTTAGCGAACGTTCGAAGCATCGCGGTTGATCTTGCACAAACCGGTTGAGTCGTGATAAGGAATCGGTTTCGCACGCGTCGGCGGGCTTGTGCTTGGCCAGTTGTTCTAACAGGTCTTGTCGGTGCATCGCTTACTTATCGGTCGAACAGGGGCAGCCGTCGCCCTATTCGTACCGGGGCGGTTTCATTGATACCCTACACGATACACCCTCGCGCTGGGAAGTGTAACACATTCGTCATTGGATCGGACGAAGTTGGCGTAACAATTACGCTCAACTTGCCAAAATAGGTCAGACCTGCGACGATCGTCGCTTCGGGTTTGGGGCACAACGTGTCCGTCGTCTCTCGGTGGCAGAAAGCGAGAATGAGACAAAGCAGGGACTCATCGTCCCGCGTTGCGCGCGTCAGATCGGCACGCAAGAAAGTTGGCAGGACGTAGCGCATGAAAGCAATTGAGCTTGCACTTCGCAATCCCTATTTGGTGGTGGTGATGGTTCTGGCGACGACCGTGGTTGGCTTGCGCGCGATGAAGGATATTCCGGCGGACCTCCTGCCGCAGTTTGAGACGCCCGCGGTCCAGATTGTTTGCTTTTACCCCGGCATGCCGCCGAAGGTGATGGAAAAGGATATCATGAGCCGGCTGGAGCGCTGGACCGGTCAGTCCGTGGGTATCGAGCACCAGGAGGCAAAGGCGATGCTCGGTGTTTGCGTGGTGAAGGACTTTTTCCGCGAAGACATCAGCTTCGACACGGCCATGTCCCAGGTGACGTCGTACGCGATGTCCGACATGTTCTACCTGCCGCCGGGAACGATCCCGCCGATGGTCATGCCGTTTGATCCGACGGCGTCTGTGCCGCTCTGCTTGGTGAGCGTCTCCAGCCCGACGATGTCTGAGAAGGAATTGTACGACGTCGCCTATTACGAACTGCGGAATAAATTGCAGGCGATTCAGGGTGTGATCGCGCCGGCCGTATATGGCGGTGTGCTGCGGCGCGTGTTGGCGTATGTGGATCCGATGAAGCTGGCCGCGCGCGGGCTCTCACCGATGGATGTCGTCAACACGCTGAACGCGCAGAGTGTTTTTATCCCTACGGGTAACGCGAAGATCGGGGACATTGACTATCAGATCGTATCCAACGCCATGCCGGATGCCGTTGCGGAGATGAACGACTTTCCGGTGAAGGTTGACGGTGACTCGGTGGTGTTCATGCGCGATGTTGGGTCGGTCGAGGATACGAACCAGATCCAGTCGAACAAGGTGCGCATCAACGGTAAGGCGATGGCGTACATTCCAATCTACCGTCAGCCGGGAGCCAACACGCTGGCGATCGTGTCGTCGATCAAGAGCAAGCTGCAACGGATCAACGCGCAGCTTCGTGAGGAGAAGAAAGAGGCCAAGGACTTGGTGCTCGGCGTTGTGATGGATCAGTCGACCACGGTCAGCCAGTCGATCGACTGGCTGACGGCATCGGCTGTGTTTGGTGCGGTGCTGGCCGGGCTGGTTGTGTTTGTGTTTCTGCGGAGCGTGCGCCTGACGTTGATCGTGCTGCTGGCGATTCCGCTGTCGATCCTGGCCGCACTGATTGGTCTGTACTATACGGGTGACACGATCAATAGCATGACGCTCGGCGGATTGGCACTGGCGATTGGGATTCTTGTCGATCAGTCGATTGTCGTGCTGGACAATATCGTTAGACACCGGCGCATGGGCAAGACGAGTCTGCAAGCCGCGCACGAGGGTGCGGTCGAAGTGGCACTCCCGGTGCTGGTCTCCACGATCACGTTCATCGTCGTGTTCTTTCCGGTTGTTTTCCTGACGGGTATTCCGCGTTTTCTTTTTGAGCCGTTGGCGATGACGGTGGTCTTTGCTGTGATCGCCAGCTATTTGATTGCCATGCTCGTGATACCATCGTTGGCTGCTAAGCTGCTGGCGGGTGAGGCCGGCGTCCAGGCTAAAGATGTCATGACGCCGGCCCGGCGGTCTATGTTTGAGTCGTGGTTTGATACGGTGTTGTCGGCTCGTTACCTCGTCGTCGGTGGGGCGTTTGCGTTGCTTGTGGGGTCGGCGTTTGTGGCGACGACGAGTATCGGGCAGGAGCTATTTCCGTCGGTCGATTCAAGCCAGTTTACGATCAACGTGCGGTTGCCGTCCGGCACGCGCATCGAAAAGACGGAAGAAGTCGTGGCTAGCATTGAAGACGTGATCATGGACTTCACGGGCAAGCCGGACCCTGACCCCGCCAACGAGCAGGATCCGGCGTCGAACCTGCGGATTTTGATATCCAACATCGGCGTGCTTATGGATTGGCCGGCAGCGTATACGCCAAACAACGGACCGATGGATGCGTTCATTCTGGTGCAGTTGAAGGGCAAGGCCGACCACCCGAACACGTTTGAGATGGTGGATACGCTTCGCGAGCGGTTTCGTCATGAGTTCCCGCAGGTCAACTTTGCCTTCGATACCGGGGGTATGATGACGGCTGCGATGAACTTCGGGCTTCCCTCGCCGATTCAGGTGCAGGTGCGCGGTAGTGACCTCCAGATTTCAGGTGAGATTGCCAAGGAATTGTATGAGATCATACAGGGGGTGCCCGGTACGACGGACGTTCGTGTTGCCCAACGCATGGACTATCCGCAGATCGGCATCAAGACAGACCGTGTGAAAGCCGCCCAACTCGGTATCACACAGGAAGATGTCATCAAGAATGTGGTGACGGCTTTGAATTCCAGCATCGGTTTTGATCCGGCGTTTTGGATCACGCCGAGCGGGGGGCACTATTTCATCGGGGCTCAATATGCGGAGTCAGAGATCGATTCGCTGGAAACCTTACGCGACATTCCGATTTCAGGTGCGAACAGCACGCAGCCGACGACGCTACGGAATGTTGCCGAGTTTTACCGTGCCACAGGGCCGGCCGTGATCAACCACCACAACATCACGAAGGTGATGGATATTTTCGCCAATGTGGCTACCGGGGTTGATACCGGATCGGTGGCGGCTGAAATTGAGCGGCGCATTGCCGCTTCCACCATGCTCGCGCCTGATGCGAAGACGGACGAACGCGGCAACTTTTATGTGGTTCAGGGTGATTACGCGGGTCGTGGCTACTCGTTCAAGATCAAGGGTGAGACGGAAACGATGCGCAACGCCTTCTCGCAGTTTTCAAGCGGTCTGATGATCGCGGCGATGCTTGTGTACCTAGCGATGGTCGCGCAGCTTCGATCGTTTACGATTCCGTTTGTGATTGTGTTGTCGATTCCGCTGGGGTATGTCGGCGTGATTGCGGCTTTGAAGGTGACGGGCACCAACCTGAGTATTCCGGCATTCATGGGCGTCATCATGATTACGGGAATTGTCGTGGAATACAGTATTATCTTGCTTGAGTTTGCGAACCAGCGTGTGCGTGATGGGTTGAGTGTGCGCGACGCGATCAAGGAGGCGACGTGGATTCGTCTGCGACCGATTTTGATGACCTCGCTGACGACGTGGCTGGCGTTGATTCCCATGGCGTGGGGGGCGGCCGGCGGCGAAGCCAACGCGCCGCTCGCACGAGCGATCATCGGCGGTGTGCTCGTTGCGACGGTGCTGTCACTGGTCGTGATTCCGTGCATGTATCTGATCGTCAAGCGTGAAGAGACGAACGTTGTCGTGAGCGTGTAGCGGCGGAGTACGTCGCCAATGGAGCATGAGAGAATGGATCGTAACGAAGAACCGACGCGAGGCTGCCGGGTTCGCCCACTAGCGATTGCTGCAGCGTTTGTCTTTTGGCTGGTAGGCGGCGCGGCGCACGCACAGTCCAGCCCTACGTCTACAGATGGTACCGGGGCGAGTGTTCAGGCGCAGGTGGTGACACCGGCGAGACGGCCGCTGACGAGGCAGCTTAGGCTTCCGGGCTCGCTTATCGCGGATGTGCAAGCTGATCTGTATGCGAAGACGAGCGGTTTTGTGATGGCCGTGAACGTGGAGATTGGTGATCGTGTTTCGGCTGGGCAAGTGCTGCTTACGCTTGATGTACCGGAGATGACCGAAGAAATCCGCCAGGCAGAAGCCGTGGTTGCCGAGCGGCAGGCGACGGTTCGTGCGTTTGAGGCCAAGGCGCGGGAGGGAATGCGTACGGTAGAGACGGCGCGGGCCGAGGTGCAGCGGTTCGCGGCGCAGCGTAAGCTCGACGAATTAAACTTGTCGCGTCGCGAAGAGCTTTTCGCTGCGAATGCCGTGCCGCAACAGGCGTTGGATGAGGCTGTGATCGCGCTCGCAGTGTCTGACGCGCAGCATCGGATCGCCGAGGCCAAGACCGCCGGTGCGATTGCGCTTCAGGCATCCGTAGAAGCTGACACCGATGTGGCTCGGGCGCAGGCGTTGGTGGCGACGGCTGATCATGCGCGGCGGTTGGCACTGGCGAATTATACGATTCTGGTTGCGCCGTTTGACGGTGTGATTACCATGCGCAATGTCGATCCGGGTTCGTTTGTGCGTTCTGGTGAGGGGAACGCGCCCTTGCCGGCGCTTCAGATGATGGACACGCGTCGGCTTCGCGCCGTGATGGAGGTGGCCGAGGTGGACGCGCCGTTTGTTCGTGCGGGAACGCCGGTGAATATAGACGTCACATCGTTAGGGCGGTTGGGTGTGGCGGCGGCTGTGACGCGGACGGCCGGGGCGATTCGACCGGACACGCGGACGATGCGGGTTGAGGTGGACCTTGCCAATGATGACGGTCTGCTGACACCGGGTATGTATGTTGAAATGACGTTGACGCTCGAATCCAAGACCGAGGTGACCATGATCCCGTCGAAATCGATTCGTACGGCTGCTGCGGGGACGGTCGTGTTTGTCGTCGAGCAGGGCGTGGCCAAGTCAGCGCCGATTACCGTGGGGTATGACGACGGCATTTGGGCGGAGGTGCTGTCCGGGCTAACGGGGTCGGAGCAAGTCATCACTGCGACGAGCGGGGCGATCATCGTGGGCTCGCGCGTGCTCGCGATTCCGTCGGGATCGTAGCGCTTATGGAGATGCTCATGGGACGCCTTGATACGTTGGCCAGCCGGTTCTTGTCACTTGTGGTTGTCGCGGCGGCTTTGCTGCACCCTGGTTGCGCTTCGCCTGATGCGGTTATTGCGATCGACAGGCCCAACGTCGTGCCGTTGCCTTCAGATCAGACGTTGCCTTCGTTGACGCTTGATGCGACGACCATCAGCCCGATGTTTACGGCGTTGCTTCCGGTTGATGCGGCCACCGTCGCGGCGTTGGCGGTTGCGGGTAATCTGGACATTCGCCAGGCGCGTGAAGCTGTCATCGAGTCAGAGGGGGACGTGGAAAGCACAATCGGCGCGGCTTTTCCGGCGATCGTACCAACTGCGCTTTTTGAGCATGTGGAGGGTGCGGTCCGGGCGTCAGAAGGTGATATTATCGGTGTCCGGTTTGATACGTTTAGCCCTTCGATCGCAGTACAGTGGGTTCTCAATCCGGGACGCATCCTAGCCAACATTGCAGCCGCCAAAAAACGCCTTTCGGCGTCGGAGTTTACCGAGGCGGCTGTGTCTGCGGAAACGCTTCGACGCGCCATAGTCGGGTTTTATGCATTGGTACTCGCGCAGGCAGAAGTGGGTGCGGCGCATCAGGGCAAGATCGAGGCCGAGGAGCTGGTACGCATTACCAAGTTCCAGACCCAAGTCGGGGTGGGCGTGCTCGCTGACGAATTGCGTGCCGTGGCGCGATTGGCCGAGCGTCGGCAGGATGTGGTCCTGGCGCTGGTGGCGTTTTATGAGGCTTCGGTGGCGTTGGGTGATACGCTGAACATGGACCCGGGCGTCACGCTCGTGCCGAGTATGGCCGAGTTGCCGCCGACGCACTTCGTTCGTAGCGACCTGACCATCGAGGAGCTTATGGGGTTTGCCCTTGCGTTTCGTCCGGACCTTGCGAGCGTGCGCGACTTGATCGAGGCGGCCGTTGCGGACAAGGATGCCGCATGGTGGGGGCAATACGGTCCCGAGTTCGCCATCAGCTATCAGTACGGGGGCGTGATGGGCAACGCGGGCAATGTTGAGCCGTCGCGGGCGTTTCCGCCGAACCTGATCGTTAATCCGGCGTCAGCCAATGGCTCGTTCACCGGCAATCCGGTGGCCGATGGCTTGATCCGGGAGGGCGTGCTATGGGGGTCGCAGCGGGCCGATGATCGTTCGGATCAGTCGTATGGTATGAACGATCAACAGCGAATCACCGCGGGGGTTGGCTGGCGGTTGAGTTTGTCGGCGTTTGGTGAACTTAAGATGGCCGGCGCGCGAGAACGCCGCGCCGCGATCAGTGGCGAGCAGGCTGTCGCACGCGTGAAGCAGGACGTCGTGCGGGCGGTCAAGGCGAGTGAGGCACATCGTGAATTGATCGGGTTGACGCGTCAGCAGGTGGACGCTGCGGTAGAGGCGTTGCGCCTGACGGAGGCCAATCTGAGCGCGGGCACGATGACGACGTTGGACGTGCTGCAATCTCAAGACGCGGCCACCCAGGCACGCCTACGCTATGCGGGGGCGGTCGTACGGTACAACCAGTCGCAGGTTAACTTGCTCGCGGCGATTGGGTTGATCGATTCAGAAACGGTAGAAGCAATCCTTACCGGCGGCACTGGTCAGGGTATCGATCACGATCACTCCGCGTCAGTCGAAGAAGACCCAAGGGGTAACGGCTAGGGACGCTGCAATTCTATCATTGCCCATCTCGGGCGGGCAGGGTCTTGCGGTCTTGTTGGGTTACTCGGTCTCGTCTTCGTATTCTTCCGGATAGTCATCCATTGGCATGAGCCATAGGTGAACGAGGTAGGACAAGAGGATCGTACTGATAAACGTGCCGCCGTAGTCGGCTGGGATCATCTCTTCGTAGGACGTGAACTTGAGCACGGCCCACCAAGTGCTAATGACCAGCACAATCACAACGGCCAGCGTCTTGAAAAACAGACTCGGAATGAAGGGTAGCTTGCTCATGGTTTGATCCGGGTTTGGCGGCGGTGCCGATTGAGTCCTGCAATGTTTATCCCGCAACACACGACGCATGTGGACTGCCGCCACATGCACGCCGCGTAGCATACCGTAAAGCTGTAGCCGGATGCAACCACTGGGCGAAAGCTATGGGACGTTGCCAACGCCGTTTCTGTCCCTTAGTGGCTT
>JAJRSR010000098.1 GCA_024278695.1 Planctomycetota bacterium | reverse complement strand
TGGCCAAACACCGGTATCGGTCGCATCAACCCGGATGGTTCCGAGGGGTCATGCAGCGCTTGCCACAGCCGGCACACGTTCTCCGTCGCTCAGGCTCGTGAGCCTGACAACTGCGGCAAGTGCCACATGGGTCCGGATCATCCGCAGAAAGAAATCTACTACGAGTCGAAACACGGTATCGCGTACGTCGCTCACAAGGGCAAGCTCAACATGGATAGGCCGAAGTGGGTCGTGGGGGAGGACTATTCCCTCGCGCCGACCTGTGCAACCTGCCACATGAGCGAAACGAAAAACCAACCGGTGACCCATGACGTGGGCATGCGGATCAGTTGGAACAACCGCCCGATCTTGTCGATTCGTCCTGAGGTGTCTGATGCCAAGATGGGCTTGCCCGGCAAGGACGTGCCCTGGGAGACGCGCCGTGAGAATATGAAGGATGTCTGCCTCAACTGTCACGACACGCAGTGGGTCGATAACTTCTACACCCAGTATGACGCGCTGATCGATCTTTACCATGAGAAGTTCGCCAAGCCCGGTATGCGGTTGATGGCCGCTGCCAAGCCGCTGATGAGACCGGTACCCTTCGGAAACAAGCTCGACTTCACGTGGTTTGAGCTATGGCATCATGAAGGCCGGCGCGCGAGGCATGGTGCTTCCATGATGGGGCCGGATTACACGCACTGGCATGGCATGTACGAGATTGCCCGGAACTTCTACACCGAAATGGTCCCCGAGCTTGAAGAACTGGTGGCCCACGGTCGATCCAGCGGCAATAAGGACAAGATAGCGGCCGCCGACCATCTGGAGAAAGTGCTGCATGAGGTGTTATCGTCAGACAACCACAAGTGGTTCCTCAATAAGATGGATCCGGATGAGGCCGCCCGCCGTAAGAATGAGGCCAAGGAGTTCAAAGAACGCTACAATAAGTAACCGATAGCGTGAGCGCGGGCTGGATCAACTATGGTCCAGCCCGCTTGCGCATGTCATTGGCGATTCTGATCCGTGTGTCCCTTCTTCGCCATACGGTTGCGGTATCTTCTTCGTGGGGTCTTAGTCTTGCACGTTTCGGCAGCCTCGCTGTGGCCACAGTCAATCCGGGGAGCGGTGCTATGAGAGCCTATCGATCGGCTACGCTTGCGGCTATTGTTGTGACGGTTCTTTGTGTTCAGGCTGTCCTCGTCGCTGCGCCTGACGCTACGTCGTTACAACACCCCGATGCTTATACAATCATCGGTCCGAAGCACTACCTGGCCGGTTATCCCGCCATCAATCCCAGCGGCACCGTCAATTTCGTGGTGGAGATACCGTCCGGTTCGAATCAAAAATGGGAAGTGGACAAGCGCGACGGCTACTTGCGTTGGGAGTTCAAGAAGGGCAAGCCGAGGGTCGTCAAGTACTTGCCCTATCCCGGTAACTACGGGATGGTCCCGCGGACGATTCTGTCCAAGGAACACGGTGGCGACGGCGACCCGCTCGATGTGATTGTGCTTGGGCCGGCCTTGGCGCGGGGGGCCGTTGTCGAGGTCAGGTTGGTCGGATTGCTGAGAATGCTTGATCGCGGCGAGCAAGATGACAAGCTGCTTGCCGTCGCCAAAGAAGGGCCGTTGTCCGACGTCAAAAACCTCGCCGATCTTTACAAGAGCTTTCCTGGAGTCACGACCATCCTGGAAACATGGTTCGGCAACTATAAAGGTCCGGGGAAAATCAAGACCTTGGGTTTTGGCGACGCGCCGGAAGCGAAAGCGGTATTGGCCGCTGCATCGAAAGCGTTTGAAAAGCTCAACACCCCGCATCAGCCGTGAAGACTTCGGTGGTTCGTGAGATTGACCTACTCTTTCGCCGGTAACTTGCCTGGGGGTGTCAATAGGGCGGAGGGAGCACGCGGTGTACCGCTATCCCCCTCGCTCAGTCCGTCTTCGCGGAGGTTGTCGATTTTATCGAGCTGTTTTTCGAGCTGCCGCGTTCGTACGCCCACCAGTTCGTCGTACTCTTTAGAAGCCTCGCCGATACGTTTGCCCATCCGGTCCATTTTCTCGGCGTACTTCGCCCACTGTTTTTTGAAGTCTGCCAGAAGCCCGAGAATCTGTTTGGCACCCTGTTCCAGGCGAAAGTTCTCTACGGATTGTCGGATCACCGCCAAGATTGCGTAGAGTGTGAGCGGTGAGCAGAGCACGACCTTGCTGCGCATCGCGTCATCCAATAGCGCCGCATCCTGTTCGTGGATGAAGCCGTAGATTTGCTCGTTTGGGATGAACACGAGCACGTAGTCTACGGTGCCGCCGGCCGGGTCGATGTAATCGCGCGTGGTCACTTCCTTGATGCGCGATCGAACGTCCCGCAGGAACTGCGTCTTGCACGCGTCGCGGGATACGTCGTCGGCATCGAGCATTTTCAGGTAGTTGGCCAGCGGAAACTTGACGTCCATGTGCACGACCAGACCACCGGGTAGCGGGAACGTGAAGTCCGGTCGCGTGCCGCCTTCGATGATGGCTTGTTTGGTGTAGTTGACGCCTTCAAGGAAGCCTGCCAACCGCAAGACGTCCTCGGCCATCCGTTCTCCCCACTGCCCACGTCGTTGGGGGTTGGCCAGCGCTTCGCGCAGGTGTCCCGTGGTGTCTTGCAGTCGGTTGGTGGCGTTCGTGGCTTTTTCGAGCTGGGTTTTGAGTGAGCCGTGCGCTTCAGCCCGTTGCTTCTCGATAGACTGAATCAGCACGTTCAGCGAGCCGAGCTTGGTGCCTAGCTCCTCCAGTCGGGCGTCGATCAACTTCTTCTTCGTGTCGAGCGTTGCGTCGGCCCGCTTGGTGTGTTCGGAGAGCTTGTCCCCGGCGATCTTGAAGAACTCGTCTGTGTTTGTGGATAGGGCATCACGAGACAGTGCGGAAAACGTGTCTTTAAGAGAGCTGAGCATCCGTTGGAGTTGCTCGTCGTTTTGGCGGCGCGCCTCGGCAAGGAGTAGGTCCGTCGCCCCGCGCTGGCGACGTAACATCACCACGAGCACCGCGCCGGTTGACCCGGCACCCACGATAAGACCCACGATAATCCAGATGATATCCGTCATAGTCTCACTCCGGCTTCCATTGTCCTGATCGCATTCGGCCACGCAACTCGACCGACACCGAGAGGACGGCAGCCGGTCCCGGCGTCCGATAGCCCGATCGCTGAAGCGTTTCAGATCGTTATTGATGCTGTGCCTCGTCTTACGCGGCAAGACCGCCTCAATCGTTATATCCGGAATGGTTGCCGCATTTTAATGCCGGATTGCCGTTTCCGGGCTGTGAGGGCGGCTCGTTTCAGGCCGGGCTGCCCCTTACGTTCGGTGGCACGGGGCATGGACTGTGTTAACTGCGTTGCCTGCGCGCTGCCGGCTAGGTTTCGCGAGTGATTGAGTATTGGGGGAATATAGGAGCAGCTTACGCCTGGGAGGCGTATCGGAGGGGTGCCTTGAGATTGAAGCAAAAACCGCAGCGAAGTCTTGTATTGGTAGCAGTTGTGTGCGTATCGGCGGCCTTTCTTGGGGGGTGCGCAGGACCGGAATCGCGAATGCGGCGGACCATTCCGGGCAAAGCCCCTGTTTATCCACCTGACTCGCACATGGTGTTCAACCCGGACTGGTCTGATCTGCCCGTTGTCGATGTCCCGCGCGGCGATTGGCCAGCGACTTACGGTTCCACCTCGTCGAACGAGGAAATCGCCTTCTCTGAGCGAATCATTGACCTCCCTGCGCAGTTCTCGGGGCAGCGGGACAGCTACACCCGTCGATTCTATTCGACCCGGAGGGGCAACATACGCCGGTAGTTGGGTCTGGAGGGGACCATTCTCACCTGAATCGACACGCGGTTCGGTTGCCGTATTTTGCCAATTTTCACAACTTCTGATTTCATCCTTGCTTGCGGAAACCCTTTGCAGTAGTATGACTTGCGCTCGATTGGGCTTCGAGCCTGCCTTGTTTCGCTTCGGAGCGGGTTCGCCAAATGGCGGGTCGAATCGGGGTTTCAGATGGCAGGTTGGGTGCTTGGGATAGTGCAGACGAACCATGTACGGCGTAGTGAGTTTTTAAGCATGGCAACAGTCACGAAAAAAGACCTTATCGATCGGATCGCGGAACGCGAGGGCTGCAAGCGGGTGCTCGTCAAGCGCGTCATACAGGATTTTTTAGACTCCATCATCGACGAACTTGGCAAGGGGAACCGGCTGGAGTTTCGTGATTTTGGTGTGTTTGAGAGTCGAATCCGGGCATCCCGCGAGGCCCAGAACCCCAAGACGATGGACAAAGTGTTCGTTCCGGCAAGGCGGACTGTGAAATTTAAGGTCGGACGCGTTATGAAACTTCGGCTTCATGAGACGCCGGCCGACATCGACGCGGCGACGGGGCTGGCGGTGGAATCATCGGCGAAGCGGAAACCACCGGTGTCGCCGGGCCGCAACGACGCAGCGCAGTAAGATGATGGCCTGCTGAATAGCAGAGCGATGTCAAGGCAGGTTGCGGAGGTCACCGCAGCCTGTTGGCCTTGGGACGTTTGGTGTGGGTGCCGCTGTTGTGGCGTCTACAGACGCCGCCTTTCTTTAGGCTGCACCAATCTTGGCCATCGTCTGCTCGATCTTCTCCTGAAGCGACTCCACGCTGAACGGCTTGACGATGTAGTTGTTCACGCCCGCCTTGATCGCTTCGAGGATTCTCGATTTTTCAGCTTCGGTCGTACACATGATGATCGGCACGGTTTTGTTCGTTTCGCGGATTTTTCGGATGAGCGTGATGCCGTCCATGTTGGGCATGTTCCAGTCCACGAGCATTAAGTCCGGAACTTCCTTTTGGAAGAGCCCGAGCGCCACGACACCGTCTTCGGCCTCGATCAAGTCGGTGTGCCCGATTTGCTTGAGGACGTTCTTTTGGATGTTGCGAATCGTTCTCGAATCATCGACGAGCATTATTTTCACGAGAGAGCTCCTGCGGTTTCTGCGACGTTCCCTGCCGGTTGTTTGGTGAGAATCATACCGATCTCGACAATGAACGAACCGAGCTCGGTATCGCAAGGGATAATGATACGCGGCACCGATTTGGAGGCGGACAGGTTATGATTCAACCCGACGATGACGTTGGGTAACGAGATCGAGACGTCCACACCCTGGAACTGA
The DNA here is from genome assembly GCA_024278695.1 of Planctomycetota bacterium. GTDB lineage: Bacteria > Planctomycetota > Phycisphaerae > UBA1845 > UBA1845 > JAJRSP01. The sequence continues at coordinate 17,231 of JAJRSR010000098.1, read as the reverse complement.
GCCTTGGCTCCACCGGCGACCATGTTGGCGAGTTCACCGATGGCATCGGCGAAGTCATCGTGCTCCGGTGTGATGTCAATGCCGGCGAACTTGGTGGCGAGTTGCGAGGCGGTATCAAAGCTGAAGTGCAACGCGACGCTGCCCGCCGCATCCCCTGAGAAGCCGATGATGCTGGATACATCTGATGTCGGGCCGTTGTCCGTTTTCATCTCGGGCTTTTTGACGGTGACGGGAAGGCTGCACATCGTTTCAAACGTATTGCAGATCGACTTTACGAACGGGTTGATGAAACGAACATCCATAAAAAGCGCTCCACGAAAGGCGGTGCTTTGGCAGCCTTGTCAACAGGTCAAAAACCCAGTTTCCATATCACACGCCCACTTCATCGACGAACACCGGGGGGTGCTGAAACATTTTGTCATCGTGCGAGATGCGTCTCGCTACGATGGCGCAGCGTGCCTGGATTGGGCGCTGCATCTTGGTCAGCTTGGCCCTCGGGTCCGGTAACGTTTCAAGAGTCAATCTGAGGCGTTTTCCCTTGCGGTAAATCCAAAGGTGGCAGGTGCCAGTTTTTTTATTTCAAGGCGTGGCTCACAGTTCCCGATTCGATCGAGGAGGGACGATAGCGGACCCTTGTGCTTGGGGCTCGCCCCACAATTCTGGGACGTGAGTTCTGGAACGAATCATGAGCGGTGGGCGGGCTACATCGCGCGTGGAAAGTACGTTGGTAACAGGTGTCGCACCCAAACAGTGAGACCACTCGACATGACAGCAACTGAAACCATGACAGCACCAGAGATGGCAGGTGTGGCCGAAGCCGCCGCGATGGAGGATGGTGGTCATCAGATCGTGAGCTTTCGTTTGGCACAAGAGGAGTACGGCATCGATGTCCTGAGCGTTCAGGAGATCATTCTCATCGGGCAGATCACGCGCGTGCCAAATGTGCCCGACTATGTGTGCGGGTTGATTAATCTTCGCGGGCATGTGATTCCGATCGTGGATTTGCGAATGCGATTTGGCCTTCCGGTCTCCGAGTTAACCGGTAATGCTCGGGTTATCGTGCTCAACGTAGGGTCAAAGACGATCGGCATCGTCGTGGATGAGGTTCACGAAGTTCAACGCATTCAGTCGGAGCAGATCGAGCCCATCGGTTCGGGGATGACGGGTGTGGGGAGGCAATACGTTCGTGGGCTCATTAAGTTCGAGGGCAGGATCGTGATTCTGTTGGACGTTTGCCACCTCGTAGATCTTGATGAATCGCCTGCGCCGGGGGCATCATCATAATGCTGTTGTAGCTGAGCGATTGGCTTTGCGGAGGAATTTTCGCGGAGCCATGGCTCTGAGCTGTTGGTGTTGTAAGAGATATAGTCCTACAGGCTGAGGATGACGTTTTGGAAATGCTGAAACTCACAGGTGAAGAGTTCAAGAAAATCACGAAGATCGTGTACGATCTTACGGGAATCTATTTGCCTGAGGAGAAGAACACGCTATTGAGTAACCGGCTGCGCAAGCGGTTGCGTGAGTTGAAGCTCTCAACATTTGCGGATTACCACACGCTGCTTCTGGACAAGAAGGCGCTCGAGGAAGAGTTGCCGCATTTTCTCTCAGCCGTGACCACGAACGAAACATACTTTTTTCGGAACAAGAAACTCTGGTCGTTCATTCGGGAGACATGGATTCCGGAAATCGTCGCACGTAAGAAGTCAAAACATTTGCGCATTTGGAGTGCGGCCAGCAGCAGCGGCGAAGAGGCGTATACCATGGCCATCTGCCTGAAGGAGCATACGCCGAGTCTGGCGAACTGGAACGTTCGCGTCGTCGCGAGCGATATCAGCAACCGCGTGCTGGACCAGGCGCGACGCGGGATTTACAACGATTACTCCCTATCGAGCACGCCGAAGGCGATGCAGACCAAGTGGTTCAACAAGACTGACGAGGGGTACGAAGTCAAGGACAGCCTCCGCAAGATCGTCAATTTCCAGTTCCACAACCTGCGAGATTCCTTCGCGAAAGGGACGTATGACTTCGTCTTTCTTCGCAATGTGCTGATGTATTTTGATACGCCCATGAAGATCGCGGTGATGAAGACTGTGACAGAGGCGCTGAATCAGGGCGGTCACCTGTACGTGGGTGATGTCGATCCCATTCGTCAAACGCCCGAGCTGCATGAAGCGATGACGCTGGAGCGTTGTGGTCTCAATCTTTATACAAAGCCGGCGGTCGCGTCCGTTGGCGTAGGCGGTTGATCATCTTATGAGTAGCTCAATCGAAATCACACCCGAATTGCTAGCCGGTTTCCTGGACGAAGCGCCCGAGTACCTGGAGATGCTCGACGCCGGGCTTATGGAGTTCGAGTCAAAGGCCAGTGCCGGCGGCGTGCTCGCGCTGGATACACCCGAAGATCAGGAACAGATGAACGTCATGTTTCGCGCCGCACATAGCCTGAAAGGGCTTGCGGCCGCGTTTGGCTTCGACAAAATCAAAGAGTTGACCCATCGCATGGAAACGCTATTCGATCAAGTACGGATGGGGAAGCGTGACCTAACCACAGACAGCTTTGAAACCCTGTTTCAGGTGTTCGATCGGCTCAAGGCACTGGTGCAGGAATTGACAGGTGAATCGGGTGAGGTCGTAGAGATCGACGACGTGTTGGCGGCGCTGGATGCTGTGCTTGCAAGCGATTCGAAGTCAGAGTCCGCCGCACCCTCGGCTGATGATGCGGTGGCTGCCGATGACACGTCTCAGGTTTCAAACACGGAGCCGGACCCTGCGGAAGATGCCACGCCAGCAGTAGCATCAGCAACGCCCGCCGCGACGACCGATCCGTCTTCGCCAAGGCCGCATAGCGAAGTGCTCGACGACCCGGAACTCGCGTCTCTTTTTGTTGAGGCCACAACTGAGGCGATCGACGAACTGAATCAGGGGCTGTTGGGGCTCGAAGAGAACCCGACGGATGTCGAGCTGATGAACGTGGTGTTCCGATGCGCCCACAACATCAAAGGTGCGTCCGGTGCGGCCGGTCTCACGGGCATGAACCGAACGACGCATGACATGGAGACGATATTTGATCTCCTTCGGAATGGTCGTCTCGATCTTGAAGAATCGCTAATGAACGCGATTTTCGAAGTCGTCGACCGGCTTCGTGTGACCATTGATGCGATTCGTGAGGGTCATTTCGAAGATGTGCCGCTCGAAGAGATGCAGGCCAAGTTTGCACCTTGGTCCGACCACACCGGCGCAGATGCCGCACTTGATGACAGCACCGCAAGCGATTCATTAGCCGTAGAGGATTCGAACCCTGAGACTGTAGAACAGCGTTCCGGATTGGAATCCGACTACTTTCAGATCGAAGTTACTTTTCCGGACGGCTTCGAAGAGGCTGCGATCCAAGCCTACCTCATCTACAACAGGCTTGGTGATGCCGGCGAGGTGATCGCGAGTGATCCAGACCTTGATGCGGTGTCCGGCGACACGCCGCTGACGAAGCTACGTTTTACGCTGGAAGCGGATTGTACGGCGGCTGACATTGAACGTGCAGTGTCCAGCTACGAAGTGGAATCTGTGAAGGTTACCGGGGGGCCGCCTGCCGATGACGACGACGTGCCCGAAACCAAAGTCGAGCCTGCGCAGGCCGCGCCGCCCGTGACACAGGCACCCGGCACCGGTAACGCTGATGCGGCGGCCGGTGAGGCACCTGTGGTTACGCAACCCGTGCCGACAGCCACGAAACCTGTGGCAGCACCGCCGAAGGCCAAGGCGGCAGCAGGGAAGCCGGAACAGAAGCCGGTGAAGACGGCCGAGACGCTCCGCGTTGATCAGGATCGGTTGGATGAGTTGATGAACCTCGGTGGCGAACTCGTCATCAATCGCGCTCGTTTCACGCAGGTTCACGGACGTTTTCGTGAGCTTTTTAATGGGAAGAATCTCGGATTTCTTGTGGATGACATCTCAGAGCACCTGCAGAAACTTTCGGAGGAGGTCAGCGAGGACGGTGAAGGCGCGCCGCCATCGCCAAACGTTGCAGACTTGGTTAGCCATGTTTCGCATCTTTCGCAATCGTTCGTGGCTGTTCGTGGCGTGCTGGAGCGGGTTCATGAGCTGCGGACCGCGATGTTTGATTTTGACGAAGCCTTGCACGGGCTGACGCGCGTCTCGGGGGCGATCCAGACGGGTATCATGGGCACGCGTATGGTTCCTGTGGGGCCGTTGTTTAGTCGTTTTCGGCGTGTTGTCCGCGATATTTCCAAGTCCAATGGCAAGCAGGTGGACCTGATACTCCGTGGTGAGGCGACTGAACTCGACAAGCGTATGATCGATGAATTGGGTGATCCGCTCACGCACATGGTGCGCAACAGTGTGGATCACGGCATCGAGATGCCCGATGTGCGTCAGGCTGCGGGCAAGAACCCTGCCGGTACCGTCATTCTTGAAGCGAGCCATCGCGGCAATAGCATTTGTATTGAAGTGCGCGACGACGGCGCTGGGATCAACGTTGATCGAATCAAAGAGAAAATTGTTGAGAAGGAAATGGCCACACCGGAACAAGTGGAGACCATGTCCGATCGTGAGCTGATGCAGTATATCCTCAAACCGGGTTTTTCGACTGCGCCCGTTGTGACCGATCTTTCGGGTCGTGGCATGGGCATGGATATTGTGATCAACAAGATCGAAAAGCTGAGTGGTTCGATTGAGATCGATTCCATAGCTGGTGAGGGTTCGACCATCACCATCAAACTGCCTTTGACGCTGGCGATTCTGACATCAATGGTCGCGCGAATCGGTGACGGCATCTACGCGATCCCGCTGGAAACCGTCGCGGAAATCATCACCTGTAAACAAGCGGACGTGCAATGGATTCAGCGCCGTCCGGTGGTTCGTGTGCGGGAACGTATCGTGCCGCTTGCGTTTTTTGAGGATATCTTCGGGACCGAGGATGCTGCATTACAGAGCCGTTCCAAGGGTTCCGACGAACTCACGTTGATGATCGTGGGGTACGAGAGCGACAAGATGGGGCTCGTGGTCGATGAACTCCTTGGCCAGGAGGACGTCGTGATCAAGTCGCTTTCTGAGAACTTCCGAAATGTACGCGGGGTGGCCGGTGCTTCGATCCGAGGCGATGGTGCGGTATCGCTCATCCTGGACATCGGGACCATGATGGATATGGCGCAGAAGCTGGCGGTCTCAGCCTCGGACGAACCCAAGCTCAGCGAACCGGTTGGAGTTTAGAATGACGGTTGCTTCGACATCTGAATCTGCGGCGCATGTTTTCGCGGATGCGCTCCATACGGTCGCGGTGAACGGGGCGTATAACGCGTCGCGTGCGCTTTCGAAATGGCTCAAGAAAGGCGTCCACCTCGAGACACAAGGTTTTCAACACCTTCCGCTCGACAAGGCTGCTTCGATCGCCGGCGAAACGGACGAGCCGATCGCGGCGATTCATCTGGCGTTGGCGGGTGACCTATCCGGGCACCTGCTCCTTACGTTTACCGAAGATGTGGCGCTACGTCTGGCGGACATCATGCTTGGGATGCCGGCCGGTAGCAGTGCGGAGTTGACAGAGCTGGAGCAGTCGTGTCTTCAGGAGACGGGTAACATTGTGGGCACTGCTTATGCCAACAGTCTGGCGAAGTGGATGAATCTACACCTAGAGCCGCAGGTACCTGAGTTTGCCTTCGATATGGCTTCGTCGATTATTGATCCGATGGTTGCTGAGCTTGCGTTGTACGCTGACGAAGTCTATGCGGCCTCGACAGTCTTCCTTGTCGATGGGCAAGAACTTGAGTGGGGACTGTTGCTTCTCCCCTCTCAGGAGTCTCTGAAGCTCATGGAGCGACGGTGCGATCTGGACAACGTTCGAGGCAATGCGCTACAGACAATCGCTGTCAATGGTGCGTTCAATGCATCTCGGGCCATGTCCAAGTGGATCAAACGCGGCGTTAAGATTTCGACTGATGGGTTTAGTCGGGTTCCGCTGGCGGAATCGGCCAATGTATTTGAAGAAGATGCGGCCATGGTGGCGTTACACATGTCCCTGACGGATCAGCTTCATGGGCATACGCTCTTGGGCTTCCGGTATGACGATGCCTGTAAGTTGGTCGATATGCTGATGGGGCAACCTGCGGGGACCACGACTGCGTTGGGCGAGATCGAGAAGTCTTGCCTTGAGGAAACGGGTAACATTATTGCGAGTGCTTTCGTTAACAGCTGGTCGGTGTGGCTGGATGTGAAAGTGAAGCCGGGTGCGCCGGAGTTTGTGGTCGATCTTCCGTCAGCGGTGATCGCAACTTTGGTTTCGGAACAAGCGCTCGTAAGCGATGAAATCTTCCTGACGCGCACCGAGTTCGTGGTAGACGGTGAGTTACTGGAATGGGTTTTCATGCTCATGCCGGCACCATCCGCGCTGCGGTTGATACAGTCCTCTTGTGAATAGAATGTGCTTATGACATCGTTACGCACACAAACTGAATCTGTCGCGACGGCCTCTGCTCCTGTGGGCAAGCCGACGTTTCATTCGATTGGCATCGCGGGTACCGCAGTGGCTCACGCACCGGACAAGATACGAACCGTGCTGGGATCGTGTATTGGCATTGCGTTATTTGACCGTAAGGCTGGCGTTGGCGCGATGGGGCATGTGATTCTTCCCGACTCCGCCCAAGGTTCAGGAGATCCTGCGAAGTTTGCCGATTTGACCGTGCCGATACTACGAGAAAAACTTATTAGTGCTGGAGCGGTCGCGGGTCGCATTGAAGCGAAGATCGCCGGCGGGGCCACAATGTTCGGCACCGCTACGAAGGAGAGCCTTGGCATTCGGAACACCGAAGCCGTGAAAAAGGCGCTCCAACAACACGCCATACGTCTGTTGGCTGAGCATGTCGGCGGCGGTAAGGGGCGGAAGATGTGCTTGACGCCGGAAACGGGCGACGTGGAAGTCAGCATCATTGGCCAAGCGGCGGAAATTATTTAACGGCCTCACTCGATCGATAAGGAGCGCGTAGTGGCAACTCGAGTATTAGTGGTTGATGACGCAAAGTTCATGCGGCATCTGCTCAAGAACATCCTGGTTGAAATGGGCTGGGAGGTCGTTGGCGAGGCCGCCGATGGCAATGAGGCTTGCGAAATGTACAAGTCTCTATCGCCCGACGTGGTCACGATGGATATCGTGATGCCCAACACGAACGGCATCGACGCGCTCAAGAGGATTCGCGAGTTTGATCCGGATGCCAAGATCGTGATGATCTCTGCGATCGACCAGCGCGAACCACTCATGGACGCGCTCAAGCATGGCGCGGCGGACTATGTCGTCAAACCGTTCGAGAAGGAACGCGTCGAGGAAGCGTTGCATCGAGTTGTTGCAGGCTAGCGGGTCGTTGCGCGGGCCGACAGAGACCAAGTGGGGTTTATTGGCCCTGCGATGGCCCGGTGCCCCTGATTAGCTGCTTGTTGAGTGTGGTGGAATGTTGCAGCCGTTGTGTGATGGGCGGGCTGCGGATGCCCTCGCGAGAAGGGGGCTTTCCGGGCCGTTCAGTGCTTGTGCCTACCGGTACTTGTGTGGTGCGTTCAAGAACGGCTATAGCAGTAGCAACTCACTGGTAGCAGTTTCGTGAACCTATTTGATGCGCGAAATGCCCCGATCAGTATGTATGTTTCCAGCTTGCGCGGTGCATCGAAGGCAGATTCGCACTCGTTACGCTTGGCGTCATCTGACTCCGAGTCACGCAGGGCTTGTGGCTGTTGCACGTTTGGCGAGAATCTTGACGAGTGTGTCGGGGATTTGGGCCAGGGACACCACATGATCGACGCAGCCGGTACCTGCGGCCGCTTTCGGCATGCCGTAGACGACACACGATTCCTGGTCTTGTGAGAGTGTGGTCGCGCCGGCACCCTTGAGAATCTTGATTCCGGCCGCGCCGTCGCATCCCATTCCAGTCATGACGAGTCCGATAGCGTCAGCGCCGCATGTCTTGGCGACACTCTCGAACAAGACATCGACCGAAGGACGAAAGCCCGAAACCTTCGGACCATCTTGGACGCGCGTGGTGGGTACGCCGATTCGCTTTTCGATGCTCAGGTGGCGGTTTCCCGGCGCGAGGTAGAGATGCCCGGGTTTGATACGCATGCCGTCGGTCGCTTCGACCACGGTGATCTTGGACGCCGCGTTGAGTCGTTCGGCGAAGGGTCCGGTAAAGTCGGCCGGCATATGCTGCGTCAGAACAATTGGCGGAAACTCTTTCGGAATCGACGGGATCATTTGGTGGAGCGTCGCCGGTCCGCCCGCGCTAATACCGATCGCCACGATGATATCGTCCGTGCGAATGACGGCCTTGCGCGGGGCGAGGATTTTCGTCCTGTCCTTGCTGCCGATGCGGGCTCGGTTCGCGCCAAATGCGGCTTTCACCGCCTGGACGACCTTCTCTTGGAAGCCTTGTAGCGATGAACCCTTTTCTGCGAGAGGTTTTGCGACGTAGTCTACGGCCCCGAGATCCAGCGCTTCGAAGGTCATCTTCGCTCCGGCCTGAGTCTTGGTCGAGACCATGACGATAGGCAGCGGGCAGTCTTTCATGGCGCGTTCAAGCACTTCTAACCCGGTCATACCGGGCATTTCGATGTCGAGCGTGACTACATCGGGTTTGAGGGACTTGATTTTTTCTAGCCCTTCGGCTCCGTTCTGCGCAGATCCGATGACTTCGATATTTGTCGATCGCGACAGGGCCGTCTTGAGCATGGTACGCATGAAGACAGAGTCATCGACGACGAGTGTACGAATTGGTTTGTCTGCCACGGAAGTGGTCCTCTCGCAAAATACGGCGCTTTTTACCTGAACCCAGGGCGCGAGCCCGACCTGGTTTCATCGGCTTCGCCATACTCATAGTGAACTTTTGAGTTCCCAGGAGTTTGTTTCATGGCGGTAAGGTGTGCCGGCAAGTCTGCTTTGTGGCATCGTTCGTCGGGTCGCGTCTTTTGAGGCGATGTTCTCGGACGTCATGACGATCTGCGCGCAACCGTATATGAGCGTGTGGAGTGTCGATAAGCTAAGAGTGTCCCGAGTCGCTAGCCAGGTCGAAAGACCCCGTCGTAGCGAAATAAGCCTGAGGTGCATCGTGAGCCAAGCCGCGGTGTTTGCGTTGCGTGGTGGAACAGGTAAGCGCAAGCAGGGTACAATTTGCACGCAGTGTATTGTGTGTTTCGTTCATCAAGTGGGAGTCTGATGTGGACGTGTCCGAATCCAGCGAAGGCATGGTCCGAACAATCCGTCTGGACGACGAGCGCATCGGGGAGCTTCTCGATGCGTTGGACGCCAAGGGCAAGGACGGAGACGACGCCGCAGGTAAGCAGCAATCCACCCGGTTCAAATATCGGATCAAGGCGCTTGTGGTTCACATGCAGCAGCCTGGCTTCTCTGCGCCGGTGCCGTTTCTCGTACCAAGCCGGAACATTAGCGCGGGCGGTGTGGCGTTTCTTCATGGCGGTTTTGTTCACCCGGGCACGCGGTGCCTCGTCCAGTTGATCACGAGCTACGGCACTTGGAACAACGCGAATGGCGTTGTCGCCGATTGCCAACTGGTCGAAGGCAGTATCCATGAGGTCTCGGTGAACTTCGACTGCCCCGTGGACCCGGCCGTGTTCTGTGCCGACGCCGTACGAAGCCGTGTTCTTCTTGTTGAAGACGACGCCTCCATTGCACGCCTGGCAAAATTCCATCTTGAACGGCTCAACGCCGACACGGACGTTGCGGTCAACGGTGTGGAGGCTGTCGAGATGGCGATGTCGCAAGCCTATGACCTGATTTTGATGGACATGGAAATGCCTATCATGGATGGTTTTGAAGCTACGGCAAAACTCCGTGAACGCGGTTACACGGGTGCGATCGCGGCAGCGACTGCGTTAACACAGGCGGAAGATACGGATCGTTGCCTGCAAGCCGGTTGCGACAAGTATTTGCCGAAACCGTTCTCCCGCGAGGCCCTCGCCAAGATTTTGTCTTCACTGCGGCAGGAGCCGCTTTTCAGTACGTTGCATGATGATACGTCTATGGCATCGTTCATTCGCGAGTTTGTCTCCGAACTTGCGGTGCGGGCCCGTCAGATGGAAGAAGCTATTCGCAACGACAACGCTGAAACCGTCACGACTATTGCGCGTGCGCTCAAGGCAGAGGGGACTTCCTACGGCTTTGAGATCATTACCGAAATATCCACCGAGATCGAAGACAGCATCCTTCATGGAACATCGACGGCCGAGGTGAAGGAAAAAGTTGACAAGCTCGCCAAGCTTTGCCTTCAGGCCCGCGCGCCCCAAGAAGCGGCCGCCAAGGCACCCGCCGGCAACGCCGCGATCTGATTCACGGTGATACCTTCATGTTTGATACCTTCATGTTTGCCGTTGGGCACCTCTATTCCAAGTAGGCGTAGGGGATCGGGTCTGTCTTGCCGGCATCTGCAAATCCTTTTCGTCTCAAGAGGCAACTGTCACACCTGCCGCAGGCTGTATGGTTCGGCGTAGGATCGTAACAGCTATGGGTCAACCCATAGTCAACGCCGAGCCGTAACCCTTCCCTGATGATCTCGGACTTGGTGAGGTGAAGCAGTGGGGCGTGGATCGTGAAATTGGACCCCTCAACGCCGGCTTTGGTGGCTACGTTGGCGAGCCGCTCAAACGCGGCGATGAAGTCCGGCCGACAATCCGGGTATCCTGAGTAGTCCACCGCGTTCACGCCAACGAAGATGTCGGTCGAGCCGATGACCTCCGCATGGGCGAGCGCCAGCGAAAGCAGGATCGTGTTTCGGGCCGGCACATAAGTCGCGGGGATTCCGGATGGGATTTGGTCCACGGCTTCGCTCTTGGGAACGGCAATGGTATCGGTCAGCGCCGAGCCGCCGAACAGCCGAAGATCGATCGACTCGATCAGATGCTCGGCCATCCCCAGGCTGGCGGCGACACGCTTGGCAGCCTCGATTTCCACGGCATGCCGTTGTCCGTAAACCACCGTAAGGGCATGGACTGTGAACCCGCGTTCTTTGGCGAGCGCGGCCGTCGTGGCCGAATCAAGCCCGCCGGAGAGCAAAAGCACGGCATTTTTGGGGTTTTCGGTCATGGGTGGATGTTCGGTGCCTGTGGAAACTCAGCCCCTACCTTTATTCTTATTCGTTAGCTTCCCACGCTTTCTATGTCAGTCAAGTGTCCTCCGCACGTTACGCGCCGGCGCCGACGTGCTACACTTCCCAGATTGCCGCAGCCCTTGGTGGGGTGTCGGTGATAACCCCGGGCCAATGCGTGGCTCGGTCGAAACACGAAATCGGAGACGAGGTTATGAAGCTACGCGTGGCATATTTGGTATTGATGGTGACGGCTGCGGTTCCGGCGCAGGCCGTCTGTGGTTCTGATGACGGTGATTCCAAGAAGGGTGCCCACGCCGCACAGGTGGCCGAAGTGGGCTCACCGGCTCCAGTGTTTTCACTGAAGGGTGCAGACGGAAAGACGTACAAGCTGGCTGATTTCAAGGGTCGGGTTGTGGTCCTCGAATGGACAAACCACAAATGCCCGGTCGTGAAACGCGTTCATGGTGCCAAGCTGATGGCGCAGACCCTTGCGAAGTTCAAGGACAAGCCGGTTACCTGGCTCGCCATTGATTCTACCAGTGCCGGTTACGCCACGCCGGATGCGATTCGCGTCTGGGCTAAGGGCGCCGGCGTGGCCTATCCGATTCTGCTCGATGCCCCGGGCAAGGTTGGCCACGCCTACGGTGCGAAGACGACACCGCACATGTTCGTGATCGATCAGAAGGGTGTGTTGGCCTATGCCGGTGCTCTGGACAACGACCCCTACGGCGACAAGGAGAGCGGTGTTCGGAACTATGTGGCCGAGGCTGTGACATCGCTGCTATCGGGTTCCACCGTGGCGACTGCGACCACCAGGCCATACGGCTGCGGCGTGAAGTACAAGAAGTAACCACGAACCTGAGCGATTGGAGCAGCCGTAAGGTGGCCCGATAACATCGGAGTGCCTGAAAATACGGTAATGATCAATAAGTTAGAATCCAGGAAAGCTCGGCATTCGGGGAACTGTTCCGGTGGTCGGGCTTTTCTCTTGCGCCGGGTAGCGGTTTCCGGCCGACAATGAGGGTAGCGGCACGGGATGCCTATCATTCAGGGTGCGTTGGAAGCGGGAACCGGAAATTCGAGAAACGCGCATTAACCGCGAGTCAGTGAACCATGAGCGAACGCGCACCCACAATTGATTCGGCAGGCTCACCGCATGCGGCGGCCACGCTGGGGGATTACTTCGACGCGGTACGCCCGAGGCACTGGATCAAGAACGTCATCGTGTTCGCCGCGCCGGCGGCCGGCATGCGGCTGACCGATCCGGTCGCGTGTCGTCAAACGATGTTGGCGTTTGTGGCGTTTTGCCTCGCGGCCAGTGCGACGTACCTCATCAATGACGCGGTAGATCGAGAAGCCGACGCGTCCCACCCGATCAAGCGGTTGCGACCCATCGCCCGTGGTGCCATCCGCCCCTCGGTGGCGTTTGGGCTGGCCATCTGTTTGATTGCCTTTGCCGTGGCGTTTTCGTTTCTCTTGCTCGGCAATGCCGTGACCGGTGTGCTCGCTATCTATTTTATGCTGACGTTGTCGTACTCCCTGGCCCTAAAGCAGGCGGTCATTCTCGATGTGATGATTGTCGCGGTTGGCTTTGTGCTTCGCGCGTGGGCTGGTGCGCTCGCGGTGGATGTGCCGCCGTCACAGTGGCTCATTGCGTGTGTGTTTACGCTGTGTATGTTCATGGGGTTCGGCAAGCGGCGCTGCGAGCTGGCCATGATCGACTCGCAGGCCGACGCGCGGCAGCATCGTCCCACGCTGATTCGTTACACGCCGGATTTGTTGAATCATCTGATCACGGTGTCGGCCGGCATCGCCGTCATTACGTTCTTGCTCTACACGGTCGATTCGTCCGGGATTCAGGCACCGTTTCCCAAGCGCCATCTGTTCTTCTCGCTGCCGATCGTGGTCTACGGGATCTTCCGATTTGCCATGCTGACCGAGATTGGGCGGTTCGGCGGTCCGGTTGATATTGTTTTGCGCGATCGCCCGTTGCAGTTGGCGCTTGTGGTCTGGGGGTGCTTTGCCCTGGTCGTGGCCTATCAGATTCCGTTATTCGGACCGGACGGGCTCTCACGTATTTTCGCTTCATAGTGGGATAAGTATCCCGTATCGCTTCCCAATGCCCTTTCGGGTGAGCGCGGAAAACCATTGACTTTGATCGTGTAAGAGGTTACCATCCGGCGGTGATGAAGCGGGACAATGTTCAACAGCGTGCATTCGGGGTTCGCGGTGTTATCGGCCGCGGTCGAAGCGGGTGCGCGCTGCGGTCTGCTCGTATGCAGGCGGGAGGAATGGGTCGTTGTTGTTGCGGTTGTTGTCGCTCGACCTCCACGGGGGGAGCGTTCTGACGGCTTCGTGACACGACCGATTTTGATAATGGTCTTCACGACCCGTGGGAATGTTCCTGCGGGTCGTTTTTTGATGAGAGATGCTGACCATGAAAGCAGACTTGGGACAGGACGGTGGCGAGCCGGAAGCTTCCGGTTTGGTAGAATCTACGGTATCGCTGCCCGTGCGCAATCCGGTTAGCGTCGGTGCTGTCGATGAAGGCACGCCGGCCGACAAACTCATTCCGTGGACAATCGAGCGGTTTGGTCACCTCAACATGGCCATCACGTCATCGTTTGGCATGGAGGGTTGCGCGCTGATCGATATGTACGGTCGTCACGGCAAGCCGCTTACGGTGATCTATCTCGATACCATGTTCTTTTTCCCTGAGACGTATGCGCTGCGCGATCGTATGGTCGAGCGCTACCCGAGCATCCGATTTGTGAATCGCGGTCTCGACCTCACCCCAGAGGCACAAGAGGCGAAGTACGGCAAGGCGCTCTGGGAGACGAACCCGGACCTCTGCTGTAAAATCCGCAAGGTTGACCCTATGGTCGAGGTGATGAAGGAGATCGACGTCTGGATCACCGGGTTGCGCCGGAGCCAGTCCGCGACGCGTGCCAATCTTAAGGCGATCGAATGGGATTGGCGGTATCAGGTATTGAAGGTGAATCCGTTGGCCGCATGGGGGCGATCGGATATTTGGGAGTACATCCAAAAGCATGATGTGCCTTACAATGAGTTACACGAACGCGGCTATCCGACGGTTGGTTGTACGCATTGCACCAAGGCCGTGCCGGGTTCAAAGCCGGGCGACTATTCCCGAGAAGGTCGTTGGTCCGACATGGAAAAGACGGAGTGCGGGCTGCACGGTGGCGAGGGCATCTAGCCGCGCAGATCCCGCCATCGTGTGGGGTCGCATCGAATGACAAAGACCGGGCTCATCCTTGCGGCGCACGGCTCTACGACGGAGCCAATCGTCAACCGCCAAGTTGAAACGCTCGTCGGGCAAATAGCCGAGCGTGGTTTGTTCGGGGCGGTTCGTTGCGCGTTTCACCGAGGCATACCACCGTTCTCCGAGGCCGTTGACCAGATCGATGCGGATGAGATTGTCGTGGTTCCGCTTATGGCCAGCGATGGCTACTACGCGACGGCGGTGTTGCCGGCCGCGTTGGCATCCGCCGAGCGATTCGGTGACGTGGCGATCCGCCAGACCCATGCCGTAGGCGCACATCCGCGGATCCCAGAAATCGTATCCACGCGCTGCCGTGCGGTGATGGCTCAGTTCAACTGTGAGCCCCAAGCGACCACGGTCTTGCTCGTCGGGCATGGTACACCCCGGCACCGAGACAGCCGCGAGACGACGCGGCGGTGTGTCGAATACCTTACAAGTCGCGGTGTCGCGGCCGAGGTGCTGCCGGCGTTTATCGAGGACCAGCCGAGCATCGAGGCGGCGATGACGCACGCAGCGCATCCGAACGTGGTGGTCATACCGTTTATGATTGGTTTCGGTCGGCATGTGACGAAGGATATCGCGCGGCGTATTGGGTTGGCAGCCGTGGAAGAATCGCAGCTTCCGACGGTGAGTCAGTTATCTGTGAGCGCTTTGTCTGGGCGGAGGGTTGTATTAGATAAGCCTGTAGGAGTGGACCCGGAAATCGAAGCGCTTATCATCGACCTGGCGCTGCATGATGTGTCCGCAGGGCGGGCGTCTCATGCGTTGCCGTAAGCAAAGTGTGGCGGGCCGCTAAGGTGGTGGAGTCCCACCGTCGAACGTGAGTACGATTACCAAAGAGGTTTCGCCATGACGGCGTCGTGCGGGTTTGTCTACTTGGTGGGTGGTGGTCCCGGTGATCCGGGTTTGATCACCGTGCGCGGGTTGTCCCTGCTGCAACAGGCGGATGTCGTGGTCCACGATCGGCTTGCGCCAGTTGGGCTGCTGGCCGATCTCGACGCATCCGTTGAGATCATCAACGTCGGCAAGTCTACCGGGGATCATCGGTCACAGCAGGTGGAGATCGGACGGATCCTAATCGACCGCGCCAAGCGCGGCCTGTGCGTCGTGCGGTTAAAGGGCGGCGACCCGTTTGTGTTCGGCCGGGGGTTTGAAGAAATGCAGACGTGCCGCGCCGCAGGCGTGCCGTGCGTTGTCATTCCCGGTGTGAGTAGCGCGTTTGCTGCGCCGGCTGTCGTTGGTATTCCGATCACCTCACGCAAACTCGTACGCAGCTTCGCCGTGGTTACTGCAAGTGTGGCCGCAGAAAGCGAAGCGCCGGAGCCGGACTATCACGCACTCGCCAAGTTGGATACGATTGTGGTCTTGATGGGCTGCAAGCGTCTAGGTGTTGTGGCTGATGCTTTCCGTGCGGCTGGGATGGACGCTACCACGCCGGTGGCATGCATCGAGAACGCCACCAAACCACAGCAGCGCGTCGTCGTCGCCACACTCGCAACGATCAGCAACGCGGCCACGGCGGCGGGGCTTATACCACCGGTCACCACGGTGATCGGAAAAGTTGCGGCGATGGGTGATGTTGCCGGTACTCTGGCTGGGCTAGGACTTGTTGATTCAGATTCGAGTGTCTCTTCGATCGCAGGCAAACGCGTGATGGTGACGAGGCCGGCCGATCGCTCGCACCGGCTTATGGAGTTGTTGCGGGCGAAGGGTGCGATCCCGATCTCTTGTCCACTAACCGATACCGTTTTCCCGGATGAGATGCCTGAGCTTGACGCCGCGATCGGGGCACTCTCGCAATACGCTTGGATCGCGTTGACGTCGGTCAATGGCGTGCGCGGGTTTTGGAAGCGCGTTCGTCGCATGGGTCTCGATGCCCGCGCTGTTGGTTCGTGTCGGGTTGCCGTAGTGGATGCGACGACCGCAGAATCCTTAAAAGCTATCGGCATTGCTGCGGATTTAGTCGGGGCGGGTCACGGGGCGGCCGGTCTGGCAGAGCAGATCATTGAAGCGGTGACCAAAGCCCAAGGTGCAGCGGCCGGGTGTGTGCTGGCGCGCGTTCTCTTTCCCTGTTCCGATAGAGCACGGCCGACGTTAGCGGAGAAGCTTTCTCTGGCTGGCATGGTGGTGGATGCACCCATCGCCTACCGCACGGTTGCGATAGAGAAGCCTGCTTCCGAAAGCGTGGCGTCAGGTTGTGCGGCTCTATCTGACGGCGTAGATGTGATCCTGTTCTACAGTCCGTCGTCAGTAGAAGCGTTCGTGGCAGCAGGCATGACTGCGAGCACGGCGGCAATTTCCTGCATCGGTAACACCACGGCCTCCGCCGCAACAGCCGCAGGGCTCACCCCAACCATCATCAGCGACAAACCCTTCGACGAAGCCATGGTCGAGTCGATCGCAAGGCATTTTAGCCATGCTGGTACGCCAGCCGAGCGTAAAGCCTGAGCTCGCCGGTCTTTTCCCTACCCTTCGCTCGGCGCGAAGAATGGGGCACCCGGTCGAAGCATGCGGCTTCTTGGATGTGTGCCCGTTCGCGCGGAATCTTGGGTTTCTTGCGATCAACTGGCGCTATTACACTGCGTAGGTTGAAACCTGTGGCTTGGGAGATACACTCCCTCGAACGATGGTATGGAGCGAATCGCGTGAGTAAGAAAGACAAACCCAAACGAACGAAGCCGCGTCGCCTCAAGGGGTTTCGCGATATTACGGCTGCCGACATGCTGGCGCGGGATGATATGATCGCGCAGATCCGAGGGGTATACCAGCGGTACGGCTTCACGCCGCTCGAGACCCCGGGGCTGGAATATGCTGATGTGATTGGGAAGTTTCTGCCCGAGGCCGACCAGCCGGAT
>JAJRSR010000097.1 GCA_024278695.1 Planctomycetota bacterium | reverse complement strand
TAAGGACGAGAAACGCCCTTCCGCTCCGAGCCCCTACACAATCTACGAGGGTGAGGCTCGCTTGGTTAGGTCCGGTGAGACTCAATGGCGAATCGAGTTAGGCGAGTTGGAATACCCCATCTTCCTCAGCCCGGTCGGCGGTCGCACCGACATCCCGTTGGATGTGGAATTGGAGGGCCGGATCAACCTCGGCCTTCATGGTTCCAAGATGGTGCTTCTCGTCGAAACGAACAAGCCGGACCTCTATCAGGCGGTTCTTTGGTTTGATCCTGCGAGTGCCGCCGCGTTGTCCGGCTCGCTCCCCAATCACGCCGACGTCGATTTTTTGCGGATGGAACAATCCGAGGCGATGATGGCGAAGCTATCGCTGGCCTCAATTGCACAACATCTTCGGCTCGTCTCCTCTATATCGTCCCGGCTCCCGGCATTCGGTGCGGAAGCTGCGGTGTCAAAACTCTCAATATCGAGCAAGGCTTGCTCGGGAGGAAGTTGTGGTTGTTTCCTGGGCTGTGATGCCTGTTGCGTGACCGGGCAAGTCGCGGAATGCGTCTGCCGTATCTTGGGTCGAAGTAGTTGTGGTTGCAGCAAAACGACTATTCACTAGAGATGCAAGAATGGATACGGGTCGGGATGGTCTTTATGGTAAGCATCCCGTAGGTCTGACCATAAGCCAAGCGGACCGCTCAGGATTGAGCGGTCCGCTTGGTGTTTTCATGGTATGTCAATCGGTTCGCATCGAACCCGGCAGCATTAGACGCGTAGCTCGGTCGCCTTGGCCACCTTGTCCAGCGCTTCCACATAGCTGGCAATCCGGAGCGACGTCTTTCCCGTGACGCTTCGCTCGTGAACCGAACCGAAGGCCGTGACCATCTTGGCCTCCAGCTCCTCGTTCACGCGCTGGTGCGTCCAGTTGAACTGTTGCAGGTTTTGCACCCACTCGAAGTACGAAACCGTCACACCGCCGCCGTTGGCTAAGATGTCCGGCACCACGATCACATCGCGTGACCGTAGCGCTTCGTCGGCCGCCGGCGTCACGGGTGAGTTTGCGGCTTCGACGATCAACTTGGCTTTGATATCGCCCACGTTGTCCTTCGTGATCGCACCACCGAGTGCGGCCGGTATCAGCACGTCAACGTTCAGCGACAGCAATTCGTCATTCGTGATTTTCGTGCTACCGGCGAAGTCCATCACCGTACCGGTGGACGCCACATGCTCACCCAGCTTGGTCATGTCCAACCCGGCTTCGCAGGAGATGCCGCCGTTGACATCAGACACGGCCACGATTTTGGCACCTTCCTGCGCGATGAGCCGGCTCGCCCAGGAACCCACGTTTCCAAAACCCTGCACCGCGACGCGGGCACCGTTCAACTCGACCCCATAAGACTTGCACGCCTCTCGCGTGATGACCATGACGCCGCGTCCGGTCGCTTCCTCACGTCCGAGCGAGCCGCCGAGGTTGACGGGTTTTCCGGTCACGATCGCCGGTGTGTAGCCGTGCTTTTTGCCGTACTCGTCCATCATCCAGGCCATCACCTGCCCGTTGGTGCCGACGTCCGGTGCGGGAATATCCCGATAGACGCCGAGCGCCATGTCGATTTTTCGCATGAACCCGCGAGACAACGATTGCAACTCGCGCCGACTGAGCGAACGCGGGTCACACGTTACGCCGCCCTTGGCACCGCCGAACGGCACATCCACGATGGCCGTCTTCCAGGTCATCAACGCGGCCAGCGAACGCACCTCGTTCAGATCCACCTCATGGTGAAACCGCAGACCGCCCTTGTAGGGGCCGCGCACGGCGTTGTGGTGGACGCGGTACCCGTGGAACATCTCGAGGCGTCCGTCGTCCATACGCACGGGGATCTGCACGACCAATTCCCGATACGGAAAACGCAACATGAGCTGGATCTCAGGGTCCAGCTTCATGTGGTCGGCCGCAATCTGAAACTGTTGGTCCACAATGCGGAAGAAATCAACGTGCTTGCCGTTGTTCCCGTTGTTGCGTTTCGTTACGGGTTTCGCGGGCGCGGTGGCGGTCGTCATGTTATCGGTTCCTAGTATCGGCAAGAGACAATTTCCGCCCGTACATCGACCGGTTCCACCGAACGCTTGAAACAGTGTTTCGACCGTAGCGTCTCCGAGCGCAGGCCAAGCGGTATCCACTACGTACGATAAAAGACCTATGGAAAAGGATTTTTTGAGCGATTGGGCTAGTCAGCGCTATCGGAACCGACCGAGCCAACGCCGGCACGGGACGCGGGCGAAGGGATTATCAGGCTAGCCGTGACGTTGACGATGAGCGCTGCGACAAACGCGACGGGCAGGTTGTAGATCTCGACGCCATGCCAAGCGCTGCCTGTAGCGGGGGCGTAGCATTGTTTCCAAATGATAGCCATAGCAAAACCGGTCAGCATACCAAGCAAGCAACCCGCGTACGACGCGCGCTTCCAGAACAACAGCAGGATCATCTGCGGGCCAAACGCCGCACCGAGAATCGCCCAGCCGTAGGTGAGCACATAGGTGTAAACCTTGACCTCTTGGTTCATCACCATCAGCGCCGCACCCACACCGAGCACGAGCACCACCGCACGGTTCACGACCATGTTTGACTGCTGCCCGCGCTTGCCGCCAAGCCGCGCATAAAGATCACTCGCCACGGCGCTGGCCGCAACCACAAGCTGGCTATCCGCCGTAGAACAAATCGCCGCGAGCACAGCCGCCAACACCAAACCCGCCATCACACCCGGCAGCAGGTTCATGGCCGACAACACCAAACCAAGCTCTGAGTTCTCACCCTGAAACATCATCTGACCCCAGGCCGCGCCGGACTCCGCCATCGCCCGAGCCATCAACCCGACCGTCACCGCGCCGGCGTACACCATCAAACCCCACACCGTAGAGACCACACCACCCATGATCGCCTCACGACGATCCTTGAGCGCCATGAAACGGATCAGCACATGCGGCTGCCCGCAGTATCCGAAGTTGATCCCCAGCGCCGCAGACCCAAGCAGGAATCCGACGAGCGCGATACCGCCCTTGTTTGGCACGAACTGTAGCAGCGCCGGATCAGCCGCTTGAAGCTGTTCAAAAATGAACGAGAACCCACCTTTGGTAAGCAGCAGGTAGGCCGGAAAGACCACCAGCGTGCCCACCATCAACAACGCCTGGAGGAAATCGGTCCAACACACCGCACGGAAGCCGCCGATCACGGTATACACCAACACGACAACCGCACCGATCACCACGCCAATTTTGTAATCCACACCGCCGAAGCTAGCCGAGAACGCCTTGCCAGCCGCTGCCATCTGGGCAGCCACATACAACAACATTGCCACAAGGATGACCACGACGGAGAGCACGCGCAGCAGCGGCACGCGCTCACGAAAACTAAGAGAAAAGAAATCCGGCAGCGTTAGCGCGCCAAGCTGCTCGGACCGCGTACGCAACCGCCCCGCCAGGAAAAACCAGTTGAAAATGAACCCGAGCAGACAGCCGGGAATAATCCAATAAGCCGAAACGCCCGCCGTAAACGCCCAGCCAACCAGACCCAGTGTCACCCAACCCGACTCACTGGACGCGGACGCCGAGAGCGCCGCCACCCACGACCCGAGCGACCGACCGGCCAGCAAATAGTCCTCATCGCTGCGCTTCGCATACTTCGCGGAGTACAACCCGACACCGACAATCGCCAGCGTATACAGGCCGAACGACACGGCGAACACGACCTGATTAACGCCGGCGGCCAATATCATCAAACGTCAGCAACCTCGTGAGGGGGTACCGCCAAAGTCACGCACACTACGGCTGCGACACATCATTGACATACTCAAGACGCCGTAATTCCGTACCGACCTCACTCCACCAGATCGCCGTGCCCTGTTTCATACCCTGGACATACTCGACCTCGTACCGCTTCTCGCCGTTTTCGTGGAACTCCAGGTACAAACCATCCCAGACGTTATCGCGCATGTGCCACTCACGGTGACGAAAACCGCTGGGAAACCAAGCAGTCCAAACGCCATCGGCCAGACCGTTCGCGTAGGCACCACGTGCCCAGATCTGCCCGGTGTCGTACCAGGTGAGCCGTGGACCGTCCATAACACCATCGACGTAGTGTAGCTCCATCTTCTTCTTGCCGTTTTCGTACCAACGGGCGTGCTCGCCGTGATTGGTGAATACCCCCGCCGCGTCAACATACCCCTCGATTCGCTCGATGACTTGGCCGGTGCCGAGAACATCTTCCTTGACCTTATACGTACAGCCAGGCGGGATATTGTGCGGGTTCGGGTCGTTAGCGTCCGTGTTCAACGCCTCCTTGGGTCCGCACCCGGAAACCGTACCGCCCACCATAGCAGCAGCACCAACCAACAAGACCAGGGTTAGCAATCGTTGCAACATCATCGTAACACCTCGTTTTCGGGGGCAGTGCGGCATGCAAACCCCACCGCCATAATAACTCACCACTCGATGGCTTCGGATCATACCGGATCGTTCGGTCGATGTGTAGTGGAACACTTGAACAGGGTCGCCGTGACCGCAAGACAGATAAATCGGCCGCAAGTGGGGTAGCATGGACCGTGGAGTGGCATGGACAAGCGTCGCGGCCATGGTATCGCAAATTCAGAGAAGGCGTCCGGGGCGAC
>JAJRSR010000096.1 GCA_024278695.1 Planctomycetota bacterium | reverse complement strand
GGCCCTCTTGGTCATCGCACGCTATCGTCTTGGCCAGTCTCGTGCCGAATCCGTGCTTCCGCCAGCATGAGGCGTTGTAGTGCGTTTGCACCATAAGTGTCCACGAATAAACTGGTTAACTCAGCTAGATCCATGGTTTTCTAGTTGACAGACGCTTCCGATGTGATATACTTCTTTTATTGGACGGATAGTTTGTTTTGTGAGGTTGATGGGCGGGAACAAGATTTAAGATACGATCTATACAGTACCCTATAATATCCCAAGATCCGTATTGCGTTCCGCACTATTTCCGGTTTTTATAACCCCACCGTCATCTACCCAACCGTCCCCTGTTCGTACAACTGAATATTGCTAGATGCGCGCTGGTTTTGCGCCCTGTAGCGTCGTGCTGATGGTGCTTTGCTCCATTGTGGCCTGTTCTTTGGGCTTTCAATTGAGAAATAGGCTTGCCAGGCACGTTGCTGGGCACTCGCGCCTTGAGGATGCTTACCTCCCAGCTCCCTCCTGGTTGCGCCAGACGTCGTGGTCAGTCGTGAATCGGACCGTTCCCAGGCGAGTTCGATTCGAGTAACGGCGACTGATCGAGCGACGTCGGCGCTGCCGGGGAGCGAGGTGGTCATGAGATACGCCCTTCGGGAGTTGTCGAAGGGCACGAGTTGCGAAGTTGGGATTTTTGGTTTCGGCGGCTTAGAGCCACCAGGAGAATCGAACCGGGAGAAAAACAGAGTGCTGGCCGGGAATTGCCAGACTCAGCCCCAACAGCAAAAGATACTAAAAAACGTAGCCCGCATGGTCGCATTTTTGGAAGACCGAAACGCAGGAGATTGGCTTACGGTGGGGACCGACTTGCCCTGTTTCTGCGATCGTTCACGCGACCAAGCGGCTACGTTTTTTTGTAGGCTCAGTTTTTTGCAGGCTTTGTGAAAACCGCCCGCATCAACCCAAACAGCCTATTCTCTGGAACTAGTTTCGGGAAATTGATTCTCAGGAAACCGCCGCCATGCTACCCAGCAGCTCGAAACGGCCATCCGGTTGGCCAAGCCCATCTTTCCCATGATTCACCCGACCAAGTTATCGGAACCGTCAGCGATTGTATCCCCCCATTTCCCAATTTGCAAATCATTCCCGCTTTCTCTGATATGAATTCGGGGAATTGTGGGACATTGAGGTTGGTTACAGCAGCACCTGCGCGAGCAGCATCGAGCAGAATCCGAACATGAACGACCATGCGATGGCGATTGGTTTTTGTGTGGACAACGCACTCGGTAGCATTTCCATGATGACCAGGAAGATCATGGCTCCGGCGGCCAGCCCCATGAGGATCGGCATGATCGGTTGGAACGCCCACGCCGCGTAGCTGGCGGGGACGGCCGCGATCGGCTGCGGGATGCTCGTAAGAAACGCGGCGAAGAAACACTTCCACCCACTCGCACCGGCAGCGCGAAGTGGCAGCGCCACGGCCAACCCCTCGGGGATGTTATGAATGCTGATGGCCGTTGCGATGTACGTGCCGAGGTTGTCCGAATGGACGGCATCCGACGCGAAGCCCACACCGACGGCCACACCCTCGGGAATGCTGTGGATCGACATCGCCGCAAAAACAAGCAGACCGGTTCGACCGCCCCATTTCTTCAGCCGTTCGTCGTCGTGGTCAAAATGCGAGAAACGCTTTTCAGATATCCAAAGAAACATCGACCCGAGGATGAGCCCTGATACGACAAACAACGCCTGGCGCGTATCAATATCGCCGTGCGACATGTTGAGGCTTGGCAAGATCAGATTGTAGACCGAGGCCGCAAACATCAGACCACCCGCGAAGCCATAGCCAAGCCCCGCGTGCTTGGCCGCATCGAACCGTCCGATCAACACGGGGATCGCACCGAGCCCGCACGCGAAACTGGCGATCAAACCGGCGACGAGGCTCTTGATGACGATTTCAAGTGGCATGACGATACGTAGCTCGCATTCATCGAACCTTGGTACAAACGTCTCACGCGTTCGCCAACGCGCACCGAACCCGATTCGGATCGTAGCCGATTCCGTTTCACCCGCAAACAGCCGTCACCGCAAACGCTTGTTACGGGTTTTCTTCCGCGTCCCACTGCAGCGCCGCCGTAAGCGGCTTCTTCAGTAAATCCGGCACAGTGCAGTCCTTCGACGGATATCCCACGGGAACAAGCAGAAACGGCTTTTCGTTCGCGGGTCGACCGAGCAGGTCGCGAAGGAAGTTCATCGGGCTGGGGGTGTGGGTTAGCGTGGCGAGCCCAACTTGGTGGCACGCCATTAGAAACATCCCGGCGGCCAAACCTGTGGACTCCACCGGATAATAGTTCTTGTACTTTTCTCCATCAACAAACTCCCAGTCGATGCGAAAAAGAATCACAAGCCACGGGGCGATCTCCAAAAATGGCTTGTGCTCATCGGTACCGATCGGCTCTAGTGCTTCCAACCATTGCGGCGGCATGCGCTGCGTATAGCTGATGTGCTCTTCCGCCTCCGCCGCGATGCGTATCTCGCGCTTGAGCTTAGGATCGCTTACGGCCACAAAGCGCCAGGGTTTGCGATTCGCGCCGCTCGGCGCGGTATGTCCAATCTCAATGACCTTTTCAATGATCTCACGTGACACGTGCTCATCATTGAAGAACCGGCAGCTCCTACGTTGTTGCATCTCCGCAAGAAGTTCGTCGGCTCGAGCGCGCATCTCGACCTCGGTTCTTCGATGAAAATCAAAAGGGATCATGTTGGCTGCCATGTCCGTAGCTCCCGACAGGCGGATCACGTTTTGGTCTGGGCACCGCCCCCGCCGGTATTATGGCAGGATCACAGAGAACCCGCCAACGAAGTACGGAATCGAAACAGCCAGACGCGAGACCCTACTTCGAGCAGTCCTGCGGTGCGGGGATGAGGCAGATAAACTTGAGCGGATCCGCCCCGGTGTTTCGGAACTGGTGCTTCTCGTTAGCGGGCACGAAAATAATATCGCCGGCTTTGAAGGAGCGTTCGCCCTGCTCGCTGTTGGCGACGCCTTCGCCCGCCAACACAACAATCTCGTGTTCGTAGTCGTGGCTGTGGTGCGGCGTGTGACCACCGGGCGTCACCTCGAAATGGCGCATGTGAAAGTTCGTCGCGCCGTCTTCGGGACCGACGAGCATGCGCATCTGCGCACCCTCGACCCCCTCCATCTGAACGGGTGACTGCTCGTGTGTGTCGATCGACTTCACTTTCATAGAAAACACTCCATTCGTTCGCGACGAAAAACCAGTCACTCCTGCGCCGTAAGCATCTATACCAGCGCGCCGCTTCGATTGGCAATCCGCGTCAAGACAGTGCGGCAGTCCGTCCCCCACCCTTCGCCTTGGGGCGAAGAATGGGGCACCCACCACACCCGCCAATCATGGTGCGCTTAATCGTCGTTGCTCGGGAATACCCATTCACTACCCACGGGCGCGTCTTCGAGCAGTTCACCTTCGGCGAAGTAGAGCGCCATCTCCGTGGCGGCCGACT
>JAJRSR010000095.1 GCA_024278695.1 Planctomycetota bacterium | reverse complement strand
CCGAATCTTCGAGCGGTCCTTCGTTTAGGAATGTTCTCAGGATCACGGCGGCGGCTACGGCGTCTTGGACGTTTTTCTTTTTCTTGTGGGTTAGCTCGGCCGGTCGTAGCATTTCATCGGCCGCGACGGATGAGAGGCGCTCATCAACGTAGTGAACCGCCTTCCCGGTTTCCGTAGCCAGTGCCGCACCGAATTGACGTACGAGCTGCGCCTGCGGGCCTTCCGTGCCGTCCATGTTGAGCGGGAGGCCGAGCACGAAGGCGTCTGCGCCATACTCCTTGGCCACCGGCAGTACGGCCGCAACGTCCTTGCCGATCTCACCCGCTGCCGGGACGATCTTCACGGGTGACGCCATACGCATCACGTCATCGGCGACGGCGAGGCCGATGCGTTTTCCGCCGTGGTCGATCCCCAGGTAGCAGGTCATGCGAGGTGTCGTGCCAGGATCCAAAGAGAACGTATCGGTCGTGTTGCGGGGACGCGCGTCATGGGTAACGGCCTATCTGGTGTTAGTTTCTGTGTGGTCATTGTTACGCGAGCACCCGTGGGTCGTTAATCGTTTGGCAGTCAAGCGGTATCGGCGACCCCCCTCGATCCCCCCTTGGCAAGGGGGGAAGTAAGAAACACCTGCGACGACTGGTCGATTCCTGTGCTTAGTTACCTGCTCATTGGCTCACTTGCCTACACGGGTTTATCTGCACGAGTGCCCAGTAGTAACTTGCTCCGGTGCTTGTGCTATTGGTATTTATCCCCGTGTTGTTGCTGGACGTTGCTGACGAGTTCTTTAATGCCGGCCGTGTCACGTTTTTTGCAGATGAGCGTGGCGTCGGGCGAGTGGATTACGACCAGATCATCGACGCCGATCGTGGTCACCAGATGGTCATCCTCTGACACGACGATGCAGCCGCGCGAGCCGAGATGGATCACGTGGGAGGCTGCGGAGACGTTGCCGTCTTCATCGGCCCCGATGATCGCTTCCATCGCCGGCCACGATCCGACATCGACCCAGTGGCAGTCCATCTCCACCACAAACACACGCGATGCCCGTTCCATCACGGCGAAGTCGATGCTGATTTTCATCAGCGCGGGGTAAAGCGATTCGAGCTTGACGACGCGTTCCGGACCGTTCCAAGCGGCCGCGATTTCGGTCACGGCGTCATGGGTCGCCGGTAGGTGTTTTTGGAGTTCCGCAAGAATAGCTGACGACCGCCACGCGAACATGCCGCTGTTCCAGTAGTATTCACCGGCCGCCAGGTATTTCATCGCGGTCGTGACGGAAGGTTTTTCCGTGAACTTGTCCACCTCGAACACACCTTCGCGTAGTCGCGCTCCGCGACGGACATAGCCGTAGTTGGTGTCGGGGCGGTTGGGCCGAATGCCCATCGTGACCAGTGCGTCGGCGTTTTCCTCTGCCGTCTTGTAGGCCGTTTCGAGCGTGCTGCAGAAGCGATCCGTCGGCGTAATCATGTGGTCGGCGGTGAAGGTTCCGATGACGGCTTCCGGGTCGCGAGAATGCAGCAGTGCCGCAGCCATACCGACAGCGGCGGCCGTGTCTCGCCCTTCGGGTTCACCGATGAGGTTTTCAACCGGCAGCTCCGGGAGCTCTTCTGCGACAACCGGCAAGTGCGACTGCGACGTGATCACATGGATTTGCTCCGGTGGGAGCATGGCCGCCACCCGTTCGAAGGACTGACGCAACAGGCTCGTGCCGGAAAAAAGTTTGAGAAGCTGCTTGGGGCGGCTTTTTCGGCTGAGCGGCCAAAGCCGCACACCGACGCCGCCTGCCATAATCACCGCGTGTCGCATGAGTCGGGTTCCCTACTGCGTTTTTCTCAGCCAACTTCGTCAAAGTCCACGCGTCGCAAATCGGCGAACTCCAGCGCGAACGTTTTTCTCGAACCCGTCTTGAACAAGACCTCGACAAACGTACGTTTGCCGCCGCGCGTCATGGACATTACCTGCCCGAGACCGTCGGTGGGGTGCTCGACGAGCGTGCCGAGCGTCCACTCGGCAATATCATCCGGCAGCCGCCCGTCCGGCGTCTTGCTCTTACGAGGCGTCCGCTTCGGCGTCCTCGCCGCGCATTCTACCGCAGAATCGGGTAGCTCGTCGAGGAACGGGCTCCGCACGGTCCGCTCCGTGATGCCGCGTAGCATCCGGTAGCGTGCCCGCGAGAGGGTCAGACGCCGTTTGGCCCGAGTCATCCCCACGAAACAGAGCCGCCGCTCTTCCTCGTCGTCGGCCTCCACGTCGTCTGCCCGGCGAAACGGGAGCAGCCCATCTTCCAGTCCGATGATGTAAACCGTCTCAAATTCGAGACCCTTCGCGGCGTGGAGCGTCATGAGCGTGACCAATCCGCCCTCCGCCACGACGCAGTCTACGTCGCTCACCAGCGCCGCGTGCTCCAGCCAGTCCACCAGTGACGCGTCGGGCCGCTCCTGGGCAAACGCGGAGGCCGCACTGACGAGTTCATCGAGGTTGCCGATGGGTTCATTGTCGATCTCGCCCTCGTGGGCATACATGGCACGCAGGCCGGAATGGTTGATGACATAGGCTAGTGCCTCGGGCGGCGGCAACTCCAGTGCCGCTTGAAGGGACGTCAGCAGCTCCGCGAAAATCTTGACCTTACCGGCAGACCGTCCGAGCGGCGTCAGGTCTGAGTTGCCCTGGAGAAGTTCGAGGATGGATACGTTGGCCTGCCGGGCAGCGTCCACAAGCCTCTGGATGGTCGTGCTGCCGATGCCGCGCGCGGGCGTGTTGATGATGCGGAGCAGGGCGATCTCATCGACCGGGTTGACCAACACACGCAGGTACGCGAGCACGTCCTTGATTTCCTTGCGGTTGTAGAACTCGACGCCCCGGGCGATCTGATAACGAACGCCCTCGCGAAGCAGCGCTTCCTCAATCACACGCGATAGGGAGTTGATGCGGTACAGGATCGCGATATCACTGGCGTCGAAACCGCCGGTGATCTGCGCGCGAATCTCCCTGGCTAGCGCGTTCGCTTCGTCGTCGGCCAACTCATGCTCGACGATGCGCACACGCGATCCGTCATCGTTTTCCGTCCAGAGCGTTTTTTCTTTTCGGTTGATATTGCCCGCGATGAGTGCGTCGGCCGCGGTCAAAATGTGCTGTGTGGATCGGTAGTTCTGCTCCAGCCGTACGACCGTGGCGGCCGGATGATCATCCTCAAACCGGAGGATGTTTTCGATGTTGGCCCCGCGCCAGCCGTAGATGGATTGGTCCGGGTCGCCCGTGGCGCAGAGGTTGCCGTGGTCGCGGGTTAGCAGCTCGGCGATTTTGTACTGCGGGGCGTTGGTGTCCTGGTATTCGTCGATGAGCACATACGCGTATTGATCCTCGAGTTCGTTCCGCAGCGCGGTGTCTTTTTCGAGCAGCAAGGCCACCTTCATGAGCAGGTCGTCGAAATCGAGCGATGCCGTCTGTTGCAGGAGTACCTCGTATTGCTTGTAGATCTTGACGAACTGTAGCTCCCGCCATTCGCTGGCGTTGCGGTCGTAAGCCTCGGCCGAGATCATCTCGTTCTTGGCGTCGCTGATGATGCGTTCAGCACCTGCCGGCGTCCAATGCCCCGACAGCCCCGCGTCGGTGATCGCCTTTTTGAGCATTTTTCGGCGGTCGTCACGGTCCAAGATCGTAAAGTTACGCTGGAGCCCGGCCCGGTTGGCGAAGATACGGAGCGTTCGTGCGCAGAACGCGTGAAACGTGGACACGGTCATGCCGCTAGCGACGCCGAGCGCATCCACGCGCTCTCGCATTTCTCGTGTGGCTTTGTTGGTGAACGTGATCGCGAGAATGCGCCACGGCTCCACCGTGGTGAGCGCCAGGTGCGCCGCCCTGTGCGTAACGACGCGCGTCTTCCCACTGCCCGGACCCGCCAAGATGAGTAGCGGCCCCTCGGTGTGGGTGACCGCGGCCCGTTGGGGTTCGTTGAGCCCGTCGAGCATGCGGTCGATCGTGTTTTTCACGCCGGTGTGCATGCACAAGATATAACCGCCGTTACCGGTTCCGTCTATGGATTACTTTCCAGTGTTGTGCCCGCAGTGTGTGTGCCAATCAGACCGTGAAGCGCAAGCCGTCAGGTGCCAGGTGCATACGCTCGGGCAGGCCGGCTTCGATCTCCGCGTGACCGATTTCGTGGGCGATGTGTGTGAAGTAGGTCTGTTTCGCGCCGATGCGCTTGGCCGCTTCGATCGCCTGGGCGAGGTTGAAGTGTGTGGGGTGCGGCGTGATGCGCAGCGCGTCCAGCACGAGCACGTCAAGATCGCGCAGCAGTTCGAGGGAGTCGGGCGGTATCTCGCTGCAATCGGTGCAGTAGGCGAAGCCCCCGATGCGAAACCCGAGTACCGGCAGCGGGCCGTGCATGAGCGGGATGGGGGTCACGCGGACGGTGTCGATGTCAAACGGTTCATTCTCGATTTCGATCAAGCTCAACCGTGGTCGGCTGTGTGGTGAGTCGGGGGCGGCGTCGAAGGCGTAGGCGAACATGCGTTGGATGTTTGTCAGCGTGCGAGGGCTGCCATAGCAGGGTACCGGTACCCTGTTGATCCAGTTGAACCGCCGCAGGTCGTCCAGTCCGGCGACGTGATCGGCGTGGTGGTGTGTGAACAGAACCGCATCGACGGACTCGACATTGTTCGCGAGGCACTGTAGGCGAAGTTCCGGTGTCGTATCGACGAGAATCCGGGTATCGCCGGCGCGCACAAAAATACTCGGGCGGGTGCGCTGGTCGTGCGGATCATCAGAGCGACACACGGGGCACTCGCAGCCGATCATCGGCACGCCGTGCGACGTTCCGCTGCCAAGGATTACCACTTCGATGTTCGTCTGGTGGCTCATGATTCGGCGGCATTCTACGGTCGCTTTCGGCGCAGGGCTACCGGCGCGGTTTGACCCACATGGAAGGCGGTGCTACCGTCCCGCGCTGAAATAGGAATGGTGTCTGAGAGGATGGTTGCGATGCGCGGTCTGCGAATTGTCGTCGTTGTTTTCTGGGGTACGCTCTGCGGGTGCGCGGCAACACCAACGACCCCGCCTCCTGCTTCTCAATCGGTCGGCACCGCGTGGCGGCAGCGTGACCGAAAACCGTCCGACGCACCCACGACCTACCGTGAGCGTCAATCCCCATCTACCACGATGACCCCCAGTGGTTCGTCAGTACCCGGATCGGCCGTAGCTAAAGTCAACGGTCGGTCTGTGGATCGTCGCGTCTTGGTTGACTTGCTCATGCGTTCTCGCGGTGCGGCGGTCTTGGAGCAGTTGGTCGCTTACGAAGCGATCGCGGCGTTGGCTGCGGAAAAAAACCTCACGATCGTGCGGTCAGACGTGGCGTTTGAAAGGCGGATGGCGGCCGAGCGTGTCTGGAATCCTCTGGCTCCGTTTACCACCGCGCCCTTGGATGATGCCTCCGCTGACCGGCTGTTGAGTGAGGTGTTAGCGCAGAAAAACATTTCGTCGCCTGAGTTCACGGTGGTGCTACGTCGTAACGCCTACCTGCGTAAGATCGTGGCGAGCGAGCAGACGTTTAGCGAGGCCGAGTATCAGGCGGAGTTCGAGCGGGCGTATGGGCTGCGCGTGCGTGTGCGGCATATTCAACTGGCCACACCGGCGGAGGTGGCCCGCGTTCAGGAACGGCTCGATGCGGGTGAACCCTTCGAGGCAGTGGCAAGAACGTTTAGTGCGAACCAAGGCAGCGCTTCGGATGGTGGATTGCTTGAGCCGTTCTCGCGGTCGGAGGATCAACTGCCGCAGATTTTTCGACAGACCGCGTTTGCGATGGAGCCGGGGGCGGTGTCGGGCGCGGTTCGCGTGGGGGAGTGGTACCACCTGATTCGGGTTGAAGAGCGCCTTCCGGCTCAGCAGAAGGTTATCGGAGCCGTCCGGGACGAGCTGACAGCGCGGCTGCGGCAGCGGCTGAGCGAGGGGGCGATGTTTTCGCTCTATGAAAAAACCGTGCGTGAAGCTACAATCGAGATCTTCGATCCGGTGTTGCGCGAGGCGTACCACGATCGTACGAAGAAACGCGGCGGCTAGTATTGGTGCCATATAGTGGCAGTGTGCGTAGCGAGTGAGGAGGCATTGGTGAAGCAGGACAAGCGTTATTCCTCGATACTCATGTTTGGCGGCCCGGGTACTGGTAAGGGGACGCAGGGCGTTGTCATCGGGCAGTTGCCGAACTTGGTCCATCTGGCGATGGGCGATATTTTTCGTGGGCTCGACAAAGCGTCCGACATCGGCAAGGAGTTCTTGTCCTATGCCACGCAGGGGCAACTCGTGCCGGATGAGCTCACCATTCGTGTGTTCCGTGATCATGTCGAGGGCAAGGTCGCCGCGGGTGAGATTGACCCGGCCTACCACACGTTGATCCTTGATGGCATCCCGCGCACCGCAGCTCAGGTGGAGCTTCTGGGGGACGCGATCGACGTCAAGCGAATTGTGTACCTCATGATGGCCGACCGTGACGCATTGGTGGCTCGGCTCTCGGCACGCGCGACAAAATCCAACCGACCGGATGACGCCGATCGAGACGTGATTCTCAATCGGCTTGAGGTGTACGAGCGTGAGACCAAGCCGGTGCTTGATTCGTTCGCTAAAAAACTGATCGCTCGGGTCAACGCGGACCAGCCGCCGCTCTGCGTCCTGCGTGACGTGGCCGACGCGATCAGCGGTTCGGTTTCTGCAAGAATATGACGGGTGGTGCTGTGGGGGTAAGTTCTTGGTTCCGCAATTTTTTGATCGTGGTCGTTATTTTCCGAGCCACAAGCTAACACTGTGGTTCGGTGAGTTGTGGGACTTATGACACACGATACAACCCCCTCCGATGACGCGTTTGGCGCACTGGCGCCGTCTGTGGACCGCGCGGTGATGGCTGATTCGATCAAGGCGTTCTCCGTTGAGTTCGACCGGCGGTTCGAGTTCTTGTTGACCCCGGCCGATTCAGTTCCAGACGCGCTGCAGCAGGCCATGCGGTATTCCGCATTGGCACCCGGCAAGCGGCTGCGTCCGTTTCTCGTTGTGCGCTGTTGTGAGCTGGTCGGCGGGTCGCGTGACAGCGTGTGGCACGTTGCCGCTGCGATCGAGTGCGTTCACGCCTTCAGCCTGATTCACGATGACTTGCCCGCGATGGATGACGACGACCTTCGTCGCGGCCGTCCGACCTGCCACAAGGCGTTTGACGAAGCCACGGCTGTGCTCGCGGGTGATGCGTTGCTTGCCTTGGCGTTTGGGTTGCTCGCGGACCACACGCCGGACCCGGCGCAGGGGGTTCGGCTCGTCTCGGAACTGGCGTCCGGTGCCGGTTGGTGTGGGATGATCGGCGGTCAGGCGGCCGACATTGCCGGAGAAAAGCAGCCGGCGTCTGTCGATCTCGCCAAGTACATCCATGATCGAAAGACGGCCGCCCTGTTTCGAACGGCGTGCCGCCTTGGGGCGCTTATGGGCGGCGGGGCGGTCGAGCAGATCGACGCGCTCGGGCAATTCGGGCATGAATTGGGCGTTTCGTTCCAGATAGCCGATGACTTATTGGACGTGAGCGCTTCTGATGAGGAAATCGGCAAGCGAACGGGCAAGGACGCCGACGCCGGCAAACAATCCTACCCCCGGTGCGTAGGTATAACGGCGAGTCGCGCATCCGCGCGGGCGTCGGCTGCGGCGGCATTGGCTCAGCTTCAGCCGTTTGCGTCGGAGGCGGACGACCTGCGGCAGTTGGCGGTTTATGTTGTTGATCGAAATTATTGAAAGTTCTGACGGTCCCTTTGGGGCTAAAAACCGCTACAATTCCAGGGTACAGATGGCGAAGGCACGGGGCTGACGCGTGTTCGTTGTGACAACGCGCTGCCTCTGAAATCCAGCGGGATACGGGCCAGGCTGGTCCAGATCGGCTTGGCGCGGCTCGTTTGTCGCGGAATTGAGCAGCACAGAGGGCATTGATGAGTTTATTGCAGAAGATCAAGTCACCGTCCGATTTGCGCGATCTCCCTCTCGAACAATTGCCGCAGTTGGCCGCTGAAATCCGAGAGCGCATCCTGCAAGTTGTCGGGAAACGTGGCGGTCACTTGACCAGCAACCTTGGCGTCACGGAGTTGACCATCGCGCTGCATCGCGCGTTTGATTTCTCTCAGGATCGCTTGCTCTGGGACGTGGGGCACCAGTGCTACCCCCACAAGCTTCTCACCGGCCGGGCGGAGCGTTTCGATACGCTTCGCAAGGACGGCGGAATCGGTGGCTTTCCGAATATCAACGAGAGCGAATACGACCTGTTCAACGTCGGACATGCCGGAACTGCGGTGGCTACGGCCGTCGGGCTTGCCCGCGGCGACTCGGCCATGAACCGCGATTCGAGCGTCGTGGCGCTGGTCGGCGACGCGAGCATTGTCAACGGCGTGGCTTTTGAGGGGCTCAATCAGGCCGGCACGCTCAAGCGGCAGTTTCTCGTGGTGCTTAACGACAATGAATGGGGGATCTCGCCGTCACAGGGCGCTCTGGCCGAATACCTTGCGAAGTTTCGTGCGAGCAATTTCTACGAAGACGTGAAAACGCACACGAAGAATATCCTGCCGAAACTGCCGCTGCTCGGTAAGCCGGTGTTTGATATGATCGCCCACCTCAAGGAGGGCATCAAGGCGACGGTGTCGCCGGGGCAGGTGTTTGAGGCGATGGGCTTGCAGTACGTCGGCCCCGTAGACGGGCACGACATCGGGCATTTGATTGAGATTCTTGACGTTGTGAAGCACGCCCAGCATCCAGTGCTGCTCCATGTGCATACCGTCAAGGGCAAGGGTTGTGATTGGGCTTCCGCCGAGCCGGGCAAGTTCCATAGCCCTAAGCCGTTCTCCGTAGAGAGTGGCAAGGTGACGCTTCAGGGCAGCACAGGCAAGAGTTGGACCAGTGCCTTCGTGGATGCGCTGTCGTCGATCGCAAAGACCGACAAAAAGATTTACGCGATGACGGCCGGCATGCCGGACGGAACCGGTCTGTCCAAGTTCGCGGAACAGTTCCCTGATCGGTACCGTGATGTCGGCATTGCCGAGAGCTGCACGGTAGATATCGCGGCCGGTCTCGCAAAATCCGGGATGCGTCCGGTGGTGGCGGTCTATTCGACGTTCTTACAGCGTGCGTTCGATCAGGTGTTTCAGGAGGTCTCGCTTCAGGGTTTGCCGGTGATGTTCTGTTTGGACCGCGCTGGTTTGGTCGGCAGTGATGGTCCGGTTCATCACGGGTTCCTGGATATTGCGTTCTTGCGTGGTTTTCCGGGGATGGTAC
This sequence comes from Planctomycetota bacterium, assembly GCA_024278695.1. Classification (GTDB taxonomy): domain Bacteria; phylum Planctomycetota; class Phycisphaerae; order UBA1845; family UBA1845; genus JAJRSP01. The sequence continues at coordinate 10,073 of JAJRSR010000095.1, read as the reverse complement.
TCATGGCACCGATCGACGAGGTCGAGCTGCTCTCGGCTATGGAACTCGGGTTCGCGCTCGATACGGCGTGTGCCATACGCTATCCGCGAGAGCAGATCCCCGCACCGGTTCCCGACTGTCCCAAGTTCGCGATTGGAAAGTCTCGCCGTATGCGTGACGGCGATGACGCGACGATTCTCTGTTATGGCACCGTGTGTCACGACGCGATGGCCGCCGCCGAGATGCTTTCGGCTGGTGGTGTCGAGGTCGGCGTGGTCAACGCGAGATTCGCATTGCCGATAGACCAAGCTATGGTTCACGATGCGTTTGGCGGCGGCAGACCGGTGGTCACGGTTGAGGATCATTCGGTGGCTGGCGGGTTTGGTTCTTCCGTTCTCGAATCGGCCCAGGCGCAGGGGCTTGGTGCGGCGCGCATGTTGCGCTTGGGCATTCCGCAGGATCGTTTTATTGCTCACGGCTCGCGTGCGGCGCAGTTGGCCGATTGCGGTTTCGACGCTACGGGCATCGCGGCGGCCGTGCAATCACTTGTGGAAGTGCCGGATACGGTCGATCTGCGCGTCGAGACCACCCAAACCGCCACGCGTCCCACGCTTTCTCGATAGGCTTGGCTCTTGGCAGGGCTTTGGCGATGCTCTTTCGCACACACGGCCAAGCTGTCACTTGTTCATCCCACCCCACATGCGACATATCGGTCAGGAAGCACTGGTCGGCGATCGCCGAAGTGTGTAGACTCCCTGCCGTCGTGTTGAGGCTGCGGTGCAGCGGGACACGCGAGCGGAACGAATCGGTCAGAGCCGGGGAACCCAAGGCTTATGTCCACTACGAAACCATCGCGGCGGGTGTACATTCTCGCCAACCCCGACAAGCCCGAGGCTGTCGCGGCTTTGGAGCAAGTGGGTTCGTTGGTGTCAAAAACGTGCGAGCTGATCGGCGCGGAATGCGGTACGGATGGACAGGCCGCTGTCGATGCCAAGGCCGATCGAATCATCGTGCTCGGGGGCGACGGGAGTCTAATCGGCGTGGCGCGATCTCTCGGCTCAAACCAAATCCCGCTTATCGGCATCAATATGGGTAAACTTGGGTTTCTGGCGGAATTTTCCATTGATGAAGTCGATGCGGACTTCGCGCGGTTTCTCAAAGATGACACACTCATTACCCAGAGGACCATGCTTCGTGTGGATATTTCAAGCAACGGTCGGTCGGCCGAATCACTGCTCGCGGTGAATGATTGCGTGGTGCAGGCTGGCCCGCCTTTCCGGATTATCGAGCTCGGTGTGTCGATTGGTCGGACGCGTCTGACGGTCGTCGGCGGCGATGGGATGATCGTATGCACACCGGGCGGATCGACGGGGCACAACCTTTCGGCTGGCGGTCCAATTATGCAATCCGGCGTTGAGGCCATCATTATTACCCCGCTCAACCCGCATTCCCTGACCCACAAGCCGCTTGTGGTGGAAGGTGAGGCCGAGATCGAGATCGAAGCGATTCGAGCCAATGAAGGCACGACTTTGATTATTGACGGCCAGGTGTCGTGTGATTTTTCCGAGGGTGATCGGGTGACTGTCAGGCGTGCGGATAGCGACTGCCTGATTGTGCGGAATCCGAGGCATACAAGATGGCACAAGCTGGTGAGTAAGTTTCATTGGGGTAGATCCCCAAACTACGGTTAGTAGGCTGGTATATTCCCTGAGGCCTTCGTTCCAGTGTGGGACATCGAGGGAGGCTGCTACGGTCTGGCACGTCGATTGCTGAATATGTGCTGTTTGGCTTTGGGCCACCGGATCGAGAGTATTTACCGCGAAAAATGGAGAACATGGTCATGTCACGACAAAGGAAACGCGGAATGAGGTCTCTACTTGGTATCGGCTTGGCGGGTGCCGCTGGGTTTGCTGTGTTAGCTGTTGTGGGTTGCCCCACGACGCCGACGACGCCGCCGACTGGAGGCGGCGGTGGTGGTGGGACAGGCAATGCTCCCACACTTGTGGGTCTGGATGCGAACAAACCCATGATCTTGCCGTTTACGGTCCAGGCTGCCTACAACGATGATACGATGTTCTTCCACATGAGCTGGGAGGGTGATCGCGGCGATACGCACGATTACTTCCGCTACACTAACGGTGCTTGGCAGCGCGAGGGTGGCGTGCGGCGTGACGCGCAGGCCACCATCGATAACGATCCGCTTCGCGGCTCCACAAACAAGAACTCGACGATCTACGAGTCCAGGGTCACGTTTATGCTCGATGATCCGAATGGTCCGAATGCCGTGGCCGGATTTGCCGAGTTTGGCTGCATGCTCACCTGTCATGACAACAGCCGCGCCATGCCCATGTGGGTCAACGCCGACGGCGAAGTCCACAAGTACCTGCCGGATACGATTCCCGGGCGTCTGGACCTCTGGCACCATCGTTTGGGTCGCTCCAACCCGGCTGGCCAATCGGATGATCAGTGGGTCGGGCAGCGTATCAACGGCGAGGGTGATGGCGACGGCGGATCTCGAAACGGTGACGCTGGTACCAGTCCCTACGCGACGGCCAGCACGGATGATGACGGCAACCCGGAATGGGTGTTTGATCCTTCAACAACCGGCGGTTTCTATGCGTTCCCCTTTGAAGAACTGTTTACGAGCCCGATGCGTTTCTTTGCCGATGAGACGGCCGAAAACCTAGGCCCGAACGCGCCGCTGCCGGTAGGGATCCCCTACGCCGACGCCGTGGCGATGGGGTATGTGCCGAGCGAGGGTGATACGGTGCCGCGTCGTAGGCAGCGTCAGACTGAGGGTAGCCGGGGCGATATCAGCGCTGCGGGCACTACGTTTACAGCCTCAGCCAGTGACCCACTCATGGGCACTTGGAACTCCAACATTCAGCGCGCGCTTGATACGGGCAACGATGACGACACGGCTCTGGCAGATGGTGGTGTTTACAACATCGCGTTTGCCGTCCACAAGGGCATGGTCACCGTGAGAGATCACTACGTTTCGTTCGCTTATACGGTCTCACTAAATGGCGGGGACGCCGACATCCAGGCCGTGAAGATCGCTGGCTCGGGTGCGGGCACGCTCCCCGACTTCACCGACACGGCGATGTTCCCACTGACCGAGATGAGCCTGTTTTTGCCGGGGATCACCAGCTACGAGTTCCTGATTGGTGAGAACGAAGGGCTGGATTATGTCGATCCGGCGACCGGTGAGTCGATCGGCCAGAGTCACGCCGGTGCGAACGGCTTGTTGACGCAGGGGCTGAGTTGCCGTGCATGCCATACGGCTGCCGAGGCCGATGTTTTTGAGACGCCGCCGACGGGTGGCTTCAATGCGGGCTCTATGGAGATGCACGTTCCAGAACGTGGCGGCGTGAATACTCCGACGCCGCTTCCACCGCAGTAGGGTCGAACGTTCTATCACGCGAGAGCGTGAATGCCGCTCCCCCTTTCGCCCAGATTCGTCTTGGCGAAAGGGGGAGTTTTTTGTGCGGCCGTATGGGACTACGGGCACGGCGTCCCCGCTATTTTGTAAGGACAGCGCTACTCGTCGTCAAAGTCATCGTCCAGATCGTCATCATCGAGGTCGTCGTCGAAGTCGTCATCCTCGTCGTCGGGATCAACGTCGTCATCGTCATCCCATTCGTCGGGGTCGTCGATCGCCTTGGGGACCACCAAACCCTCGTCTCGCTGGTTGGAGATACCTGTGCCGCCGATAGTCTCGGCCAAGAGCGACACGATCTCATTCAGCACAGAGGCTCCCGCAATACATTTGGTATCTTGCGCCCTGCCAGAGACGTTATTGCATGATTCCTCCGGCCGCGTCACGCTAAACTCAGAACCAAAACAAGAATAGGGATCCCACACCATTGTCTTTCCCACCTGTCTGCGCGCTGCTGGCTGTTGGATCGACACCAGATGCGGCAGGAGCGCGCTGGACCGTTGGCACCGCCGCATGTCGATTCCTGAAAATCGCGGAAAGTTTATTCCGTCGGGAACGGGCGTCAAGTGCGAATCCGACGATACAGGACGGGGGGTGTATGACAGATGAGGCGGTAGTATGTGGGGTGGCATGGACAAGCGTCGCGGCCATGGTATTGCGAATACAAAAAAGGCTTCCGGGGCGACGCTTGCCCGTGTTTTCCCCTGGTGGGGCATCACGGGAAAACGCCGCAAGCTGCATCCATCGGATCGTCGCAAGCCCGATCCTGCGGCGTTTGCCCATGCCACCCATTTGCCAATTCAGTCTTGCACTACAGGACAGACTCGATTCCATCCTGCCCGGCGGCAGCCGTGGGAACTGGGATTACGCCCATCAATCGGTCAGTTGGAGTGTGACATGGTGGGCTGTGATGTCCATCCGTTTGGTCATATAGAACCGGTGGGACGCGAACCGTTGCACGCCGCCGTCCAGGTGCAGTTGACCGCAGCCGAGCGACCGGGCGTACGCGATGAGCCAGTCCAGCAACTCGCCGCCGTAGCCCTTAGACCGGGTGACGGTCGTTCTCGCTACTTCAAGTGTTCCGGATTGAGGCCTTTCAGGTCGTCGGTGACGAAGAGGCCGTTCTTGCGGATCAGGGTGCTGTCGAACCATATCTCGCCGCCGCCGTTCTCTTCGGTTTGCAGGCAGACGATATCCCAGTGGACGCTGCTCTTGTTGCCGTTGCACGCTTCTTCGTAGGCTTGTCCCGGTGTGAAGTGGAAGGAGCCGGCGATTTTTTCGTCAAACAGGATGTCCAGCATCGGCTCGGTGATAAAGGGGTTGAACCCGATCGCGAACTCGCCGATGTAGCGTGCCCCTTCGTCAGAGTCGAGCACTTCGTTGAGTGCTTTCGTGTTCGTGCTGGCCGCATCGACAATCTTGCCGTTTTTGAACTCAAACCGAACGTCGTCATGGATGACACCCTGGTAGATGGTTCGGGCGTTGTATTGCAGTGTGCCGTTGACGCTGTCGCGGACGGGCGCGGTGAAGACTTCGCCGTCCGGGATGTTCAGCTTGCCGTCGCACGGAATCGCGTCGATGTCTTTGATGGAGAAGCTGAGCTCCGTACCGGGACCTACGATTTTCACCTGGTCGGTCTCGCGCATACGCTTCGCCAGCGGCTGCATCGCCTTGGACATTCTGGCGTAGTCCATCGTGCAGACGTTGAAGTAGAAATCCTCGAAGGTGACCGTGCTCTTGCCGGCCTGCTGCGCCATGGAAGGGCTCGGCCAACGCAATACGACCCACCGCGTTTTCGGCACGCGGATTTCCTGGTGGACGCGTTTCCAGACGTTATCCTGATACATCTTGTGCTTGTCTTTGGGGACGTCGGACAATTCGGCGATGTTCGGATTGCCACGCATGCCGATGTACGCATCGACTTTGCCCATACGAAGGGCTTCCGTCTCCGCGATCAGTTCCATCTGCGTTTCCGATGCGCAGTGGATCAGCTCGCGGTTGATGGTATTGCTCTTGAGCGTGACGAGCGGATCCGCGCCAGCGGCTCGGGCGGCTTTCACGATCTCGCAGGTCATTTCATGGGGTATGTCGATCGCCTCGATCAGTACCTTCTCGCCGGGTTTCATGCCGGTGGCGTAGCCGATGAGCACGTCGGCCAGCTTGGTCATTCGCGGATCAATCATGTGATTCCTCTCGCTGCTAGTGCGGTAAATACTTGCTACATGGGCGCGCCCAAGACAGCGCATCCGGCGGGTCACCCGACGCCGGGTGTGCGTTAGCGGTGCGGCCACTAGCCTGCGGTGCCTCGATCGATTCGGCGGCTTACAGCCATTAACGCTTGAGCGACAGCACGATGTCGGCAAAGTAGGTCGTATCGAGGCGTTCCAAACCACCGACGGGGTTTGAGTTGTACTCGTGGCGCACGCCGGTCTTGAGCTTCATGTTGTCGTTCTTGAACGGAAACACGAGGGCCGCGCGGGAATCGAGGCGGAAATCACCAAAGTCATCCCAGGCGGGGCCGTAGTTGAGCGAATGGGTGAACTGCACCCAGGGCGCAACATCATGGCGGTAGTCGAACCCAATATCGATAGCCGCATCGTTCAGCACGGTGCCGTTGAAGTAGGTCTCATGCCGGTAAGCAAGACCCAGGCTGGTTTTGAGTTCGCGGTCAGGTCGGTTGATCCAGAACTTCGCGTAACCCGTGGCGGCCGTGGTGCGAATATCAAGGCTTTCGAACTCGTCGTGCTCTAGCTCGAGCCGCGTGTACCAGAACAGGTCATCCCGAACTTTGGACTCGAAACGAACGCCGCCGCCGTACTCGTTCCTGGTACGAAGGCTTACGGTCTCGGCGTAATAGCCGTAAAGGAAAAACTCCAGCAAGTCGGCATCGGTCTTGCGCTTGATGTCCAGCCGGCCTCGGAAGTCCAACGTGTCGGTATTACCCTCGGTGCGCGAACCACCCGCTTCTAACGTGGTGGTCCATTTGGGCGTGACTGCGGCCAGTTTCTTCGCTTGATCGAGCTTGAGGGTGATCACCTCCGGGCTGTCGGCACCCTTGGGCCACACCGCAGACATTTTCTCGCGGGTGACGGGGATGTCCCCGATGCCCGAGCGCATGACGACGTCGCCACTCGGTGTCTCTGCCAGCGTGCCGATGAGCTGATCGCCGCTGTCGAACCGGACGGCGACTTCCTGATCCGTGATGATGTTGGCTACCATGTCGGCGGGGATTTCGAGCTTGCCCGCGAACTCCGTCACGATCACGGCGCTATCGCCCGTCATACGCTCGAGCGTCCCGACGATGCGGCTGCCGTTTGTCGTCACGACGACATCCGCCAGCGTTGCCGAGGCGCAGACCAGCACGATCGTTAGAACGGGGGTGTGGATGGCGCGCCAACGCGCGCGTGGCAACATCGCCATTAGCTCACGCCCAGGATGTCGTTCACGGCACCCGTGATGAACAGGTTGATCGGGTCAAGAATGGCCCCACGGATCACGCTGATGACCAGCTCATTGGTGTTCAACGTCTGCGTTACGGTAATTTGGCCGAAATCGCACCCGCCGAGCTGAAACATCATCCCTGCTGCCAAAATAGCCGTGGCGCGCCGTACGCCTGCCATGTATCTCTTTCCCCTCATCGATTCTGCTCCACTGTACGAAATTACCACTTATCAGTACGAAAAAGGGATAGTAGGAGTAGCCCACGCGGTCGTCAACCAGGGAGAACATCCCTGAAATACGTCACAATCCAGGGGGGCATGTTTTTCCTACGCGATAAGCAGCGCTGAGAGGTATTGGAAGGCTTGCCGGGCGGCTACGACAGCTTCGTGGCTGTGGCGCGACAGCTCCACATGCAGCGGACCCTCATAGCTGATCTCTTCGCAGGCCGCGATGATTGGCTTGAACGCCATATCTCCCGTTCCGAACATGAGGTGTTCGTGGGTGCCTCGTCGCATGTCCTCGATGTGGATATTCCAAATTCGTTCCCGCCACCTTCGGATGTGATCGCTCGCCACGCCGTCGTTCAGGCAATGAACGTGGCCCACGTCGAGCGTGAGCCCGAAGGCGGGGTGATCGACGGCGTCGAACAACCGCTCAAACTCGGGCATCGTTTCGATGAACATGCCGGGTTCCGGCTCGAACGCCAGGCGGACCTCGCGCGACGCTGCGTAGTCACACAACGGCCTGATTGAATCGATCAGCCGATGCCATACGAGATCATCTGGTGCGTCATCATCCACGGTCCCGGACCAGAACGAGACGCAGCTCGCACCCAGCCCGGCGGCCACATCGACGGCGGCTTTGAGAAAACCGATCCGGCGTGTTCGATCGGACGAGGCCGCGCTGATGAGGGTCGGCTGGTGTTTGCGTCTGGGGTCGAGGATGAATCGTGCGCCGGTCTCGATGGTGACTTGCATGTCGCAATGGATCAGACAACGCGAAGCCCGCTTCACGCATGCGGACACGCCGTCTTGATCTGGTGGGCAGAGCAGATCAGTTTCGAGCGTTAGCGCAACGCTTTGGTAGCCGATCTCAGCCAGAATCTCGATCGTGTCTTCGAGGCGGTGGTGGGCGAAACCGTTGGTGTTGTAGCCGATCAACATATCGCAGCATCGTACCGCCATCGGCAAGAAAAATGAACTCTGCGGAGCGAACAGTCTAAGGCGATACCGTTCGGCGGACCCGCTTGAGAAGCGCCCTCATGCGTGACCGACCGCGTACCTGCGACGCTCGAGGTGATGCCGCCGCCGCACCATCACCTTCCAACGGCTCAGGGACGAAGCTCCTGCCGCATTGTCGGCAGCGTCGGCCGCGGCTTCGTTTGGTCGCTGCGACGACCACCGGATAGGCGCAGCACGGGCAGTGTGTGTACAACGGAACCATGAATCCCCCAATCCACGCGGACCGGCGTGAGCCGATCGCTATGACTCTCGAACACCAACCGCTCGCCGTTAACCTAGACGACGTTTGATTGGTTTCCCCGTCCGAAAGACTCCCCCAATTCAGTCAGCATACGTCGCAAGACGTCCGTTTTCGTCGGTACATCGCTAACCAGGACCGACGATTTCCAGCAGCAGTGCGGGTGCATCTTGCGACCCGAGATCGACCACGTCACCGGCGAGCGGCGCGCGTTTGAAATTCTGATCCGCCACGAAGGCGTCCGCAGGTGACGCGTCATCCATCAACGCGGTATCGTCCGAAACGTGGAACATCCCGAGCAAGTGCCCCGCTTCATGCGAGACGATATTGCCGATGGCCAGCCCCATTTCTTCGACTGTCGGCGTGAAAGAGAACACGGCAGACGGCTCAAACGATTCCGAATAGATGATGGCGTCGTCGCAGCGATCGAAGTTGTAGACATCTACGCTCTCAGCCAAACCAAACACCATATTATCGAAACCACCAATATACACCGTGGATACCGATTCGGCCGGAAGGGGGGTCGTGTCATCACTGGTGACGACAACCAAGTCGAGCCCCTCGAAGTTTTCCCGTACCGTGGCCACGATCGCCTGCTTCATGGGATCCGTTTGTCCTTCGTAGACACTTGAAATGGCACCAGCGTCGAAAACCGCTACCTGAGTCGTTTCTATGACGGTTGACGAGAGGGTCGCGCCGGAGAAGTCCAACAGCAGTGTCTGCTGAACCGGCGGCGGCACGCCCATGTCTCGGGCCACATCCAGATCGACGGAATAACTTCCCGTCCGCGTACCGGGTGCTGCGAGCGCCGAGGCGGCGACCACTATGTAATACGCGTCGCTGTCGTGCCGCGTGGTCCAGAGCGCAAAGGAATCCAAACAGCGAGACGCGCCCCCACGATCATCGTTCGCGAAAAGCAGGTCTTCGTTGGCATCGAAGAAGGATATGGACACATCCAACGACGAACCGGTGGTGGCCGCGTCTGCGGTGAGCATGGTGCCGGCGTCCAGACGACCGATCAAGAACACGTCAATATCCCCCTGCTGTGAAACCGTACCCTGGATCCGCGCGATGCCATCGGTGCCAAAAATCAGTGGCGTTGCCGTGGCGAAGCTCTCATTCGGCTCAGCACTATCAACGGTCGTGCCACCAGGACCGCCGCTCGTGGGGCAGCCCGCAAGCGCCAGCAGCAAGCCCACACTGGTCAAACGCGTGGCAGTGCGCGACCATCGCGGCATGGTTCTCGGGCTTCGTGCCCCCGTTGTGGTGAATCCGTTCAGCATGGCTTCGCTGGCTCCATCAATCTGGCTTCGTCGGGTGTCGTCCTTGGAGCGGTTGAACCGTTGCGCTCCAATCATCGAGACCGATCATACCGCGTCCGAGAAGCCAGGGCTACGGAGCCGCCTGCGCCACGGGATCGCAATCGCCATCGGGGCACTCGACCACGGGTCGATGGCCGACACCGCAGGAGCTGAATCGGTGGCCGGTTCGCGCGGGCTTGCCGGCCGGTACTGTCGCGCTGCGGTCTCGCGAGAGCAGAACCTGCCGTTCCTTTTCGAACGCGAGGGCGTCGTCACCGCCCACCGCTTCGAGTAAGTAGGTGATCGCGTCTTGTAGTCCAAGCGGAAAAACAAGCTCGTAGATCGGTGATTTTGAGAAGGATTGGTCCAGCATGAGTTGTCGGAGGCTGGCCGTGACGTCCATGATGCCGGTTGGGTCTTGCGTGTGGATCAGT
>JAJRSR010000094.1 GCA_024278695.1 Planctomycetota bacterium | reverse complement strand
CTTGCGCCATGCTTCCCACGTTGCCATCGCCGCGCCGTCATCGACTACGCGCGCCGCATGCTGCACGCCATCCGAAATGTCCTTCGCGATCCCCGCTACCACCAGCGCCGCACCTGCGTTGAGCAGCGTATGATCCCGCGCGGCACCGGGCACACCGCGAAGCACGGCCCGCACCACCGCCGCACTCTCGACGGGCGAACCCACGAAAAGCTCATCCAGCGTCGCTCGCGTAAGCCCCGCGTCCTCCGGACAAATCTCAAACCGACGAACGCCCCCGCCGCAGACCTCGGCCACCGCCGTCGTGCCTGTGATCGTCACATCACACAGCCCGTCGCTGCCGTGAACCACCCACGCATGCGTCGCGCCGAGCGCCAGCAGCGCCTCGGCCATCGTCCCGACAAGCTCAAAACTTGGCACGCCGAGCAACTGCCGCCTCGCACCGGCCGGGTTCGTCAGCGGACCGAGGAGGTTGAAGATCGTCCGCACGGGAATGACCGCTCGAACCGGCGCGGCATAGCGCATCGCCGGGTGCAGGTTGCGTGCGTTCAGGTATCCGATGCGCGCCTCGGCCAATGATCGCTCCACAACATCCACCCCCGCCTCCGTATCGATGCCAAGCTGATGCAACACCTCCGTGCTACCGCTGACGCGCGTGGTGGATCGGTTGCCGTGCTTGGCCACCGTGGCACCCGCTGCCGCCGCGATGATCCCGGCCGCCGTGGATACGTTGAACGTGCTGATACCGTCACCACCCGTGCCGCACGTATCAATGCAATCGGCGTCGCACTTCACCCGGACGACGTTGTCGCGCATCGCCTGCGCCGCACCGGCCAACTCCGCCACCGACTCCCCCTTGGCGATCAACACTTTCAGCAATGCCTCGATCCCCGCCGCGGGCACCTCACCGGCCATCACACGCAAAAACACCGCATGCGACTGAGCCCGGGTGAGATCACGCCCCGCTGCTACCGTCTCCAAGATTTGTTGTAATGCCGCATCCATGTTTGAACCGCCGCCTGTGCCACTTTTTCTCGCGCCGTTGTGATTCCGGCCCGCGACCGATACTATCCCGGCAAGGCGGCGCTGTCGCCTCAACGGGATCATGTCGAGAATTGAAGGAACTATGGCACCATCATGCTCGACCGCGTAGACGAAACGATTGTGGCCATCTCTTCCGCACCCGGCGCGGGTTTGGTCGGCATCGTCCGTCTCAGCGGACCGGAAGCGCTAACCATCGCAGACGGCATCACACAAACGACCAACGACCAACCCCTGAGCCAGCGGCCCGGCGCCACGCGAACGTTCGGGCATGTCCTGTTGGATGAGACCGGACGCATCCCCGTAGACCTCTACGTCTTCCGCGCGCCGCGCAGCTACACCCGGCAGGACATGGTGGAAATCCACGCACCCGGATCAGCACCGGTACTCGAAATCATCCGCAAGCGCTGCCTCGATCGCGGTGCCCGACCGGCAGAGGCCGGCGAGTTCACCGCGCGAGCCTTCTTGAGCGGCGCGATGGACCTCACCAAAGCAGAAGCGGTCGCCGGCGCGATCCGAGCGGAATCGGACACGCAACTTCGCGCATCACGCCGAATGATGGACGGCGACCTCAGCCTCGCCATCCAGAACACACGAGACCGGCTTGCAGAGATGCTCGCGCTCGTCGAGGCCGACATCGACTTCTCCGAGGAGCCGATCGACTTCATCTCACCCGAAAAGCTCCGCGAGCGGCTTGACGAAGTGAGCCAGCGGCTCGCAGGCTGGCTGGCCGGTTGCGTTTCCGTGGAGCGGTTCGACGCGTTACCGCGAATCCTCTTGTTCGGCCCGCCCAACGCCGGCAAAAGCTCTCTCATGAACCAGCTCAGCGGCACGAGCCGCGCGATCTGCGCTGCGGTCGCCGGCACCACGCGGGACGTCTTGGCCGCCCCAATCACGTTGGGCAAGACCTCCGCCAGCGTACCGGCGTCAACTATGGGAGAAGCGATCCTGCTCGATACCGCGGGCGTGGACAAAAGCGAAGACGAAATCATAGCCCAAGCCCGCAAGCTAACACTGTCCACCGCCCAGCGCGTCGATGTCGTCTGCGTTGTGATAGACCTATCAACACCGCACGACGAACACCTACGCGAGACGCTTGAATCACTCTCACTGCCGCGCCTCGTCATCGCGGCCAACAAGCGTGACCTCGTGAGCGACAAAGAAACAGCGACACGCATCTCGGCACTGCGGGCTTGGGGGCTTGGCGAGGTATACGAAATCAGCGCAACCGCAGGGCAAGGCCTCGAAGCCCTGCGCGGCGCTTTCGCCAACGCACTGGCGAACCAAACCGTAACGACAGTCGGCGAGTCGCTCATCATCTCCGAACGCCAGCGCCACGCCGTGACAACCGCGAACGAGGCGATTCGCCGGGCTGCCTCACTCGCCGAGAGCGCCACAGAGACCATCGACTGCGCCGACCTCGTCGCGTTCGAGCTACGCGAGGCGCTCGACCTGCTAGGCACAGTCACCGGGGCCGTCACCACCACCGACCTGCTAACCCAAGTCTTCGCAAACTTCTGCATCGGCAAGTAGCCCACAATACTGGCCACTCAAAACATCCGACACCCGCAACATCACGGCATGCAATAGCACGCCCGGCTTCGTCTACATCTACGATGCCTGGAACCGGTTGGTCGAAGCTCGCTCCAGTGCGGACCCAAACCCTCAATTCGTACCCGCCTTAGGTTGTAAGAGCTTTGCCGCGCCGACTTCTTCGAAGCGGGACAGGTCCGTCCAAAACGTCCCGTCACCTGCGAAGAACAGGCGGATCGCCTCTGGCTCAAAGTGCTCGGCAAAGGTGTAGAGGTTGTACGCCTCACCGCCGCCGAAGGCATCGACCAGCATCTCATACCCCTTGGCCTCGGCCTCGTTCTTGAGCCGCGTCACGTCCGCGTTGGCCTGACCGAGTATCTCGACACGCTTGGCGGCCAGCGCCGCGACCTCTTGGCGAATCGCCGCGATTTCGAGTTGTGCTTGGGCGTCAATCGTAGCCGCCTCCTTCTCCGCCTCGGCCGCGATGTTGGCCACGAGCACGCGCGTCTCCGCCTTGATCGTTTCGCGCATGATGTCGATCTTCTTGCGCTCCTCTTCGAGCGTAGCGCGCACGGCCGCCGCGTCGCGCTGCTTGGCGTTGGTCAGTTGCTTTTCGATGGCGACGTAACTCTCCTGGATCGTACGTTTCAGGTCATCCGTCACGTCGCCGTCTGCGGCCGTGGCACCCGGGGCGTGTACCTCGATCTCACGCACCAACGCCAACAACACCTCGATGTTCTTCGCACGGCAGACCCGCTGCAACTCAACCGTCATCGCCCGCTGGAACTTCTCTCGCTTTTCACCCTGAATAAAATCACGGGCCGCGTAGGTGGAGCCGACGTTTCTGGCGATCGACCGAAGCTGCGGACCGATGACCTTATCCAACACGCGATCGATATTGCCGAACTCGTTAATGATCTCTGCGGCGTGCTTCGGGGCGATGCCCCACACCACCGTCACACCCACCTTGATATCGTAACCGGTGTCCGAAGGGAACGGAATCCGGTAGTTCTCCTCATCACTCACCTTGATCTGCGAATACTCATTGAAGCCCACCTCGATGAGGGTCACCTTTTGCAGCCTTGGGTTGATGAAGTACACCCCCGGCTGCAAGACATCACGAAGCGTGCCACGCTGACCCACCCCGGCCAGGGGTGTCACCGAGCTGACCATAGCCTCTTCAGAATCCGATCCTATCGTGCCACTATCTGGCACTTTAACCACCGCAGGGGAATCACCACCGGACATACCATCACCAAACAGATTCGTCACGACGCCGACAAAACCCGCCGGAATCACCTCGGCCGGGAGAATCTGAACATCGTACACATACGGGTTGAGCT
>JAJRSR010000093.1 GCA_024278695.1 Planctomycetota bacterium | reverse complement strand
TGACGGCGTCGTGGTCGAGTAGCGCCACAGCGCATCGTTCATAGTTTACACCCTGCCGGGGGCGGTCTCGCGTTTGCGCGGGTCGCCCCCGGCTTTTTTATGGCTCGGGGTGTTCTCTTGACAAGTTCAGCAAATACCGGGACGCTTGTGGGATTCCGATGGTGGCGCGGTCAAGGGGGCTTGGGCTGTGAGCCGGTGTCGTAAGTCGTAGCGTCCGCCGTGCGGGCCAGTGATACGGATTGACCGCGCGGGTACAGCCCGCCGTTCCCTTCAAACCAGCGAGTAGTTTCATGGGTAGCCAAACGGACACGATGGACAAGATTGTCGCACTCTGCCGCCGTCGCGGGTTCATTTTCGGTAGCAGTGAGATTTATGGTGGGATCGGCGGTTTTTGGGATTACGGCCCGCTCGGCTGCGAACTCAAACGCAACATCAAAGACGCCTGGTGGCACGACATGGTGCAGTGCCCGCCGCCGGGTCCGAACGGCGAGTCCTATCAGATGGTCGGCGTGGACTGTTCGATCATCATGAACCCGAAGGTCTGGGAAGCATCGGGGCATGTCGGCGGGTTTTCCGATCCGATGGTGGATTGCAAGGAATCAAAGAGCCGCTACCGGGCTGACCAGCTCAGCGTCATTAAGGGGCAGGACACCGCAGGTCAGATGTTTGCTTTCAGCTCGGATGATGAGGAATCCCAGGCGCGTGCGGTCAAGAAGGCTGCCAAGTATTTTAAGGTCTCGGCCGATGAGCTTTCCGGCGTGACGAGTACGGTCTCTTTAGAGACGGTTGACGATGCGGCATTTGGTCAGATTCTCGGGCCAGAGGCGAAAGAGGTGGGGACGCTCACGCAACCCCGTGACTTCAACTTGATGTTCGAGACGTTCGTCGGCGCGTTGCAGGAGTCGACCAGCAAGGCGTACCTTCGACCGGAGACGGCGCAGGGTATCTTCGCGAACTTCAAGAACGTGATGGACTCGACCCGCGTGAAGATTCCGTTTGGCATCGCCCAGATCGGTAAGGCGTTTCTCAACGAGATCAACCCGCGCAACTTCACCTTCCGCTCGCGTGAGTTTGAGCAGATGGAGATCGAGTTTTTCTGCAAGCCGGATACGTCGAAAATGTGGTACGAGTTTTGGCGCGATACGCGGCTCCACTGGTATGAGTCGCTCGGTATCAAGAGCGACAAGCTCCGCCCGCGTGAGCAGACCGAGGAGGAGTTGGCCCACTACAGCGACGCGTGTACCGATATTGAATACCTGTTCCCGTTTTCTGAGGAGACGCAGGAGCTGGAGGGTGTGGCTCATCGCGGTTGTTATGACCTCACCCAGCACGGCAAGCACAGCAAAGGTAAGGAGAACGCCTACGCCGTCATGGATGACGCCACGAAGCAGCGTTTTATGCCGCACGTGATCGAGCCGTCTGCCGGGGTGGATCGGTTCTTGCTGGCCAGCATCACGGAGGCGTACAGCTACGACGAGAACCGTGCCTCGCCGGAGTTCATGAAGTTTCACCCGCGTCTCGCGCCGATCAAGGCGGCTGTATTCCCGCTGGTGGCGAAGGACGGCATGCCCGAGGTGGCCGACCCGATCTATCAAGAGATTCGCAAGCACTTCCCTTGTCAGTTCGACGCGAAACAGTCGATTGGCAAACGCTACGCCCGCATGGACGAGGCCGGCACGCCGTTTTGCTTTACGATAGATGGGCAATCAAAAGAAGACGGCACCGTCACGGTCAGAAACCGTGACGATGCCTCGCAAGAGCGAATCGACAAGTCGCGCTGTTTGGAATACCTACGCGACAAGCTGGGGCTTTGATCGCGTGTGGCCCGCGTTTGTTTCTTCTGGTGCGTGGCGCAGCGTCAAGTAAAGAGGCGACCGGTCACGAACCAGGGCGATGGTTGATGGCTCGTAGCGTGGCCGGGTCCAAGCGCTACTGGCATCCGAACATCACCTGGAGAATGGCGAAGTCCGCCGCATCCGCGTCGCCGTCGCTGTCGAAATCTGCCGATTCGCAATCGATGGGAAAAGGCTGACCTGGGGCACCGAAGCAGTCGGAGAAGATGGCGAAATCGTCCATGTCGCTCCAGCCGTCTCCGTTGATATCGCGGATGTTGCCGCTCACATCGACGATGCCAAGTCCAAACGTCAAATCGAGCAGGTGAGCGGTTGTGCCCGCGACGGCTACATCCGTCGCGGTATCGGGTGTGATGATCTCTCCTATGAGTGCGGGCGATGACAAGTCGCTCACATCAATGATAGCCAGTCCGCCGGTGCTATCAGCGACGAACGCCGTCGTCCCGCGCAACGCGACCTTGTTGGCGAATCCGGGGGTATTGTATGTTCCGAGCAGGCTGATGGACGCCGGATCGCGCACGTCGAGGATCTGCAGTCCGGCAGGACCATCGGCCACGTAGGCGACGCTGTCCGATACGATCACATTTGTCGCTGCACCAGGCGTGTTGTAGCTTCCGAGCAGGTCGCCGTTTATCGGATCGCTCATGTCGACAACGTGCAGTCCGGAGAAGTTATCTGCGATGTACGCGGTGGTTCCGATCATGGTCACGCCCCGGGCAGAGCCCGGTGTGTTGTACGTGCCGCTTAGTGTCGGTGTGACCGAATTACTCACGTCTATGACCTGCAACCCGCGACCGGCACCCGCGACGTAGGCTGTTGTCCCCACGACCGCCACGTCATAAGCGGACCCCAGCGTATTGTAGGTTCCCAATATGGCGGGCGCGGTTACGTCTCTGAGATCGATGATTCGAAGCCCGGCCCCTCGGTCTGCGACGTAGCCGACTTCTCCCGCTACCGCGACACTCCATGCGAGCGTCGTGGCGACTGAGCCGAGAAATGTCGGCGGCGTACCGTCAGTGACATCAAAGATCTGCAATCCGAAATTGCTGTCGGCCACGAAAGCGGTGGTGCCGACAACTTCTATATCGCGTGCCGCCCCCGCTGTATTGGCTAAGCCTTGCAGCGTCGGTGCCAACAGGCCCGAGTCGAATACCTTGAGTTTGGAGACCGGACTCGCCACGTAGACGTAGCGTCCTGATACGGTCAACCTCTGGGCGTCCATCGAGTCGAACGAACTGTAAAGGGTCGGTGACGTCGGTTCACCTACGTCCACGATCTGAAGCCCCAATGTGTTGTTCGCCAGATACGCGAAGTGTCCGGCGATGGCGATATCTTGCACGATGTTTGCCGTAGTGTAAGTGCCGATGAGGGTAGGCACGGCCGGGTCGGCTACATCGATGATTTCTAAGTCAAAACTACCAATGTGGTTAAGGTAAGCCGTGGTGTTCACCACTTG
The DNA here is from genome assembly GCA_024278695.1 of Planctomycetota bacterium. Lineage (GTDB taxonomy): Bacteria > Planctomycetota > Phycisphaerae > UBA1845 > UBA1845 > JAJRSP01. The sequence goes on along the minus strand of JAJRSR010000093.1, from coordinate 4,494 downwards.
AATGCCATATGCACTCGTTCCCGGGTCGTACATGCCGAGGTGACTCGGTGTTGTTGGATCGCTGACATCGATAATCTCAAACGCGGCACCGCCGAGTCCAAACCCGGTCACGTAAGCCCTATCCTCAACTACGACAACATCGTTCGCGTTGCCCAGCGTTGCGTAAGAGCCCAGAAATGCGGGAGTCGTTGGATCACTGACATCGATGATTTGTAGTCCGGAAGACCCGTCTGCGATGTACGCCGTGTTGCCAGTGACGAAGAGTTTCAACGCAAAATCCGGTGTGTTGAACGAACCGAGCATGACCGGCGATGCCGGATTGCTGGCATCGGCGATCTGAAGTCCGGAATTGCCATCCGCAATGTACGCCGTGTTGCCCACGACGACCACGCTATGGGCGTCTCCTGGCGTGCTGATCAATCCAAGAAGCACGGGAGATGTCGGGTTACTCACATCGAGGATCTTGACGCCGAATTGTCTGTCGGGCACATACGCCGTTGTGCCCACCACCGTGATCTCGCGCGGTGTGAGCAGCGAATCGTACGCACCAACCAAGAGCGGCGATAGGCATGGCTGGGCGGTTGCGGCAGGGGGGATCACCGTGGCTACGAGAGTGAATACGAATACTATCGCGGCAAGATGCTTCGCGCGGACGCGGTGGTTGCGGACAATTTTTTCGTTGGGTCCGTTATTGTCGTAAGGACGTCGCCTTGTTGGGTTTTGCACTATTCCGTCTCCGTTATGGTTCCCGTTACATGTTCTCTCTTGATCGACGGGCTCATCTGGTTGACAAGCTGCATCCGCCCCTCCATCCTTCGCCTGCACTGAAGAACGTGGTAGTTGCCCGAAGATATGGGCACTCGTTGGTCTATCCGTTGGGCCTACCCTCGCGTGCGGACGGGTACCAGATTCGACCGCTGTCGCACCATGATGATCGTGCCGGCCGTCATGAGTGAGATCAGCATGATGATGAGGCCCCACTCCGATACGGTGGGGATGTCGGCCGCGATGCTGGCCGTTTGGTTGGTGAGGTAGAGCGTGTCGCCGGAGAAGCTGCCTGAGTTATCGATGGCGTTTCCGATGGCCCAAAAGGTCAACGCTCCAGCGTCGGCGGCCGGTGCTTGCCAGGTGAATTGAAACTCGGCCGCGTTACCAAGCGACGCCCAATCCGTGATCGATGTGGATACGCCAGCACTCGTGTGGTTGATGAACCCGTTGTTGAACTGGGAGTTGGCGTCGGTCGGGCTAAGTGTGCCGATGGCCGCCCCAAGCGCGTCCTCGACGCTGAATTGATAACCCGCGCCCACCTGACCGGGGTCGGCTACGCGGATCGTCAGATTGTAAAGAGCCCCCGCTTGGTAGGATGCCGGAGCCCCGATGATCTCGACCGAGCCTGGGCCGGGAGAACCAGAGTGGCATCCGGAGCAGTCGGAGCCGCCGCTGGCGGTGCTTCCGTTCAGACCGGACGGTGGTCCGCTGGAAAAGGCCAAGGCCAAGGACGACCCCATCATTGAAATACCGGCATAGCAAGCCAGAACGGTTAATTTTCGTGCGGTCAACATTCGATGCTCCCTCCGCAGCGCGTATGTAGCGCGGCATGGTTTCAAAAACGCGATCCCCTGGCGACGGTGTGCGACGAAACGCCCAATGCCACCCCCCGTGTCGTGTCCCACCAAGACGCTCGAATCCTGACGCCCCCGAAGGCGGCGGCCTCGCACCTGGTCGAGCCACGAACACAAGGCGGCAGTGTAGCACAGAGTCGGGGCGAATTTCAAGCCGAAAGGGGAGAATATTCGGACGAACTGGCGGTTCTTGGCCGGTGATTGGTGATTTTGAAGGTCTTTCAGAGGGTTGGTCGTTCGCCGCGGTGGCACGCCCATGTTTTTGAGGCCCGTTTGAAGCCTGCGAACGCCTCTGATAGGCTGCCGGGTTTCCGACGTGGTGAGCCGCGAATTGAACCCGTGAGGATCCGCCAGAGCGGATACCGAGCCCTGCAAGTAGAATAACTATGCCAAACGCTAAACCCGATAACTTCGAGATATCCGCAGATCCGAAACGCTCTCTCGATTTCGTGAGAACGATCGTTAAGACCGACATTGCTTCCGGAAAAAATGACGGACGCGTTCATACGCGTTTCCCGCCGGAGCCCAACGGGTATCTGCACATTGGTCACGCGAAGTCGATCTTTCTGAACTTCGGAATTGCTGAGGAGTTCGGTGGCAAGTGCAACCTTCGTTTTGATGACACCAACCCGGTCAAAGAGGAGGAGGAATACGTCGAGTCGATCCAGGAAGACGTACGGTGGCTTGGCTTGACATGGGAGGGAGCCCCGCTCTTTGCTTCTGATTATTTCGAGCAGATGTACGCGTGGGCCGAGAAGCTCATCGAAGACGGCAAGGCGTACGTCTGCGATCTGCCGCTTGAAGAAGTGCGGCAGGGTCGCGGTACGCTGACGAAGCCGGGCATCAACAGCCCGCACCGCGATCGGAGTCCGAGCGAGAACCTGGATCTCTTTCGCAAGATGCGTGCCGGTGAGTTTCCCGATGGATCGCGCACGCTTCGCGCCAAGATCGATATGACGCACGCCAACATGAACATGCGTGACCCGGTGATGTACCGCATCTTGCGCGCGACACACCACCGAACGGGTGATGCCTGGTGCATCTATCCAATGTACGACTGGGCGCACGGCAATGAGGATTCGATCGAGGGCATCACGCATTCGATCTGCACGCTCGAGTTTGAGGATCATCGCCCGTTGTACGATTGGTTTCTCGATTCACTCGGCGTGTTCCACCCGCAGCAAATCGAATTCGCGCGGCTGGACCTCACCTACACCATGATGAGCAAACGCAAGCTGCTTGAGTTGGTGGTGGACGGCAAGGTCAGCGGCTGGGACGATCCACGCATGCCGACGATCAGCGGGTTGCGCCGTCGCGGCTATTCTCCGGAATCGATTCGTAATTTCTGCGAGCGTATCGGCGTGGCGAAGTTCAACAGCACCATCGACATCCAATTGCTCGAACATTGCGTTCGTGAAGATCTGAACAAGCGAGCCCCGCGCGTGATGGGCGTGATGCGACCGCTGAAGCTGGTGATCGAGAACTACCCCGAGGGGCAGGTCGAGGAGTTGGACGCGATCAATAATCCGGAAGACCCCGAGGCTGGGACTCGAAAAGTGCCTTTTTCCAAGGTGTTATACATCGAGCAGGCCGACTTCCGCGAGGCGGCACCGCGAAAGTTCTTCCGCATGGTCCCCGGTCGTGAAGTACGTTTGCGGTATGGTTATTTCGTGACCTGTACCGGCTGCACGAAGGATGAAAGCGGGACCGTCGTCGAGGTGCAATGCTCCTATGACCCGGAAACCAAGGGCGGCGACTCGCCGGATGGACGTAAGGTCAAAGGTACGATCCACTGGGTTTCTGCCGCGCGTGCGCTGGATGCGGAGCTTCGTCTCTATGGGCACCTGTTCACCCAGGAGAACCCCAGCGACACGGCCGAAGGCCAGACCTACCTGGATCATCTCAATCCCGATTCCTTGGAGGTCATCCGTGACGCGAAGGTCGAGCCGTCGTTGGCCGGTGCCGCACCGGGCACACAGGTGCAGTTTGAACGCAACGGTTATTTTTGCGTGGACGTGGACACCACTGCCGACAAGCTCGTGTTCAACCGCACGGTCACGCTGAAAGATTCGTGGAAGAAGATCGAGAAGAAAGGCGGCGGGGAAAAGGGCGGGTAGTGTCGCCGTTTCGTGTTGCTTGCCGCGTGCTACGGTTTCTTGGGGGAAGATCGCTTCTGGAACTTTCGCTCGATGTTGCGCAGGATTTTCCAGACGACGTCGTCGCTTGGCTTGGGCGACGCACTTGCGAAGATACGGTGGTCGTTTGGACCGGATTCGATCGTTAAGATTTCCAGGCGCAGTTTGAGCGGCTTTCCAGTGACGAACGGGTCGTAGCTGTCCAGCGTGGCATGGAAGTGGCGGCTCTGCGGCGCTTCGTAGTGATCTTCCTTGACCGTCGCCGTGATCTTGGACGTGTCGATGTCGAATTCCGTACCCTCAGAAACCGCGCGGCACAGTCCACGGAAATAGGTGGTCAACAGCTCGCTTAGAAAGGCTTCGTTCGCTGTGATCTTGTTCTCGAGTTTCATTGCGAATACATAGGTGAAGAAGGTGTCGGATTTTGCGTTGAACATTCCCGGGGAGAACTGAAGTTCCTCGAATCCCGTGTGCTTGAGGTCTGGCGCGAACGGCAGCGGGAAGTCGATCCGCTCGAAACGCCAGTCGGGCAACGTCGGCGGGAGCAGCTCGGGTGTCACTTCCGGCTTAGGCTGTAAGCTAAGCAGCGCTAAGCTAAAAAACAACGTAGACATCGTGGCAACTCCTTTTCGCGGGAAAAACAGGACTTTCGTATGCTTTGCAGGACTTTCGTATGCTTTGATCGGACCCGCCGAGCGGCGTCTTGTCAAGTGTCGCGAGCACGAAGCGGCTGACGC
>JAJRSR010000092.1 GCA_024278695.1 Planctomycetota bacterium | reverse complement strand
CTGATGGAGATCCTCGCGATACCCGGCAACGATCAGCAAGCCCGTATCTTCTCACGATCCGGCTACCACCGGCTGACGGCGCTCGTTTACATGCGGGTTCGACTCAGCGCGGTCACGCCGCAACCGGAGCGATCTGACTTGTCCTGGAAGAGTTATTCACCGGAACACCGACCGTGGTTCGAGAAGGCCATTGCAGATTCGTACGAACAAAGTCTTGATTGTCCAGAGCTTAGCGACATGCGTCCGGTTCAAGATGCGATCGACGGCCATCGCGCCACCGGCGATTTTGATCCACAGCTCTGGTGGGTCGCGGTAAGAGACGGTGACCCGGTCGGGTTGATCCTGCTGTCGAAGATTCGATCGCGCCCGGCACTGGAACTCGTGTACATGGGGGTCAGCCCGTCGGCCCGCGGCTCAGGCATCGGTAACGCCCTATTGGCGCGAGGGTTTCGCAGCGCACGGCAGATTGGTGCCAACACCGTGGCACTGGCAGTTGATCAACGCAACAAACACGCGCTACACCTTTACATGAGATCGGGTTTTATCGAGGTGGGGCTGCGCGACGCCTGGATCGCCGGCCCGGGTACGTGAACCGCAAGTTCCCACCAGATCAAATCTTAGAATGAAAAACACTTATGTGCTGGGGGATTCCCGAGATTGACGCTTCGACCTGTGTAAAGTTTCCCCAAAAAGTTTTTTTATTTCGCTAAGTTCTTATAGCAGAAAACACGGCGCGCTTGCGGGAAGATTTCAACAATAAAGAGTGTTGACGCGTACCAAGTCACATGCTATTTTCGTGGGCATAAGAGATCGCGGCGTGTTGGCTTGGCCTGCTAGGATGATTCGAGCCCGTGTCGGCGACTAATGTTTGTCGGCGGCGATGTCCGCCGCTCTTTCCGTCGTTCTTGTAGACAGCACAATTTAGTACTTTACCCGCTTTGGTTCCGGTTGGAAGAAGGAGCTCACGGTGACCGTCTGCGCTAAGGATCAAGTAACCCAGTTGGAAACGCTAATCGCCGAACGGCTTGGCCCGCAGCGATATAACGTTTGGTTCAAGAACGCTACCCGTTTTACGTTTACGGAGGACTACCTGCGTGTCGCCTCGCCCAACCACTTCGTTGGTGAGTGGATCGAGCGGCACTTCGCTGATGTCGTATCCGAAGTTGCCCGCGAGGTGACCGGCCGCGACTACACACTAAGCTTCGCGATCGATCCGGACTTGTCGCGTGGACTCGGCAAGAAACAGCCGGACCGGCAGCTCGAGTTCGTCAACAACAATCCGGAGCGATTGGCTCGGGAACACCGGCGCGGCAGCGCAGGCCTTGCCATGCCGCCACTCAAAGGCCGCATGGAGGACTTTGTCGTCGGCGCGTCCAACCGTTTGGCGCACGCCGCGGCCGAGAGCGTGATCGAAAACCCAAGCACGCAATACAACCCGTTGTTCATCCACGGCGGCTGCGGGCTCGGCAAGACGCACCTCATGCAGGCCATCTGCAACGGGCTACGCGCTCGTGACGAAAAGCTTCGCTGGTGCTACGTCTCCGGTGAAGAGTTCATGAACGACTACGTCTACGCGATCAAGGCACGCGAGATGTCGGTGTTTCATCAGCGTTACCGCAACCTCGACGCGTTGATTATCGATGACGTTCACTTTCTCGCCAACAAGCGATCGACGCAGGAGGAGTTCCTCCACACGGTGAAGGCGATCGACGCGGCCGGCAAGCAGCTCGTGCTCGCCTCCGACGCACCACCGAAGCTCATCGGACATTTTTCCGAAGCACTGGTCAGCCGGTTCCTCTCCGGCATGGTCGTGCGGATCGACTCCCCGGACTTAGAAGTACGCGCCGGCGTCCTCCGGCGGCGCGCGGCCAAGCTCAAGGTGGAGATCGGCGAGCCGGTCATCATGCACATCGCGGAAAACTTCTGCGCCAACATCCGCGAACTCGAAGGCGCGTTGCTCAAGGTCGTCGCGCTCGCCCAGGTATCGGGCTCCCCGATCACGCTGTCGCTTGCGGAGCGGGCCATCAAGGACCTCGTCCGTCAGACGGCACCGGTCATCATGCTTTCCGACATTGAGAGCGTCGTGTCGATCTACTTCGGGCTCGCCCCGGCCGACCTGCACACGTCGCGCAAGTCGCGGACGATTGCGTTGGCACGCGGTATCGCCATGTACCTCGCGCGAAAGCACACGGACATGAGCTTCCCGGAGATCGGGCGTTTCATGGGCAACAAGAACCACTCGACCGTGATCCTGGCCAACCGCCGGATTTCCAAGGCGATGCAGGCCAACGAAACGTCGTCGTGGGTCACGCCCGAAGGTATGCGGGAGCAAAACCTTCCGACGCTCGTCGCGGAGCTCGAAGAGCAGTTTCTGGTGCAGACGGCCAACGCTCGACCGCAGCCGAAGATCAGGCAGCCGCAAGCCCCCCAAGTGGGAGACTCGCGGACAGGAGATTCGCAGATCCGGAACGGCATCGTCGAGTCACGTTAGGCTTCGCGGCCCGGCTGACGGTTGCTAAAAGGGCCGGAGTGATGATGACGCGTTAAAGAATTGAGAACCTATGCCGCCCGTGACGCGGCATGCAGTATCGCGACACAGTATAGTGCGGACATCGCCCTGGCGGTTGTTCGGACATGATGAAGGGACCGGCCAGCCCGACGGATGAAGCTGGCCGAATCGCAGATACACGACGGATCGTGAGAAGGCCCCGGCAGCTTCGGCTTCCGGGGCCTTTGCCTTTTGATGCGGGAAAACGCGTGGTCCATACACAGAGTAACCCCGAATCTTGGACCAACGAACCCTGACTTATGAGGAATGAAAAAATCGCTAGAATCGGTTATAATCCTTCGAGGCGTCGGTGTGAACGCGCCACAGGAATGGTCTGCACATGGTCACCGAAAACATCCTGCATGAGGTCACCCAGCGTCTGGTTGAGCAATTCGCACCGGATCGAATCATTCTGTTCGGGTCGCAGGCGCGAGGCACAGCCGACAACCACAGTGATGTCGATCTGTTGGTGGTCTGTGCGGTCGCCGGGCGAAAACGCGACCTGATGGTGGCCATGGATCGTGCGCTCCGTGGGCTTGGCATCGCGCGAGATGTCGTGGTCCTCACACCGGAAGAGTATGAACGAGACCGCGACATTCCGGGCACCATCGCGCGCGCCGCATCGCTCGAGGGGAGAACCTTGTATGGCAGCGCCGCATGAAGCCGAAGAACTAACCCCCTTCGCTATCAACGCACGGTATCCAGGGGACGATGAACCCGTGCTCGAAGCGGAAGCACGGCGTGCCGTTGAGATCGCGCAAATCGTACGAGTACGAATCCGCGAAGCCCTTAACGCGGAGGGTGTACAACTCATACCATCACTGTAGACGATACGACAAACGGTGTAAGGTCGGATATCGTCGCGGTGTGCGATGCCCGCTTCCGAGTCGAGCCTATCCAAGCTCGTTCTGCCACGCCGCGATTCGCTGCAAAGCTTCGAGCGGGGTGAGCTTGTTCACGTCGGTCTCGCGTAGGGCTTCGAGCATCGCGCGTTCACTAGCGTTTAATACAGCCGCAGCGCCATCAATATCAACCACACCATCGACGTCGCTCCCGCCGAGCGCTCCAAAAAGCGAAAGTTGCCCGTCGGTGTTGGTTTTCTTGCGTGAAAGCTGCGGCGTCTTGGACTCTCGTTCAAACCCGCGTTGCAGCTCCTCCATGACCTCCCGGGCCCGCGCGGTGACCCCCTTGGGAATCCCCGCGAGCTTGGCAACATGGATGCCGTAGCTCTGGTTCGCGCCGCCCGCCACGATCTTATGAAGAAAAACAATCGCCTCGCCGCTCTGCCCACGACCGGCGTACTCCCTGACGGCCACGTTGTAGTTCCGCACGCCCTGAATGATCTGCGGCAGCTCGGTCATCTCGTGGTAGTGCGTCGCGATGAGTGAGCGACATTTGATGTCACTAGCCAGATGCTCGGTGATCGCCCACGCCAACGAAAGCCCGTCAAACGTGCTCGTGCCGCGACCGAGTTCATCCAGCACCACCAGCGATCGCGCAGTGGCATTGTGCAAGATGTTCGCGGCCTCGGTCATCTCGACCATAAACGTGGACTGCCCGCGCATGATCTCATCGGCCGAACCGACCCGAGCAAACACGCGATCGACAGGTGCCAACGTCATGGCACCCGCCGGCACGAACGAACCGGTCTGCGCAAGCAGTGTCAGCAGCGCCACCTGCCGGATGTAAGTGCTCTTGCCGGCCATGTTGGGTCCGGTGATGACAAACGTGTGCCCGTCCGCTTTCCCCATCACGCAATCATTCGGCACGAAATCATCGCCCAAAGTTTGATCGAGCACCGGGTGGCGTCCGTCGCGAATGTCGAGCACGTCATCGCCGGCAAACTCAGGCCGCACGTACCGCCGCTGAACCGCGACCTCCGCAAGACCGGCCACACAATCGAGCCGACCGATGGCGTCGGCCACACGCAAGAGCGCGGCCATCTCACTCGCAACCGTCGCGCAGAGGTCCCCAAAGAGCTTGCCCTCCAAAACCACCGCGCGTTCCTGCGCGGTGAGCACTTCGTTTTCATACGTCTTGAGTTCATCCGTGATGTAGCGCTCCGCGTTCTTGATCGTCTGCTTACGCACATATTCCGGCGGTACGTCGCCACGGTTGCTGTTGGTGATCTCGATGTAGTAGCCGAAAACCTTGTTGAACCCCACCTTCAGATGGGCGATGCCGGTCCGCTCCGACT
>JAJRSR010000091.1 GCA_024278695.1 Planctomycetota bacterium | reverse complement strand
CGCTTGTGCTGATCGATTCCGATAAACAGCATTATGGGTTCTCCTGTGAAAAAGGATTCAGTTTTAGCGATCCCACAAAGATACGCCGTCAAATACATCCTGCAGGAGAACCCTCTTTCATAGAATCATTCTTCGGGTACTTTCAAAGGGTGGGGCACGGATTGCTCGTGCAAGACACCGTTCACCATTCGTGTCACCGGGCGTTTGTGTTTTCTGCGGCACGTTCTGCGGTGATACGAAGCATGGGGCACGTGCGTATGCAGTGCAGCGGCTTTCGTGCTAATGATCTTCTGCGGGGACTGGCTGCGGGGCAAGTTCGATTCCCTCGAACAGCGCCGAGCCGATGCGGACAAATGTCGCGCCGAACTCGATCGCGATTTCAAAATCCGAACTCATCCCGAGTGAGAGCTCAGTGAACTGCGGTCCGCAGATGCGTAGCGAGACGACTTCATCGAACAGCTCACGTGTTCGCTCGAACGTGTGGCGGATCACGCCCTCATCCTCGGTGAGTGGGGCCATCGTCATGAGCCCATGCACATTGATATGGGGGAGCGTTTGGATTTGTTCGGCAAGGTGGGTGGCCGCAGCGACGGCGACGCCTTTTTTGGCGGACTCACCGCTGGCGTTCACCTCCAGCAGGATCGGGATGACGCGGTCGATCTTGCTGGCCTGTGCGTCGATCTCCTCCGCGAGCCGCAGGCTGTCGACCGAGTGAATCATTTCGATCCACGGCAGGAGGGTTTTGACTTTGTTGCGTTGCAGGTGGCCGATCATGTGCCAGCGCGGACGTTTGAGCATCGGGGCGGTGGCGTCTCGGTGCCTGCGGTTGAGCCATTCCTGCATCATGGCCGCCCGCTTGGTGAGCTCCTGAACTTGGTTTTCGCCCAGGCACTGCATGCCCAGCTCGACCATGGTTCGGATGACATCAAACGGTACGCTCTTGGTGACAGAGACAAGCGTGATCTCATCGGGCTTGCGATTTGCGCGTAGGCACGCGTCGGCGATTCGTTGCTCTACCGCCTTGAGATTCTCTTGCAGCTTTCGTTTCATGAACAAGTTCTCGCGGTCTCGTGCAGACACCCCTCGCGCTTCGTGTCGCAACGATCCCCTACAGTCTTACCATGCCGGAACCAGATCGACAACGCCTGTCCTGGCAGAAGCGGCTGTGAAATGTACGCGGTAGCGCGGGCGGGTGTTGCTCGGTTGGCGGTGGGCAGGGGGCGGATTACAATCGGCGTGATTCCGGGGATCGATTTGTCTTTGTGAGGTTCGATAGCACGCCTGTGATTGGAGCCAAGTTCCGAAAACCGTTAGGTCGGGTGTTTCTGTTGGGTTTCGGCCTTGTGTGCGTGGGGTGTGAGCGTGACGCGGGGCCAAGCGGGAGCGGGCGATCCGGCGGATCGGCTTCGGCGCGGCCCAATGTGCTTCTGGTGACGTTTGATACGACCCGGGCCGATCGTCTGTCGTGTTACGGGAATCAGGCGGTCAGAACGCCGACCATCGACGCGCTGGCTGCCAAAGGAGTTCGCTATACGCGGTGCTATGCACCAGCTCCGATCACCTTGCCGTCACACGCGTCGTTGCTGACGGGTCTTTATCCAACACACCATCAGCTTCGTGACAACGGCGTGGGTCGGCTTGACGAGAGAGCCGAGACCCTTGCAGAGTTGCTAAGGGGTGCCGGTTACCATACCGGCGCGGCGGTCGGGGCTTTCGTGCTTGACGCTCGATATGGCTTGAACCAAGGATTTGATTCTTACGACGACAATATCTCCGGGGCGAATCGCGCGACGGGCTTACATTTCGCGGAGCGCCCTGCCAGCGGGGTAACCGACGCGGCGGCCCGGTGGCTGACCACGTTAGAAGAGGGCCCTTTTTTTCTTTGGGTTCACTATTTTGATCCACACGCGCCGTACGCGCCGCCCGGGCTTCGCAAAGGCGTGACGGAGCAAGAGGCGTATGACGCAGAGATCGCCTACGCAGATGGGGAACTTGGACGGCTCTTGGCGCAGGTTAAGAGTCGCGGCTCTGCAAACGGGAGGGAAACGTTGGTCGTTTTCACGGCCGACCACGGCGAAAGCCTGCACGAACACGGCGAGTGGACGCATGGGCTTTTTGTCTACAACGCCACGATTCGAGTACCGCTTATCGTGACCACACTCGGCGATGATGCGGGCGGCGTGACGGTGGATGCGCCGGTGTCGCTCGTGGATGTGATGCCGACGTTGCTTGCGAGGCTGGGTATTGATTCGCCGTATGGGCTTGATGGCGCGTTGCTGCCCCTATCAACCAATTCCGGGAAAGATGCGCCTCGGGCGGTCTATTTTGAAACGCAGCTTCCGTTCAACACCTACGGTTGGAGTGCGTTAGAAGGCGTGGTACTAGGTGAAGAAAAATATATCGCAGCGCCATCGCCGGAACTTTATCACGTAGTGGCTGATCCATCTGAGATGAAGAACTTGTTGGCTGCTGGAGCCTTGCCAGACGCGCGATTGGTTCGCGCGTTGCGGGATGCCAAAAAGAGTGCTCCCGGGACTCCGGAATTGGTGGTTGGGGAAACCGGTGAAGATGCCAAGGCTATCAAGCGGCTTGCGGCGCTGGGGTACGTGAGCGGCGCGCGCCCGAGCGCGGGTGACGGTTCTCCCCTGGCTGATCCGAAGGCGATGGTGACGCTCCACGACAAAGCGACGCGTGCCTCGCTGCACCTCGAGGGTCGTCGGTGGTCGAAAGCGGCGGTTTTGATTCGCGCGGTGTTGTCGAAGGATCCGAATAACTATTGGGTCTTGGACATGCTCATCAAGATGCTGCAAGAGGCGGCGGCGTATTCGGATGCTGCCGATGTCGCACGGTGGCGTCTTCAATCACAGCTTGCGCCTCCCTGGGACGAGCAGTTACCGGCTGCGGTGGGTCTAGCTGCGGCAAGAGCGGGGCAGGGAGCTGCGGTGCAGGAGATGCTCGAACGCCTGGTTGAGCAGAAACCGGAATCGGCGGACCTGCGCTGTGCGCTGGCGGCTGTGTTGCTACAGGTCGGCAAGAGCGAAGAAGCCAGGCCTCACCTCGAAGCCGCGTTAGCGGTTGATCCAAACCACGTGATGGCGCTGTCCGGTCTTGGTGACCTTGCGTTCTTTAGTGGCAACATGGAAGAGGCCATACGGCGGTATGAGTCGGTCACACGCAGTGGTTCGGCTGGTGCCGACGTGTACGGAAAGCTCGGCCAGGTCTACGAAATGAGCGGTCAAGAGTCGCGTGCCTTGCAGGCCTATCGGGACGCCGTCGCTGCGGATGAGCGTTTGGTTGACGTTCGACTTTCCCTTGCGGGGCTGCTTTCCAGATTGGGGAAATCGGCTGAGGCGGTTGATCATTACGGGGAGGTCGTGCGGTTGCGCCCGGATGATGCGGCCGCGCACTACGATTTCGGCTTGGCGCACGCGGGGCTTCAGAAGTTCGATGAGGCTCGGCGTGAGTTTGAGCGTGCCGTCGATCTCAAGCCGGATTACGGCGACGCGTGGATCAACCTGGGCACGGTTCGTATGAAGCAGGGAGATTTACCGGGTGCTGCCGCCATCTTCACGAAAGCCAAGGGTATCGACGCCGTAGCAGCAGAATCGCGGTACATGCTCGGGGTTGTGGCCGCCCAGCGCGGGGCGATTGACGAGACCGTGCGGTTGTACGAGGAAGCGATCGCGATCAAGCCAGACTACTTCGCACCGATCGACGAACTGTCCAAGTATTACCTTCTCAATAAGAACGCGGCTGGTGCCGTACGGATTCTTAAGGTTGGCGTTGAACACCAACCCGATGATGTCGTGCTCGCAATCCGGTTGGCGAAGATTCTTGCGACGTCATCTGTGGATGGGCTTCGAGATGGCGCGACGGCGTTGTCGCTGGCCAAGCGCGCGAATGAGCGTGCGGGCGGTTCCCGGGCCGGCGTTCTCGCAGCGCTCTCGGCCGCGCAAGCCGAGGTGGGGGATTTTACGGCTGCGGTGGCTACGGTCGAGCGAGCGATTGCCCTTGCCACCAGCCAGGGTGATCGGGCGAAGGTGGCGACGTTTCGTGCGATGTTGCAGCAATACCGACAGAGCAAGCCGCACCGCGATCCCAATTATTGATCCGGTTTGATAAAGTCAACGCGGGGTGCCACCTTGCGCCCGAACTTCGTGTGCCGTCTACTTGCCGCGAAGCGCCGCTTCGACGGCTGGGATGAGTTTGTCGTGAAACGGATCACGCGCGCGGATGATTCCGTTCGCATCGATCAGGTACCAAGTCGGCAGGAACTCGGTGTGGTAGAGCTCTGAGAGCGGGTTGTTGGGACCTTTTTCATCCCACGTGTGGATTCCCGGGAAGCCCGCTCGTTTCACGAATTCGATCACTTCTTGCTTGCCGTCATTCAATGACACGGCCACGATCACAAACGGCTTTCCCTTGAAATGCTTGTCGGCTTTTTTGAGGTCTGGGATCTCGGTCACGCAGCTTGGGCACCATGTCGCCCAAAAGCTCAGCAGCACGGTCTTGCCGCGAAGATCGTTGAGCGAAATCTCTTTCCCATCCAGTGTTTTGGTGGTGAACGAGGGTGCGGTCATGCCGACTTGTAGATGTTCCAGTTCGTAGATGAGCCCCTTCGCGCGGGCAGCTACGTCCGATTGAGGTGCGAGTTTTATGATTTTCTCGAAAGCCGCCTTAGCCTCACCGGTGTTGCCGGACTTGATGAAGACCTGACCCATGCTCGAAAGCGCTGCGAGTTGTACGGACTTGCTCTTGGCTGATTTGTGGATGTGTTCGATCTGACCGGTCCATGCCGCCGGCGTGGCCGAGACGGGGTACGCCAGCGGCACCATGTCGAGCAATTCCGGCAGGCGGCTGTCGTTGGGGTAGTGCTGGGCAAGCCGCTCAAAACGCGAGAACAACTTGGGCAGATCAATGTCGAACATCCAAGACCACACAAAACACTGCACGGCCACATACGCGCCATCATCGGATCCAATTGACGACTCGGCCAGTGCGTCCATCTTGGCGAGCACGGCACCGCGCGTATCGGCTGGCTTGTCAGCCTTGGTCTTTTTCGCTTCCCAGGCGGTGAAGGCCGAGGCGTAATGTTCTGACGCGGCTTCCATTTCTTTCTCGAGCGCTCCAAATTGGTCTCGGATGCCGGCGAAGGCGTTAGCGCTGCAGGCAAGCGAAACAATCGCCACGAAAGCACATCGGTGTAAGTGGTGGTTAGCGAATCGGGTCATGTGTGTCGGTCCTAACTGTTTCGGGTTCGAGCAATCCATGCTGCTGCTCCTACCAACCATGATACCGTCGCAGCACCTCGGCGTCAGCGCTCCTGGCAACGCCGTCATGCCTTTGATGTTATGAATGGGCCTCGGGCTTGTGTAAACCTGTAAATCCCAGGTCGTCCGCAATGGGCGGCCCCATACCAACGGACGCACGGCAGAATCGGTGGGGGGACGAAGGGTGCCCGCACGGGTCCGTCCCCCACCCTTCGGGCGTACCCGAAGAATGATTCTATGAAAGAGGGTTCTCCTGCAGGATGTATTTGACGGCGTATCTTTGTGGGATCGCTAAAACTGAATCCTTTTTCACAGGAGAACCCATAATGCTGTTTAT
>JAJRSR010000090.1 GCA_024278695.1 Planctomycetota bacterium | reverse complement strand
GGCTCCCGGGGCGACGCTTGCCCGTGTTTCCCCCTGTCGGGTCATCACGGGCAAACGCCGCAAGCCGCATTCATGAGATCTTCGCAAGCCCGATCCTGCGGCGTTTGTCCATGCCACCCATCTGGCCGCCACCCATCCGCCAATTCTGTCTGGCACACGGTTTGGACCGCATATCCGCTGAAGGGGTTAATCGCTTCGGGTCTAATTCCTCGCCGCTTGCGGCGGGGATTTTTACTCGGAGTCGGTTGATTCCAACTCAACCCCCAACCCGTCGGCCAGGCGGTTCACAAACGCGAAATAGCCCACCACCATGCAGATATCCAGCACGGCCGCGTCGGAAAAGCCGAGGCTTCGCAGGCTGTCCACATCCTCTTGGGAAACGGCCGAGGGGGTGCGCGTCAGTTTGTCGGCATAGCGTAGCATCGCCCGTTCGGGCTCGGTGATTGGCGCGGACTCATAGGATGCCACGAGATCATCAGCCAGCGTATCGCTACCGGTCAGTTTTCGGAGCCCCGCCCCGTGATGCGCGAGTCAGTAGTGGCATTCATTGATGGACGAGACGACGACCGCGATCATTTCTCGTTGCGCTCGCGACAAGTCAGACCGTCCGCGCATCAGTGTCGCGTACAATTCGTAGTGAGCGGTCCAGCTCTTGGGGTTGGGGGCGTGGATGCGCAGAATGTTATCCACCGTGCCATCGGCATCGCTGAACTTGTCGTGCAGTGCGCGAACCTCTTCCGTGGCATTTTCATAGTTGATATAGGATATGTAGGCCATCGCCCAATCGTATGGCGGGCTTGGTGGTCTGGCTAGTCTCGCGGCGCGAACCGCCCGAGCGGTCACCGATTCGGTTCTGTGCCACCGCACAGCTCGATGTAGCACAGGCAGCAACGTCGCAGCTCGGCACTCGGTAGGTGCGGCACACCCCTTTGTCGCGGGTTACTTTCGCTTCTTATGGCCGCCTCGTTGAAAATGCGAGACCAGCCGTGCCAGGCGGTCGAGCGTGCGCCGGCCCTCGGCCGTCGCCTCCAGCCCGATGAACTGGAACCCGAGCGACGAGCGAGATTGGTCCGCAGCGGCGCGGTGGCGTAGCACCGCATCAACCAGAAACGGCGGTTTTCCGGGTTTCGGGGTGAACGAACAGCGAAAGACTGCGCCGTCCTCCAGGCCTTGCTCACGCGATACCTTCACGCGGATGCCACCGGCCGACAGGTCTTCCAATTGGCCGTTGCGGACATCGCGAAGTCCGGACTCGTGACCGACTGGTCCATCATCTCGCCAGAACCGCACCGCGATCGCGCTGTTGTCGGGCGGGATGCATCGCTCAAAAACGCGACGTTGTAGTTGCTGTACCTGGCTGGGCCAACGCAGCATGACCGAAGCGTCTTCATCACGCTGCTCGATGGCGCTTACCGTGGACTCGAACATGCACTTTTTGTGGCCAACGCGAAACGTGCAGCCAATGGAGGAGCCGGCGTGCGGTAGCTCGACTTCGGCGTTATCGACGGGCATTGGAATGGCAAGCTGCACGCCACCGCTCGACACCGGCGGGGAAAACTTCCCTTTGAAAAGTCGCCAACCCGTCGGACCGTAATGCGTGAGTACGGCGTACCGATGCCGTCGAACTGATTCGTGAAGTACTTGTTCCTGCTGAACTCTGGCTAAGACATTCGTGCCACTCATCGACGTCACTCCCCGGTGATGCGACGACAGCTCACGACGAGGCATTCATGCCGCGAGTCAGTGCCGCGCTCAGTGCTTCTTCCTGTGCTTTGGAGATTTTATCGCCGGTGAACTCGATACCAACGATCGCCTGCCCAGGCGTCCCCCCCTGCGTAATATTTACAATACGCCCAGGGAACGCGAAGGTCTGATCATTCGGTTCGAGAGAAAAAAAGCTCGTGAGCCCTGCGCCGACCGATAGTTGTTTAGCCAAAAACGCGTCCAGGCGGCATGCGAGACCGTGTGGGCTTACGTTCATCATGACGGCAATGAACGGTTTGTCGCGCTTTGGGTCCGCTAGTTGTAGACGAACGCGCGACGGTGCTCGTAGCGGTCGTCGGCTCGCCCGACGTCGCTCTACGATGTCGATTTGTGCGGGCTCTTGGAGGCGTAAGACCGGCTCCCCTTCGCTCTGAAGGCTGGCACCGGTCGTATCAAAGGCGTATTGCACGCCGTCGATCCACATGACGGCCGAGTACACCGACGCCGTAGTGGCCGTGGGTAAGGGGTCGTCCGATAGTGTGACGATCAGCGCAGAGCCGTCACGCCTCAGGATGGTTCCGGCAACCTCCCGATCACGAGTATCGGACGTGGCGCGAATCGTGACACTGGTTTGGTTGGCTGCCGCGTTCGCCAGGACGTCGGGGATCTCGCTCGTGGGTACGCGTTGGTGCGTCGTGGCGCTCGTGATGATGACGGGCATGGTTCTCATGATCTCCGCTTCGGCGTGGTTTCCCTTTCCTGTCGGAATGGGGGCTGCGCGTCTTGACCCGGCGTTTGGGCGGCGGTAATGGGAGAACGGTGCGATCGACCTTACCGGACGTCGTGGCCAATCAGACCGTACGCACTTCACTCGCCGTAGAATCTGTGGGTGACATAAGCTCTAATGTTGCGGCGTTTGCCGATGTAGCGTGCAGACTGACCTTATCGCTCGGTACGCTCCGCGGGGGATCGGTTTCCTCGATCGATGCTTCAAACGCCTTGAGTTCGCTCGGCTTGCACGAACCACTCACAGTCACCAGAAGCCCAGGTAGCGAGCAGATAAACGCCACGCCACGAATCGCCATGGCCATGCATACGATCTGAGAAGGCGTGCCGAACGAAGCGAAGAAATAGCGGTAGGCCAGCTCCAGCGTGCCGAGGCCTTGCGGCGTGATGGGCACCGCTTGAATCACTACGCCGGTGTAGAAATAGGCGAAGCACTCCAGCGCGTGACCAAGCTCCACGGACAGCCCGACACCGATCGCCACGCAAAAATAGGCTAACATCGCCAGCCCCTGCAGCGCCACTGTCATTAAGACTGCCGCTGTCACAAGTCCGACATGGCTCGCGAGCTTTCGAGCCGCCTGATCCACTCGTTCAATATGATTGAAGGCAGGGAGCCGTCGGAGTAGCTTCCAGGGGATAAGGTAGCGTCGCAGCATCGGCGACAGATACACGACCGCACCACAAATTAGGGCCGCGAGAACGGCGAGCATGTAGGGGCGTAACACGGCCAAGCGGCTTGTGTCCGGGCTCATCGTGGTAATCAACGCCACCACCATGACGAGGCTGCTTAGTCCGATGATGCGATCGAGCGCGACCGTCGTGACGGCCTCAGTTCTGTGCTCGGTGTGCAGGGACACGTAGTACGCCTTGAAGACATCACCGGCGTTTGAGCCGAGTGGTGCGACGAAGTTGAGAAAGTTTCCCGCGAACGACAGGCGAAGGCACTCGCGGTAGCCGACCTGGATACCTTGCGCCGACAATAGCCATCGGAACCGCAGCGCTTGTGGGAAAATGACCGGAAAGTGAAGTGCGACGGCCAACAACAAGAACCACTTGTTGCCCGCATGCCAGGTAGACTTCAGCCCGAGCGTGACGAGTCGCACGCCGTCTTCGTCCTGGGCCACCTCAGACAGCGCAAGGCTGTGCGTTTGGCCCTCTCGGTCGATCACGGTCACGACCGCGCCGTCTCTTTGGACCTCCCCCACCAGCACGCCGCGATCGCCGGTCAGCGTGACACGGTCATGCCACGTCACACCTTGGGCCACCAGCCACAGCGCGCCCGCGCACACCAATATCCTGATGATGTGGTACGACGTTTTTTTCGCGCGTGCCGTCATGTGTCGTTCCTACGGACCCCTCGCCGGTTAGTTCGGTCAAAAACAGGGGGGTGCATGAGTTTTATCGGCCCCCACGGGCGAAACCGGGTGTCCGGTCGGCCCTATCAGTCGTGCCAGGGCAGCCGAGCGTCTTCGGGCTTGGGGGCGTTGAGTATGGGGTCGGTTTTCTTGATCCAGTCGCGCCAGTCAGACTCCAGCCGCTCCAGTGTCAGCCCATCGAAGTTTTGTGCCAACGCGTCCGCCAGCGACAAGCCGCTCTTGAGTGCGCGGATCATTTTTGCCAGGCGATCACCGCCGAGCTGCTGCAAGTAGCTCACGACACTGCAAGCCAGTCCGTACTGCTCGACGCCGATCGGACCGGTACTGTTCAACAGGTCAGCGATGGGCCAATCGTAGCGAACGTGGACGCGTGCCAGAAGCGATGCCTCCTCGCCCGCGACGCTGCGATCGCCCAGAACGCGCTCCGACATCATTTCAGCGAGCCCCTCGTTGATCCAATGCGGGATGAGACGCGGTGCGTGCAGCCGGTGTAAGAACGCATGCGTTCCCTCGTGGACCAGCGTTGCCGCAAAACGGTCAAGGTCGATTCTTGTGCTGCCTTGCCGCAGGAGCACGACATGAACGTGCCCATTGCGTTCGATGGACCGCGTATAACCGATCGCGTTGGTGCCATCGTGACCGTCGAAATGCCGCGCGAACTTGACGAATTGCCGTTTTGATTTCCAGCAAAAAACGGGGCATTTCGCCAGGAAGATGTTCTCACGCTCATCAACACCAAACTGACGGCAGAGTGATCGGTACATCGACTCGGATACGTTGGCCAACATGTCTCGATGGCGCTGGTGCCAATCCGTCCAAATAAGAAAGTGCTCTGTCTCAATGAGCGTTACCTTCTTTCCCATGACGTTTCGGACCGTTTCACCAAACGTGCGGTAGATTGTCTCGACCTGCTCGCGAACCAAAGGGGTGGTGGGTTCTGCGCTCAGCAGCGACGCAAAGCTTGTGGCGTCCGGATCGGCCGCTACGCCCGTGTTTTGTGCTTCGGTCGCGGTGTTGCCGCGTGCCTGAGCGGCCGCGGACTTTCGGGCGCCTTTGGAGCGCTGCCGATAGGTCGCCAGCGCGACATCGATGTCACCCGCCAGCGCCGGATCACGCACCTGTGCCGCGCGGAAAAAAACGATCGCCTGATTCGACGCATCAATCTGTAGCGCGAATGAGCCGAGATCGTAATAGTCATGCGCGTCAAAGGGGTTCGCCTTATCGGAACCCAACGACAGCGCCATCAGCTCGCGCCGTGCGGCGATGGCCGACACTGGCTCCAACGCCTGCCACGCGAAGGCGTATGGCGTGCCGTCATGGGCGATGACAAGCCCGGCGTCACTGTGCTCGACCACGAGTCCGTCAAGCGCACCGCCCGTGCGTAGCTTGATGGTCACACGCAACGACGGCGTCTGCGCAGAAGCGTCCGGTGCAACAACCACGAGCCCGCAAACGAGTACGCCGAATCGTATGCGAGTGTGAAAGCGGAATCGTGACAAGTGTCGTGCGGAGAACATCGGTTAGTCGTCGGTCGGGGCGTCTTCGAGCTCGCTTGCGCCGCTCGTAATGGTCAGTTCCGGGTGCCTGCCAGCCAACTTAGCCAGGGATGATCGATCCACCCGAAGGTCAAGCTCCACGCAGTCATCCAAGTAGCGGCGATCGCGCACATCGGCGATTCGGTCAATCTCGGACAGCGCCTTTCCGGCCGCATGCGGCAATTGGACCGTCACCTCCGCAACGACCCCGCGCTGCCGTCCGACGACTTCCTCCGTGAGCTTGTCCAGGCCGTCACCCGTGAGTGCGGATATTCTGGCCGAAGCCTCCAGTTTGAGCTCCATAAGCTCGACGTCGCTATCCTCGATATCGCTCGAGTCGATCTTGTTCAAGAGTGTGATTCGTGGCACGTCCTTGCAACCCAGTTCTTCGAGCACGGTTTCAACCGCTTCCATCTGCTGCCACGCCGTGGATGATGACACGTCCACCACATGCAACAGCAGATCGGCGTGTATCGTTTCCTCCAGGGTAGCCGTAAACGACGCGACGAGGTGGTGCGGAATATCTCGAACGAAGCCGACGGTGTCACTCAAGAGTGCAACGCGCCCGTCGCCGAGGTCCCAGCGCACGGTCTTCGTGTCTAACGTCGCAAAAAGTTGATCGGCCGCGTATTGCCCGGCTCCGGTCAGCTTGTTCATCAACGTGGTCTTGCCCGAGTTTGTGTATCCGACAAGCGACACGGTGAACTGGTCCTTCCGCGCTTCGACTTCGCGTTCTTTGCGCTTGACGATCTCGGCGATCTGCCGTTTGAGGTAGGCCACACGATCGTTGACGATTCGGCGGTCCACTTCGATCTGCCGCTCGCCCGGACCACGTGTGCCCACGCCACCGCCGGATGAACCGGCGATGCGTTCGAGGTGGGTCCACATACCGCGAAGGCGCGGCGCGGTGTATTGCAGTTGTGCGAGTTCCACTTCGAGTTGCGCCTCGCGCGTCTTTGCACGCGATGCGAAGATATCGAGAATCAACTCGCTGCGATCAATAATTTTGAGCGATGTCTCCCGTTCGATGGAGCGAATCTGGCGCGGGGTCAGGTCATTGTCAAAGATGATGACGTCGGCCTCGTTGGCCTCGGCGCGCTCGACGAGATCCGCCAGCTTGCCCTTGCCCAACGCCGTCGAAGGGCTCAGATGGGTGCGCTTCTGGACCATCTGATCGACCACCTCGACCCCGGCCGACTCCGCCAACGCCGTCAGCTCGGCCAGCGGATCGCGCAGGTCGGCCTTGGTGTCCGGAACAAGCACGCTGACCACGACGGCACGCTCCGGGCGTTCGCGATCACCGACAGCCTCGCGCACGGCGCGCGGCAAACGCTTAGGGCCTCGTCTGTCATCTGGGTTATCTGAACGAATGGAGTGCTGCATATTCCTCTCGGTATCCATGATACCGCCGGAGGTAGCACAAGGTCAACTGAACGCACCAACATGGCCTGCGGTATGGAAAACGAGCCATATTGCCGATTCCCATGAGGCGAGTACTCATTCTTCGCCCCAAAGGCGGAGAACGAGCCGGGACTGCCGGATTCGGCAAGCCCGACCCCGGTTTGCTTTACGATTGACGATTCTAACCGTCTGACACGGTCATTTTGTTGATGCTGATCGTCTCAACGGGTTGCGAGTTTTCACCCGTGCCGGGGTCGCGCGTGGGTAGCTTGCCGATTTTTTGTAGCGTGCTGAGCGAGTCATCGTCGGCAATCTTGCCAAAGGCGGTGTATTGGCCGTCAAGAAAACCAGCGTCACCCAGGCAGATAAAGAACTGGCACGACGCGGAGTTCGGATCGTTGCTACGGGCCATGGACAGGGTACCGAGGACGTGTGGGGTGTCGTTGAACTCCGCGTCCATGCGTCGCGGACCATCGCCCGTGCCGTCACCGCGCGGGCAGCCGCCCTGGATCATGAAGCCGTCGATCACGCGGTGAAACGTCGTACCGTCGTAAAATCCGGACTCGGCCAACGCGACGAAGTTGTCCATGTGCTTCGGCGCTTTGTCGAAAAAGAACTCCAGGTTCATATCGCCGTGATCGGTGCTGATGGTAACGCGTTTCATGGTTTTGCTCCCTGCGTGTTTGCCCCGGCAACCAAGCCGGCGGCCTCAAAGTATCACACCCTAATCCTATCGCGAATCGGGTTCAACGAAAAGCACGTCTCGAACTGCACGCACCGGCGGGTGCCCCATTCTTCGGGTACGCCCGAAGGGTGGGGGACGGAGCTATTGATGTCCGTCCAACGCGAAACAGGTGCTTGGCATCTGAGTCGTGTAATACGCCTTATCCTTTCTGCTTCGCTTCCCACTGCGCCTTCGTCATTCGGTTGATCGGCGCAAGGTTCTCCTGTTGGAGTTGGGTGTTAAGCTCGTCAAGCCTCGGCACGGTCAACGCGTCGAATCGGGTGGCTGCCTCGTCCAGCTTGCCGCGCAGCACTGCGGTGTAGTCAATCTGTGAATCCGTCGGACGACCTTCAAAGCCGTTGACGCTACCGTAGAGCCAGCCGAGTTTTTCTCGTAGTTGCTCTTCTCCGGCCAGAAATCCGCCCTTGCGGGTGGCTACGATTGTCTTGCGAAACGCCTCCAGGTCATCCGCCAACGTGGTGAGTGATTTGGCCAGCGTGTCGGCCTCGTCCAGCTTCTCAGTCCGGGCGACAACCTGCTTACGGACATCCACCAGAGATTCCACAAGGTACGTCAGTTGACCAAGCATGTCGTAAAGTTGAAAGACGAGTTTGTCCTGTAGCGCCTTGCCTTCCGATGTGTAGTTCGCACGCGGGTCTTGTACGAGCTCCACCAGGTGCTCGTGCGTTTTCTTGCCCTGGATGATGCGAATCTTGTAAGTGCCTTCCGCTACTTGCGGGCCTAGGAATGAAAAGCGCTGCGGTACCAAGCTAGCGGCCGGCGGCACCTTCGGACCTTTACTGCGAGCGGACCACATAGCGCGGTTGATCCCCGGCCGCTTGCCGCCGGGAAGCGTAGCCAGGACTTCGCCGTTTTCATCCAAGACCTCAATCTTGAGATCACCGAAGATGTGCCGCTTTTTCAGGTAGTAGGCGATCTGAGCACCGGACTGCGGGTTGTCTCCGATGAACTCGTCGTTACCAGGGAAATGCTGCACGCTTGACGGGATGCGCATGATCGACCGGCGCGACGGAAGCGGCGTGAACTTTGCGCTGAGCACTTCCTTTGTGAGGCTTCGCAAGGGTGTGATGTCATCAATAATGTAAACACCCCGGCCATGCGTCCCGATGATGAGATCATGGTCTCGCGGGTGGATGGCCAGCGCACGAACGCCGACCTTGGGTAGGTTGCCTTTGAACCGCGCCCAGTTGCCGCCGGCGTCGAGCGAAATAAACAATCCGAACTCCGTACCAAGGAACAACAGGTCCGGGTTCACCAAATCCTGACGAACGCACAGGGCATAGCCTTCGATGTCGTTACCCGCGAGCGGTGTCCAGGTCTTTCCGAAGTCGGCCGTCTTGAAAACGTAGGGGGTCATGTCACCGGTGCGGTGTCCGTCGAAGGTGACAAACGCTTCGCCGGTGCTGTGCCGACCGGCCTCAACATGGGTGATCCAGGTGTTCTTTGGTACACCGGGGACGTTCGCGGTGACGTTGGACCAGGTGCCGCCGCTGTTGCGTGTGACCTGTAGGTTGCCGTCATCCGTACCGACCCACACCACGTTGTCGTCCAGCGGTGACTCACTGATCGTGTAGATGGAGCAGTGGTTTTCGGCCGTGGAGTTGTCGGCCGTAAGCCCGCCGGAGTCGATTTGTTTCTGTTTTTCGAGGTCGTTCGTGGTGAGATCGCCGGACAGCCGTTCCCATGACTCGCCTCGGTCACGAGACCGTAGCAGGAACTGCGCTCCGAGGTACATCGTATCGGTGCGACCCTCGCTGAGGTAGATCGGCGTGTTCCAATTGAATCGTAGTTTCGGCTCACCGGCTTGCGGCAGGGGCTGAATGTTTTTGGTTTCTCCTGTGGACTTGGTGAATCGCTGGATGCGCCCGCCTTGCCACTCGACGTAGATGATGTCCGAGTCGGCGCGATCCACATACGCGTGGAAGCCGTCGCCCATTCCGATGTTGTCCCAGTCCTTACCTTGCACACCGCCCGGCGACTGCGACGGACCCGTCCAGGTGCCGTTGTCCTGCAATCCGCCGTAGACGTTGTACGGATCGTTCATGTCGTAGCTGATCTGGTAGAACTGAGAAATGGGTAGCGACCGGACGAAGTTCCACTTGGCCCCGCGATCGTTCGACATGTAGACGCCGCCGTCTGTACCGAGGACGAGTTGGTGGGGGTTGTCCGGGTTGATCCAAAGGGCGTGATGGTCGCCGTGGGTGCCACCGCCAAGCCCGCTGAAGGTTTCGCCGCCGTCCACACTGACCGCCGTGTACGAAGCCGGCTTATAGACGCGATTGAAATCGGTCGGATCCACGTGGAGCAGCGAGAAGTAAAACGGGCGGCTCTCCACGGCCGGACTCGTTCCGGTGCGACGCCATGTTTGCCCCACGTCGTCGCTGCGGTACATGGCCGTCTGTTCTGACTCGACCACTGCGTAGACCGTGCTCGGCCGCGATGGCGCTACGGCTACCGCAATGCGACCCAATTCGCCCGTAGGAAGCCCGGCTGTCAGCCGTTCCCACGTCTTGCCGCCGTCGGTCGTCTTGTAGAGGCCGCTGCCCGGACCGCCGGACTTGAAGGAATAGGGATAGCGCCGGAACTGCCACATGCTGGCATAGAGAATATCCGGCTGCTGAGGGTCCATCGCGATGTCGCCGCAGCCGGTGTTCTCATCAACAAACAGAACCTTGTCCCACGTCTTGCCGCCGTCGGTTGTCTTGAACACGCCGCGCTCTTCGTTCGCGTTCCAGAGATGTCCGGTCGCGCAAACGTAGACCGTGTCACCGTCGCTTGGGTCGATGAGAATGTCTGTGATGCGCTCTGTGTCGTTCAGCCCAACGTCGGACCAGTTTTCGCCGCCGTCCGTCGTCTTGAAGACGCCGGTGCCCACGGAAACGCTATTGCGCGTCCAGGATTCACCCGTGCCAACCCACACGGTCTCCGTGTTGGAATGATCCACGCGAATCGCCCCGATGGCTTGCGTGTGCTCGTCGAAGATCGGCTTGAACGTCGTGCCGCCGTTGGAGGACTTCCAGACGCCGCCCGTCGCCGCGCCGACGTAGATGGTCATGCGGTCACCCGGGATCACATCCATCGCGGCCACCCGCCCCGACATCGACGCCGGACCGATGGACCGTGCCCGCATCTGACCAAACGTAGCGGATGAAATGACGACTTCGGCCGGGGCGTTCCCGGCAAGTACACCTACGGTTAGCGCGCAGCAGACGCGGCGTATGACAAGCTTTTCCAGCATCGTGGATTCTTTCTATAGGATTGTAGGGCGTATCAAGAGTTAAGCGGTGCGCCGTGGCGCGACTTCAGTTAGCGCAACTATGGCTTGTCTGCCGCGGATGCCTTATTGGTCGTGTCCGGTGCTGTGGGTTTGGCTGCCGCCACAGGTGCCTTGATCTCTGGCATCACAAAGAATGAGTCCGGAATAACAGCGTTTACCTCGATCTTTTGAAACGTGAGTGTGCTGTTCGCCATCGGGTTGTCTTTCGCGGAGCTTGCGATGGCGTGGGCGATCATCAAACCGCTAACCTCTTTGTAATCACCATAATTGGTGGAAAACTCCATCTCCATGCCTTGCATCTTTTTGGTGCCGGTTTTTTTCATGGTGAGAAAATACTCTGCGTCCAGGAAATGATGCTCGGAGGTTCCATCCTTGTACGTTAGCTTGATCTCGTACATCTCAGAGCCATCCGTTTCCTTCATGCCAAGAAGCTCGACCTTGTACCCCTTTTTCTTGTAGTCGATCAGCGGCCCTTCGATGTTCGCTTCCCGTTTGAACAGGTCCGCCTCTTCCGCGGACATTTTCTGCGGGGTCGTGTCACCGCCGAACGGCATCACCCGCCACCCCGTGGAGCCGTCAAACGCCTGGGTCATGGCCATACCCTGAAACGTGAGGTCGAGCCGCATCTTGTCGGGTGCCTTGAGTGCGATCGTCATGGGCATTTCCATGCTACCACCAGCCATGACGTTCTTTCCCGTCAGGCGCATCGTCTTCGCCGCGTTGATGGCCTTGCGGCCACCACGAGCCTCGATGAGCTTTTCAATCAGTTGATCAACAGACTTGATTTCCTCGGCCTGAACCGCCGCCGGCGACACGACGCACACCACCACACACAGCCCCAAAACCACGCGCTTATACATAACATTCTGCCTTTCTTATGCGTGAGAAAAGTAAACTTAGAGGCATGGATTGTGACGACCCGTTAGCGTACGGTCAAGCGCGATCAGGTATGATCCTGTCGAATTAGACCTGTGTGCCATGCAAGAGGCTGTCGTGGTAAAGAACCGGGGCGGTGGGGTTGAATGGCTCGGGCTAGCTGAGCAGATCGAGAACGCTGCCGGCCATCTGGTTGGCGATGCCCACCGCTTTGATGCTGGCTTTTTCGAGCACCTGTGCCTGAGCCAGAAGGCTCGTCTCCACCGCGAAATCGGCATCGGCGATGCGACTGCGGCTCGCGCTGAGGTTTTCGATTGCGATTTGATTCGAGGCGATTCGCGGGGCGATGGTGTACTTTTGGTACGCGCCGATCTTTCCACGCGCCGTGGCGACCGCCGTCGATGCCGCAGCCAATGCTGTTTGCGCAGCCTCGTAGTTGCCGGTGGAAAGATCATTTGCGCCACCCGACGCCACGCTCGCCATGGCAGCCCGTGCATCACTGATGGCCTGCGCCAATTCGGCGTTGCCCGTGCCCGGCAGGTTGACGCCATCGTAGGCGCTAAGCACGCTGTTGGAGATGCGCTGCGCACTGGAAGATAGGCTGTCGATTTGAGCCTGGTACGCGGCGCGTTCTTCAGAAGAGATGGCTCCGCTGTTCGCCGCGGCCACCGTCAACGCGTTGATCTCACTGTAGATCGAAGAGAGCTGGCCTGTGTTTGCCTCTGCGATGTTGGCGTTCGCATCGGCGCGAGCCAACGCGCGTGATTCCGCTTCGAGAGATCGGATTTCGGCGGACAGCCGCTCCGACGCAATCAGACCGGCCGGGTCATCCTTGCCGCTGTTGATGCGGCGACCTGTCGAGAGACGCTCCATCACCTGGCCAAGGCGGGCTTGGTTCTTTGCGACAGCGCGCAGACCGGGCACCGCCTGGATGTTGGAAATCGGCGATATCATGGCACCCTAAGCATGCGATATCGCAAAGCGAGAAGGAAGCCGTTCCGCCAAGAATTTCCGTACGCCGATAGGGCGTTGCATCCGGTCTCAGCGTGACGCCGCTTATCGGCAACCCGCGATAACGCGATAAACCGTTCGGTAGGGTTATTCGCCTTTGGAATCACCCTTTTCGAAGTTGAGCGAGGCGGAGTTGATGCAGTAGCGTTGCCCTGTCGGCGCAGGACCATCCTCGAACACATGACCCAGATGGGCCTTGCATTTGGGGCAGTGAACTTCGACGCGACGCATGCCGTGGCTGACATCGGTTTCCGTTTCGATCGCCTCCCCGCAGACCGGCGCGGTGAAGCTCGGCCAACCACACCCGGCGTCGAACTTGGCCTCCGACCGAAACAGCTCCAACCCGCAGCACACGCAGCGGTAGGTGCCGGTGTCGGTGTGGTCCCAATACGTACCAGAGAAAGGTGCTTCCGTACCCTTCTCCCGTGCCACGCGGTACTGCTCCGGCGTGAGCGTCTCCCGCCAGATCTTGTCGTGGCCTTCGTTTTCGTCGGTCATGATGACTCCGTCGCGAACCCCTTGCGCACCCATTCGTTGATGCCGCCCTTCATGCTGCGCGCGTTTCGATACCCCATTGATTTGAGATACAACACCGTGCTCTTGGAAAACTTACCAATGCCGCAAACCATGACGATCGCGGCGTCACGATCACTTGGTAACTCTGACGCCCGCTTCGCCAGATCATCTTCCGGAATGTTGATGGAGCCGGGGATGCGGTTCTTCTCGTAGAAATCCGGTGGTCTTACGTCGATCACGAGAGGCTTTTCCGTGCTGCCAAGCTGCTCGTTCAACTCCTTCACCCGCACTGAGTCATGCGGGTTCTTGAGGTTCTCCATCATCTCGCCAAGGAAAATATCGGCTTGGCTCGGACCGCTATCGTCACCGTCCTTCTTGTCACCCGGGCAGATGTAGGGGAAGTGCCGCTGAAATGACGACGCGTACTTGAACACGTTATCAGGAAAAACAACCACGACGACGTTTCCCGGTTCATCCGGAACCATCTTCAGCGCACCGGCCAGCGCCATGCCCGAGCTAGGTCCGGCGATGATGCTTTCCTCTCGATTCAACCGTAGGCAAAGATCAAACGCCTCACGATTGGTCACCTCTGTTGTGCCGTCGTACTGCTCCGGTCGGAACAACTTCGTCTGAGAAAGCTGCCGCAGGCTACGCACACCGGGGATGTCGTGCCCATCCTCGGGATGAACGCCGAGCACCTGAACCGCATCACGCTGTTCTTTAAGAAACTTGCCGGTCCCGGTGATCGTGCCGCAGGTACCCAGGCCGGCCACAAAGTGCGTCACCGTGCCCTGGGTCTGTTTCCAGATTTCCGGTCCCGTCGTGCGGTAGTGGCTGTCCGGGTTGGCCTCGTTCTCGTATTGGTTCAACAGCACGAAGTCCGGTTGAGTATCCGCGGTCTCCATCGCCAGCGCGATGGCACCCTCAGGCGCACCCGGTGCCGGGCAGAGCGAATCATCCAACTCCACGAGATCAGCCCCGAAGAACCGCAGCACGGTCCGTTTCTCCAGCGGGATGGCCAGAGAGAGCGGCGTCCGCAGTGCGTACCCCTTTGCGTTGCCGACCATGGCCAGCCCGAGCCCCGTGTTGCCCGAGGT
The DNA here is from genome assembly GCA_024278695.1 of Planctomycetota bacterium. Taxonomy (GTDB): domain Bacteria; phylum Planctomycetota; class Phycisphaerae; order UBA1845; family UBA1845; genus JAJRSP01. Next base: position 2,086 of record JAJRSR010000090.1, on the reverse strand, counting down.
CGCCTCGACGAGCTTCTTGCCCGCTTCGAGGACACCGCGATCCTCGGCATCACGAATCATGTTGGCGGCTACGCGATCCTTGACGGCACCGAAGGGGTTGTACCACTCCAGTTTCGCAAAAACCTGGGTGTGCGAAAACGGTACGACCTTGTGGAGCCGCACCAAGGGCGTTGGGTTATCCTCGCTGGAAAGAAGCCCGATGATCGAGTCGTACACGCGTAGGGTATGGTCGTTCGTTGACATGCCCATCACTATAGAACAAATAGCGTAGGCTTTCCATGCCTGCCACCGGATGGCGTGCTCTTTTCGTTGCCCACGATGGCGCATGCTGCTAAGATCGAGCCGGGCCTCCAGAGCAGCAGACGCACGAGCATGATAAGGCGGGAGGCGCGGACGAGTGTGAGGATATTCGCATGAAGACCAGCAACGAGCTTTGGAAAAAGAACCTTAGTGGCACGCTTCCCGAACCGCTCGGCGAGGAGATCAGCAGCTTCGAATCGGAGATCGAGCTTCGCAAGCAAGACAAGGTGGATGAGGTCATCTTCGCCGAGACGCGACTGCGCCGCGGTGCCTACGGTCAGCGCTACGACAACGGGCTACGCTACGACGGCAAACAAACCCGCACCATCGCCTACGACGCGGAGAAAAGCACGAAGGGCGTCAACACGGTGTGGGACGCGCCCGGTATGCTTCGGATCAAAATCCCCTACGGCGGTGCCAACCCCGAGCAGCTAGAGGTGCTCGCGGACTTGGCCGAGGAATACGCCGACGACATCGTGCATATTACCACGCGGCAGGACTTTCAGCTTCACTTTGTCCACATTGATGACACCCCGACCATCATGCGCCGTTTGGCCGCGGTCGGCATCACCACGCGCGAGGCTTGCGGCAACTCGGTACGTAACATTACCGGGTGCCCCTTCGCCGGCGTCTGCTCGGATGAGCCCTTTGACATCACGCCCTACGCTCACGCGCTCACGCAGTTCTTGCTTGGCCACCCCGATGTGCAAAACTTCGGTCGCAAGCTCAAGCCGACATTCAGCGGCTGCGCGCAGCACTCGTGCGGGCTCACTGCGATGCATGACCTGGGGTACACGGCCACAACACGCATGATCGACGGCAAGGAACAGCGGGGCTTTCGCTTCGTGGTCGGTGGCGGGCTCGGGGCTGTGCCGCAGCAGGCCAAGCTGTTCGATGAGTTCTTGCTACCCGAAGAAATGCTACCCATCGCCCAGGCCATCGGTCGCGTTTTGTCCAAACACGGAGATAAAAAGAGCCGTAGCAAGGCCCGCATGAAGTTCCCCGTGAGCAAGTGGGGTATTGATAAGTTTAAGGAGGAAGTGCTCGCCGAGCGGGCCAAGCTCAAACACGACCCTCGCTGGACCGAATACCTCGCCGGCGCTTTGGATGCGTGGGAAAAACCATCGCGACCACCGGGTGAGCTCCCCGACACCAAAGGTAGCGAGCGTTACCACCGCTGGCTCAAGACGAACATCCGTCCGCAGCGGCAGGACGGCTACGTGACCGTCACCGTCGCGCTGCCGCTCGGAGATCTCACGCCGACCCAGCTTCGCGGGCTCGCCGATATCGTGCGTGAGTTTACCGCCGGTACGATCCGCACCTCCGTCGAGCAGAACTTCGTCATACGTTGGATCAGCAAGGCCGATCTGCCCGCGCTGTTTGCAGCCTTGGATGCTTGCGATCTTAGCCAGCCGGGTGCCGGCAACATACTCGACATGGTGACATGCCCCGGCACGGACACCTGCAAGCTCGGTATCTCCTCATCGCGCGGTTTGACTTCGGAACTGCGCACGCGCTTGGCCGAGAAGAGTTTCCAGATGGATCAAGCCATCCAAGACCTGCACATCAAGGTCAGCGGCTGCTTCAACAGTTGTGGTCAGCACCACGTGGCCGACATCGGGTTTTACGGCGTCAGCCGAATCATTCAGGGCTATCAGGTGCCGCATTTCCAGGTGGTGCTTGGTGGTCAATGGGAGGAGAACGGCGGCTCGTATGGTCTGCCGGTGGTGGCCATCCCCTCAAAGAGAATCCCCGACGCCCTCGACCGCATCACCGACTTTTACCT
>JAJRSR010000089.1 GCA_024278695.1 Planctomycetota bacterium | reverse complement strand
TAGGAATAACACCAGCCGTCGCCACCGGCAAAAATGGCCTGCGCGGCCCCGTCGATCACGCCGTATGCCGGCGACGACCAACTGCCGTGAAGCACCTTGTCGCCCGGCTCACCGGCTTCCCATACAATCTCGCCCGTTTTCTTGTTGACCGCAAGAAAGTCCGGCGCATCCGGCATGGGGATGTTCAGGTGCTGCTCGTCCACGCCGTTGGAGGTGGCCGCGAATACGAGATCGCCACCGATCACGGGGGAACACGTCGCCAGGTTATGCGGAAACGCCTCCAAGTCCTCGAACATATCCAGCGCCCACACGATGTCACCGTCTTGCTTTTCGTGGTACTTCTCATCCTTGTAGGGGCCATCGTTTTCGCCGTCGAGAAAACCCTCGACGTCAGCGCAGATCAGCTCGCAACGGTTGCTCACATAGTACATACGGTCGCCCTCGACCACGGTCGTTGAACAGATCCCCTGCAGCGGCCAATCGTTCACCCGACCGGTAGGGAGCTTGTCGTGCGTCATCTGCCATAGGAACTTGCCTGACTTTTCTTCAAGGCAAACGATCACGCCCTTGTCGCCCTTGATCTTCGGGCGCAGCTCACCGCCGTTGTTCGTACCGACGAAAATCTTACCGTTGGAAATCACCGGGTTGCCATAGGTTTGCGAGCCGAGCGGTGCCATCCACTTGATGTTTTTCTTGGAGCTAACGTCCCACTTCGTCGCGATGCCCGTCTCGCCGGACACCATATTCCGATCCGGCGACCCGCCCCACATGCGCCAGTCGCCGCGTTTCGCCTTCGACAACGGCTCAGCAGCCGCAGGGCGCACCATCACCGCCATCAGCAGCGCGACGAAGCCCAGCGCAACCAAGTTCGGCATGACTGGGCTTGCGCTATGTCCAAGAAGACAGGCCCCCTTTCTTCCCCCTTGACCAAGGCGGGACGCAATCAACCGATCAACCCTAGCGAAAACAGCTTTCCTGAACATGCGTAAGTATTTATTCATTACCTGTCACTTTATAGTTGTCGAAAAAGACCGAACTGCCGTGCCGCTTGGCCGACGTCCCCTTGCTGTAGGCATAAATCCCCGGACTGCCCTCGGTGTTCGGGCAGGAATCTTTAACTTGTACGTTCCACGCCGCGGGCTCCGCCTCGTTACGATTCCAAACTTTAGCAGAAACAAGCGCACCGCTGCTGCTGAGCGTCACGCGCAACTTCGCACGGTACCAGACGTTCGGCTGCCAATCAAAATCCACCTCTTCCTCAATACGCGGCACCGGCGACCACGAGACGATACGAATGCGTTTCTCCTTACCAAGCATAATCATCGTGTACCGGCTGTTGATCAAACCCATGTCCGAAAGCGTCGGACGGCGACCCTTCTTCGGCTCGGCCATCAAATCCACCTCGACCGTGTAGCCGCCTTCGATCGGCGGACTGGAAAACGCCTGCATCCTGGCGAACTTGGCCGACGGGCTCGTGGCTTTCTTGTGCAACACGACCGTGCCATCTTTTTCAATCAGTTGCGTCTTCGCGTCCACGCCGATCCAACCCGGCGGCTGCTTCCCAACCGGCATCGTGTCAAAGCCTTCGTCAATCGGTAACGGCGGACTGATGCGAACGCGCCCGGTCGCAGTCAGGTCGCCGACTTTCGCTTCTACCACTCCGGACGAAAACGCCAACGCCGGAGACGCCTGAAACGTCCCATCGCCAGATATATCCCCCGAGACCTTCTTGATCGACCACGTGGCCGGCGATGACTTCAAACGCCGACCGGACGCGTCAAACAACGCCACCCGAAACGCCAAACGCTCACCCGGTGCCACCGTAACCTCACGCGGCACGACGAGCATCCGCGCTGCCGGTCCCGGCTGGGCCGATTCCCGTTCAAACTCAGGCACGGCCGCAGTCACCTTCGGACCGCTCTTGACGCCCAACGCGATGGTTTCGTACCGGGTCATAAAATACACGCGACCATCGGAAAACGCGGGCGAGCCTTGAATCTCCACGACCAACCCATCTTTACGCGCGAACTGCTTCGAGTCGAGTGACACGCACTTGTCACCCTCGTCCTTCAAAATATGGAACAACCCGTTGACCTCACCAACATAGATCACTCCGTCTGCGGTCACGATCGGCGAGCCCTTCATCGCACGACCAAGGTCGAACTGCCATTGTTCCGCACCGGTCTTCGCGTCCAGCGCGTGCATCGTCGCGCCGTTCTCGGCCACATAGACGCGGCCGTTGGCGAGAGCCAGCGACGAATACCCCGCCTGAATGCCCTCAACCCGCCAAACCTCATGTGTGTCCGTCACGTCCCCGCTGCCCGTCACATCAATACAAGCCACCGCACCCATGACCGTGCCAGATACGTTTTCCTCGCTATGGGCAAGGTAGAAATACTTTCCACGTGCCACGCCCGTCGCATTGAGGCCGGCCTTGCTAAAACGATAGGTCCAGAGTTTTTCGCCGGTCCGCGCGAGCAAGCCGTACACATTGCCGTCAGCGTTCGGCGCGATCATCAAACGCCTGCCATCGGCCACGGTCACGATCGGTGCCGAGTACGTCGTGTTCAGCGGGCGCCCGCCCGGTTGCGCCATCCACAAAATCTCACCCGTTCGCTTGTCGAAGGCGTAGTAGCGGTGCCCGGCCTTCTTCTTGCCGGTGTCCCATTGCGTCAAAATATAGGTGAAGCTGATGACCACGCGGTCCTCGTCGATGATCGGCGTCTGCAAGCGCCCGCCGTAGCCGCTCGACCGCCCAAGCTCCTCCGACAACGACCACTTCCAAACGATCTTGCCGTCGCGATCAAACGCGAGGAGTTCCCCGCCCGTGCTATGAACATAGACATAGCCCGTCTCCGGATCGCCGACCGGTGCCGACCAGCCAACGCGGTTCTCGACAATGTCCGTGTGAAAGACGTTGTACCGCTTCTCCCAGAGCTTCGCCCCAGTCTCGGCATCCACACACACGAGACGCTCCTGTACGCAGCTTCCACTGCCCACCGGACCGGCAAGGTAGACACGACCGTCCATCACGATCGGGGTGGACCGCCCGCCAATGTCCAACTTCCAAAGAAGGTTATCGCCGCCTTCGGACCAGCTCGTAACACCTGCGTTCTCACGCGTCTCTCCGGTCTGTTCCGGGCCGCGCCATGCAGGCCAATCGTTTGCCATCACAGGTGTCGCCGTCGCCAACAACACCAGCCCGGCCAAATGTCTTTTATTCTTCATAAGCCTGTTCTTTGTCATCACGCCGCGATCCATTATTGACTAACCGCGCCGAACGACGCGCTGTGCCTTCATCTCAAACCGCGGCAAAGATCCAGCCGCTACAACCACCACCTTCGGACGAAAGTGTAACCGGTCCTGCAAGACTTCCGTAAGCCGCCGGTCGAGTCCGTCCTGGGCACCCGGCACCGGGTCTATCCGAATCACCAATTCCACCAATGCACCGCGTCCGTCCACCTCAATCTGAAACTCGGCCACCTCATCGAACGAACGCACGATCCCCTCAATCGCACTCGGGAACACGTTGTTGCCGCGAACTACGAGCATGTCATCCGCCCGCCCCAGGATACCGCCTTCCACCCGAGCAAACCAGCGCCCGCACGAACACCGCCCCCGCGTGAGCCGCACCCGGTCCCCCGTTCGGTATCGAATCAACGGGCTGCCGAGACGCCCAAGATTCGTCAAAACCAACTCACCCGGCCCACCATCCGGCACAGGCTCACTCGATTCGGCGTCCACGACCTCGGCCACAAACTCATGCTCCATGACGTGCATGCCGCCTGGCGCTTCGACGCATTCAAACCCCCACGGCCCGAGCTCCGTCATTCCCGCATGGTCGAACACGCGAGCCCCCCACGCCTGCTAGATCTTCGATCTCGTCGCCGGGATGTTACCACCCGGCTCACCGGCCACCACCAAGCCGCGCACGGCCGAGCCAGCCAAATCCAACCCCAGCTCTTTCGCGACCTCGGCCATACGCAGCGCGTAGGTCGGGGTACAACAAACAAACGTCGCACGATGTTCCAGCAACGCATGCAACCGCGCCGATGTCGACATACCGCCCGCCGGAAGGCACAAGTTACCCATCGCCGCAGCGCTCTCGAACGCGCCCCAAAAACCGATGAAAGGACCGAAGCTGAACGGAAAGAAGAACCGATCCGCATCAATCACACCGGCCGCCCGATAGATCACACCCCAACACGCTTTCCACCAATCCCAACTCTCGGCCGTATCCAGCCATCGTAGCGGTGCCCCGGAACTGCCGGACGTTTGATGCAGCCGATGGTACCGATCCGCATCATACGTCAGGTTCGTGCCGTAGGGTTGATGGTCGCGTTGGTCTTGTTCCAACTCCGCGCGAGTGGTGAATGGCAGATCAACCAGAGCGCACGACGCCACGTCAACGCCAGCGGCCGCGAACTTGCGACGGTAGAACGCGTTGCCACCAACCACCGCGAGCATCGAAGCCAGCTTGCGCGATTGCAACGCAACCAATGCCGTCGGCTCGAGCGTTTCTTCTTCAGGATGAAAGTAGGCCATGGATACCGCTGGAATCTTCGGAGGTTCCGTTCAACCCGTCGGCGAAGCGGCACCGTCTGTGGTCGCAAACGTCAACCAAGCCGCCGTCTATCGTGATATATCAAGCACACCCATCATAACCGCACGACGAAAAAAATCGACGCCCGGCACCCCTCGCACAACGCAGTACATATCAACCATGTAAAATATTGTCGTTGCCCCAGCCTTTCACAGCCACAAACCGCCCAGTGCCGCCACCACTTGCAACAATCGCCCCACCGCCGATCATCAGCGTCGGAAGCACCAGGAACGACCGCGAACGAAACCGAAGCCGCATGAGCCGCACCCCCGACAACCCACGCATCGCCTACCTGGCCGCCGGTGCTGCGGGTATGTACTGCGGAAGTTGCATGCGCGACAACCGGTTGGCCGCCACCCTGCTGGAGCAAGGGCGGGACATCGTACTCCTACCCCTCTACACACCACTGCGAACGGACGAGCGCGACGTCAGCCGACACACGGTTCACTACGGCGGAATCAACGTCTACCTCGAAGATCGCTTCAACTGGTTTCGGCGATTGCCACGAACGCTAACGCAGTTCCTGGATGCGCCGGCGCTGCTTAACCTCGTCGGGCGTTTCGCCGCGAAGACCCAACCCAAAGACGTGGCCGACCTCACCGTGTCCGTGCTGCGCGGCGCGCACGGTCCGCAGCGGGACGAGCTAGCAAGGCTCATCGACACGCTGCGCATCATCAAGCCGTCGCTCGTCAACCTGCCGAACCTCATGTTCGCCGGTGTGGCCAAGCCGTTGAAAGACGCGCTCGGCGTGCCCGTGGTCTGCACACTCACGGGAGAGGACATCTTTCTCGATCAACTACCCGAACCGCAGCACACCGAGGCGCTGTCGCTGATCCGCACTGCCGCCCACAACATCGACGCCTTTGTCTCCGTGACCGACTACTTCGCAAAGTTCGCGGCCGAGCATTTCGGGCTGCCGAGTGATCGCATCCACATCGTGCCGCTCGGAGTGGCCGTCAGCGACTTCCCCGAACCGGTCCGCACCGCACCCAATGCCGCAGCCCACGACGTCTTCACAATCGGGTACCTCGCGCGGGTCTGCCCGGAAAAGGGGCTTGTGAACCTGGTCGATGCCGTGATTGAACTCATCGAGAGCGGGAAAAACTGCCGGCTGCTGGTCGCGGGGTATCTCTCTGGTGCAGACAAGCCCTACCTTGCAACGATCGAGTCGCACGTCGCAAAGGCTGGCATCAAGACCGCCTTCGAATACCTGGGCGCGGTCGATCGGGATGAAAAACTAAGAATGCTCCGCTCGCTGGACGTGCTATCCGTGCCGACGGAATACCACGAGGCCAAAGGTGTTTACATTTTGGAGGCGCTTGCATCCGGCGTCCCGGTCGTGCAGCCGCGGCACGGCTCGTTCCCCGAGCTCATCACGCAAACCAACGGCGGCATCCTCTACGACCCAAGCGAAAAAGGCGCGTTAGCCCAGGCACTCGCGGGACTCATGGACGACCCCGAGCGACGCCACGGGCTCGGCATCCGGGGTCGCCAAGTGGTCCACGAACGGTTCACAGATAAACTCATGGCCGAACGAACGTGGGCGCTGTATACAAGACTTTGTGCCCAACACGAGACAAACGCAAACAGCCATGCGCCGCAACCCTAGAACGCAGCCCTTGACAACACGCAGGGGTCCGTGGTCCGATGGACTCCGCCTTTTGACACGCAAGCGATCAACAGCGACTCGAACAACGGGAACCGAATAACGTGACCACCACACTCCAAGCCCAAGCCATCATCAAACGCTTCCCAACGAGAAGCCAAGACCTGCTCGTGCTCGACGGCGTCACGCTGGAGCTCGATGCCGGAGAATCTGCGGCCATCATGGGCCAGTCCGGGTCCGGCAAGAGCACGCTGCTCAACATCCTCGGCACGCTCGAACCGCCGGACTCCGGAACGTTGACCATTGACGGCGAAGACCCATTCAAACTAGGTGCCGATGAGCTCGCCCGGTTTCGCAACCGGCGCGTCGGGTTTATTTTTCAGGAGCACCACCTGCTACCGCAATGCTCCGTCATCGAAAACGTGCTCGTGCCGACCCTGGTGCCATCTCGCGATGGCAACCGCGAGGACGGGCTCACCCGGGCCAAGCACCTGCTCGAACGCATGGGCCTCAGCGACCGACTCGACCATCGACCCGGCGAGCTATCCGGCGGTGAGCGTCAACGTGTGGCCATCGCTCGCGCACTGGTCAACCAGCCGTCACTGCTACTGGCAGATGAACCGACCGGCAACCTCGACCGCGCGACCGCCGACACGGTAGCCTCACTGCTCCATGAGATTCACCAAGCCGAGCGCACCGTGCTGATCGTCGTGACCCACAGCGAAACGCTGGCCGGCAAGTTCCAAAAGCGATTCGAGCTTCGCGATCACGCGTTGGTCAGTGCGTAAGGAGGAGATGCCGTGCGACGATCAACCCTCTATACGCGATCATTGACGTACCATTGGCGTACGAACGTAGCCGTGGCCTTGGGCGTGGCGGTGGCCGGCGCGGCGCTAACCGGAGCCCTGCTCGTGGGGGACTCCATGCGCCAAAGCCTCCTCGACGTCGCGCTCGGACGATTGGGCGAAGTCGATCACGCGTTGGTGTCATCGCGTTACCTCACGAGCACGACCGCAAAAAACCTTCAGGAACGTGCGGCCGCCAAGGGCACCTACAACCGGATGGCCGCTGCGGTATCGGTCGGCGGCGGCGCGACCCACGCGGAGTCACGCGCGCATGCCGAACGCGTGAGTATCTACGGTGTGGAAGATTCCTTCTGGCACCTCTTCAAAATGCCCCCCCTGGCGATCGCGTCAACCATCACGAAGATGCCCGCGCGTTCCGTCGTCATCAATCATGCCCTCGCCGAAGACCTACAGGCGAGCGTCGGTGACGACATCCTCCTGCGGATGGGCAAACCGGCCGACGTCTCCACGGAAACGCTGCTCGGAAAACGCGACGACACCACGGCCACCCTACGGCTACCGATTCACGCGATCCTGCCGGCAGAGGGGCTCGGTGTATTTTCCACGAAACCGCAGCAGCTCTCGCCGCGCAACGCGTTCGTACCGATCGCCACCCTGCAACGCTCGCTTCATCGCACGGGCCGCGTCAACGCCATATTTGTCATTGAAAAAGATGGAAACATCCGTGGCGACTCGGAAGAAGAAAGCGTTGATGGTCTACAAGATATACTCAACAACGCCCTCACACTCGCGGACATGGGGTTAACGCTGCGC
>JAJRSR010000088.1 GCA_024278695.1 Planctomycetota bacterium | reverse complement strand
TAACGCGCTGGCCGCCTACCGCGCGGCGTTTGAGCATGGGGCCGCCACCACGAGAGACCTACAGGCCATCTGCGAGCCGTTTTACGGAGGCCAGTCGTTGGCTTGGTTCTTTGATGAATGGGTCTTCGGTCAATACGTCCCGAGGTACAGTTGGGCGTGGGATTCGGTTCAGGTTGACGGGAGCGACTTCCTGCTGCTCAGCATCGACCAAACTCAGCCGGCAGGGTACCAGCGCTTCACGATGCCGATTGACATCGTGGTCGATGGCACGACGTATGTTGTTTTCAACGATGCCGATTACGAACACTTCGTGGTTCCGGTCGCGGCCGCGCCCACAACAGTGCAGTTCGACCCCGATGATTGGATCCTTCGCAGCACTGATACCCAGACAAGTTATGCGCCCGGACCACCCAAGATCGTCAAGGTCACGCCCCCACCAGGTGCGACCGTTTCCTATCCAAACAGCATTGCCGGACTGACCGTCACGTTTCACACGGATGTCGATGCTGTCGACGCCGATTTCTCACTCGTGGGCGCAACCACGGGACCGCAATCGGTAACGATCGACCCCGGCACAGGGTCGAACCCGATCCAACTACGCCTCGCTGCGTCATTGGCCCCCGACACGTACACACTCACGGTATTAGATAGCGTGACTGCGCTTGACAGCTTGATGGCACTGGACGGCGACATCGCCGACCCCGTTGACTCCGCGTCGCTTCCCTCTGGTGACGGGCTACCCGGCGGTGCCGCGGTGATCCAGTTCTCCGTCGCCGGTATCGAAAGTATCCCGACCGTTTCCCATTGGGGGCTTGCCGTGATGGCCCTTCTCGTTCTCACGGCGGGATCAATCTTAGTCACGCGCCGCTGCACGACGTCGTAGGCACCGGCTCAGCCACAAACCAGAGCGTCACCGCCCGGCTTCGAATGTGCTGAAGCGTTTCCTGCCACATGTGCGCGGTCTCCTTCTTCCATTCGACCACCGGATCGAGCTCGGCAAACCCGCGCAAGCCGACGCTTTCTTCGACCGACTCCAAATTGCATAGGTGCTCCGTCCACAGATCGTCGATGGCCTGTAGAAGAATGAGCCGCCCCTGTTCGTGCAAGACTTCCGTACCGATGCGATCTTCGCGCTGTTTGAGGAGTGCCAGCGCCTGCCGCATCACTTCATCCGTAAAATCGTTTGGATCCGTACCGAGCAGGTCGAAGGGTTTGTGGAAGTGCACCAGGAGCGCTTCGGCCAGTTCCCCTCTGTCTTCGTTCTGTGCGATCAGCGTTTCGGTGACCTCACGGATCAGGCCTACAGGATCGTAACCGTCTCCGCCCACGAGGGTGCTGCGCCACCGGTAGATCGTTTCGCGCTGTGTATGAACCACGATGTCGTAGTTGAGAACGTCCCGGCGGATCGCCTCGTTTTCATCTTCCACCTTCTTCTGAAGCATCCAGAGCGTACGAAGCAGGTCGGGCAACACGATGGGTTCGTTCTTTGAGTGGCCCTGCTCGCGCAGCGTGTCACGAATCCTGCGGATCTTCGCCTTGCCGAACTTCTTCCAAATGTCATCATCAAGAGAGATGATGAACTGGCTGGAACCCGGATCCCCCTGCCGTCCGGACCGCCCACGAAGCTGGTTGTCGATGCGTAGCGAGTCGTGCAATGACGTCCCGATCACATGCAACCCTCCGGCGGCCAGAACGTCGTCGCGTTCCTTGGCACACGCCGCCACGAGTCTTTCGTGCTCGGGTGCCCGGTATGGGGCATCGTTGACCAACATGCTCGGATTGCCGCCCAGAACGATATCCGTACCGCGACCGGCCATGTTGGTCGAGATCGTGACGGCCCCCTTGCGCCCCGACTGCGCAATAATCCCAGCTTCAGCCCGGTGGTTCTTGGCATTGAGGAGCGCATGCGGCACGCCGGCATCCGTGAGCCGGCGAGCCAGTTGCTCCGACTCGTGAACACTCGTGGTCCCCACCAGCACCGGTTGCCCCTTAGCGCGACGAACAAGAATGTCCTGCACGATGGCCTCGTGCTTCTCATCCAGCGTGTCGAAGACCACGTCTTGATGATCCTCAAAAATCAGCGGTCGGTTTGTCGGGATAACCTCAACATCGCGCTCGTAGGTACTACGAAACTCCTTGCGCGCCGACCAGGCCGTCCCCGTCATCCCAGCGAGCTTTTTGTAGCGACCGAAAAAAGTCTGATAAGTCACCTTGGCCAGCGTTTCATCCTCAGACTCGACATGGACACCCTCTTTCGCCTCGATCGCTTGATGCAGACCGTCAGCGTAGCGAACATCCGGGGAGACGCGCCCGGTGAACTCATCAACGATCAGAACCGTTCCGTCCTCAACGATATAGTCCACATCGCGATGGTACGCGCCGTGCGCGACGACGGATTGATATACCGCGTGCCAGGTGTCGAGATGCTCGACATGAAAGAGGTTGCCCACACCAAGGCCATCCGAAACCATTTGCATACCGGCCTCTGTCAAGATCGCCGTACGGGTCTTGGGCTTTGTCACATAGTGCAGCCCCTCCCGCAGACGACGGGTCACTCGATCCACCTTCTCTAAGATACCAAAATCTGCGCGAGCGGGGCCGCTGATAATCAACGGCGTCCGCGCCTCGTCGAGTAGTAGAAAATCAACTTCATCAACAATGGCGTAGTCAAACCTGCGGTGGACGATCTCCTCGGGGACTGTGACCAAATTGTCCCGCAAGTAATCAAATGCGATTTCAGAGTTGGTACCGTATGTGACGTCACAACGGTAGGCCTCGCGGCGGTTCCGCAGCGCCTCACGCTCGTCGTCACCCATCTCCTCAAGAACGACACCGACTGTGAGCCCGAGAAACCGGTACAGCGGCCCCATCCAATCGGCATCCCGCTGGGCGAGGTAGTCGTTGACCGTCACCACATGCACACCATTCCCGGTCAGCGCGTTGAGGTAGACCGGGAGCGTGGCCACCAATGTCTTGCCCTCTCCCGTCTTCATTTCCGCAATGAGCCCGTCGTGTAGCGCAAGCCCGCCGAGAAGTTGGACATCGTAATGCCGCAACCCGAGGGTGCGTCGCGCCGCCTCGCGCACCACCGCAAACGCTTCGCTGAGTAGTGACTCCAGGTCAGCCCCACCGCGGGCGCGTTTACGCAGCGCCTGGCTGCGCGCTTGTAAGTCTTGATCGGAAAGAGCGAGAAGTGAGGGTTCCAACGCATTGATTTCACGCTGGATTCGCGCCGCCCGGCGGGCGCGCTTACGACGAAAAATGGCTTTAAAAAAACTCATGGACGAAGCCTGCTTGCCTGCCCTCGGAACGTCGGCGTTCCTAGCGCCAACCCTTCATTCAAGAAGGCCCAAAGGCCACAGCAGCGGCCGCCTCGTTGACAACGCAGGGTGATTCGTTTTCGAGAATCGACCTCCATGTCAAGAAGAATAGGCAAGCAAACTGGCTACGTCCACCGGCAACATCCGCTACATTCGTCCGGCACGGCGAACCCTGCCGAATGCACGACCAAACTCCATACACCGGGGTCAGCATCAGCCTGAGTGATGCTCCACCCCCGACGGCGACCCAACACGAGGCGGACCGCGCCCCAAGTGTATGTACCATCGCGGCGTATGCCCGATCCATCGGTTTCCATCAAGCTGAACGTCTGGCAACATCGCGCCAATCTCCTGAACCGGCCGTCGAGCGCCGTTCGTATTCGGTTTGACACGCGACGCATCGTTTAGCTTCAGGCTTGACCTGAAGGCGCGCCGCGGGAATCCTTTTGCGACAATCCACGCAGCTTCCATACGTACCATCTCGAATCCGCTGCAACGCATCGATGGCGTCCGCCGCGCGCGAATGCCCGGGTCCAACCGTAACACGGGCCACCTCATCGGTAGCCAGCTCCCGAAGCATATCTTGCCGCTGTTTTGCCCGAGACGTCCTGTTACGCAGCTTCATGATTGCGATCTCCACGTAGTTAAGACCTAGCCGGTTACACACAGGTCGCAGCGAGACATCCGTTTACGCCTTCGCTGCGTATACCTACGCGTGCAACCCGGCAAGCCTGGGCGACAGGCCGCTCGTCCTACGCTGGACGAATCCGTGCGGCGCTCTCGCTTGTTTTCCTGGTATATCGCACGACGTGTGCCAAACCCACCGGCACAACAAAATGAACGTAACATCATGTAATGAAAATGGTTACGATATCAGTACGATGATGATTAGCAGTCGGAAACCGGTCAGCCCGAAGCCGCAGCGGCCACATAATGGCCACTGCGGTCATGCGGCATCAAGCCGTTGTTTCAAGTATCGAGGTCGATGGATGTGGTCGTGCGGATCCCGTGGAGGGCGATCCTCTTGCGAAGCGTCGTGCGGCTGATTCCCAACATTCTCGCGGCCGGGGCGAGTTGTCCCTGGGTACGCACAAGGCACACCCGGATGATCTCACGTTCGACCACGGCGGTCGCGGTCTCGTGCAACTTGCCATCCAAGGCCGGCTGCGCGATCAGTTTTTCCGCCACCAACCGCGCGTCAGCATCGGTTGGGGCAGCCGTCGAGCGTTCGCTACCCGGGCGTCCGGCGGGACGATCCTCGGCGCTATGGCGAACATGGTCAGGCAGGAACTCAAGTCGAAAGACGGAGCCACGAGCTACGACAAGCGCCGCCTTGATGGCATTCTCAAGCTCGCGCACGTTCCCCGGCCAAGCGTACTTGAGTAACACGGGAAGTACGTCCGGCGAAAACGACCGAATGTCAGCGCCAAGGCTCCGGTTGTAGCGCCGCACAAATTGGTGGGCGAGCAACACGACATCGACCTCACGCTCACGAAGCGGTTGCACGTCGATGCTGGCCACCTTCAACCTGAAGTAGAGATCCTGCCGGAACCGCTTCTCTTCAATCAGTGTCTCAAGGGGCTGGTGCGTGGCTCCGATGATGCGCACGTTACTCATCATCAGCTCGGTCCCACCAAGGCGCTGGAACGTCTTATCCTGCAAGACGCGTAGCAGCTTGGCTTGTGTGGCCAGAGGAATATCCCCAATCTCGTCGAGGAAAAGCGTGCCGCAGTCACACTGCTCGAACTTGCCGATCCGCCTCAGTGCGGCACCGGTGAACGCGCCCTTCTCATGGCCAAAGAGCTCGCTTTCGATCAGGGTCTCCGGAATCGCAGCACAGTTGAGCGCGTGGTAGGGCTGATCCTTGCGCGGACTATGGTGCAGGATCGCCCGAGCTATCAATTCCTTACCGGTGCCGCTTTCACCGGTGATGAGCACGTTAACGTCCCGCGGCGCGATACGCCCGATCAGCTTGTACACTTCACGCATCGCAGGCGACTGCCCGATGATCCGTTCGACAGCACCGTCTTCGTCCGGTTGTTCATAGACCGCCGGAACGTGGATGTCGCGACTGATACGAAGGGCCTCACGAATGTGCTGCGCCAGAACCACCGTCTCAATCGGTGTCACCAAGTAGTCGATAGCGCCCCGTTTGATGGCCTCAATCGCCTGCTCGCTGCCGGCCGGCTCGGTATAGAGCAAGACGCAGGCGCGCGGGAGCTGTTTCCTCACGACTTCAAAGGTGGCGTAGTCGCAGAGAATCAGATCGGGGGGCGTGGCTGAAAGTTCCGAAACAGCATCTTTCAGCACGCCAACATGTGTCAGGCTCGCTTCCAGTTCCCGACACGCATCACGCACTTTCTGCACGATACCGGAGTCTTCTGTAATCAGTAAGACGGTTTCGGCCATCACATGCAGTTCCCTCGTACCTCAAGCTCCGTTCTGACGCCGGAAGGTCGTTCGTCTTTATGGACACGCGCGAAGTCTGTCAACACGTGCCACTCAAACAGCGTCATCCTCGACCACCGTTGGTCGTTCATCGGATTCAGATTCTGTCCCCAGCGGCCCCTCCTCGGCACCTGCTTCGAGGCACGCCATGACGGCACGCAGCATTTCGGTCGCCGCGGAAGTTTCGTCAACCGTAACCGAATCGGCACCAACCTCGACGAGCCCCGCCCGCTTGCTCACCACCCTGGTTCTTGCCGCAATAAACACGTCCGGTGCGCGCCGCCGCGCCACCGCGCAGGTACGCAGCACAGCCTCTTCGTCGGGAATGGTTAAGACAAGTGCCTGAGCGTTTCTGATCCCTGCTGTTTCCAGCACTTCCGGGTTGCCAACATCACCGAAGATGACCGGCCTGCCCCGGCGAGATTGCTCTTGTACGGTAGTCGGGTTGAGTTCGACAATCGTATAACCGATACCCGCACCTTCGAGTGCCTCTGCAATGAGACACCCGATGGGGCCGTATCCGGCGATAATCACATGCTTCGCCTGGTTCGATGCGCGCACTGTCACGCAACTGGGGTCGTGAAGGGGCGATGACCGAACCCACGGCGCGATACCAATCTTGGACGCCACCCCCGAAAGACGACTACCAAACTCGACCAACGCAGGTGTTAAGATCAACGAGACCACAACGATCGCAATCGCGGCCGCCATCGTGACATCATTGATGATTCCGTTGCTATGTGCGGCACCGAGGACGATCAGGCTGAACTCCCCTGCCTGCGCAAGTGAGAGACCCACTGCAATGGCGATCCCGGCCGTGGTTCCCAGCGCCCAACAGACGCCAGAGATCACAACCGCCTTAAGAACCATCATCAGAGCGCCGCCCGCGATGATAACCCACCACCATTCGGCCAGGATACTCGGGTCCAGCTTCATACCGAGGGTCGTAAAAAATACCGAGATGAAGATATCCCGCAGCGGTCCGATTTGACTGCTGAGTTGATGTCGAAATGGCGTCCCCGCGAGCATGAAACCAGCCAGAAACGCACCCACCTCCAGGCTGAACCCTATGCCCTTCGCCACAAAAGCGGCTAGGAGCGCGGCCGCCACGCCGGCCAACGTCATCACTTCCAGCGACCGCCCTTGGAATGACTCACGCAGGATTCGCGGGAGAATCACCCGGCCCACTACGATCAACAAAGCCACCCCGCCGATCCGCAATAAGGCCTCGACAATAAACCGCAGTATGCCGCCGTCACCAATCAGTGGAACGTCCCTGCCCACTGTCACCGTCACGTCAGAGCCCGTCCACGCGGCCAAGGCGGGGATGGCCGCGAGCATGCCCAAGACGATCATGTCTTGAATCACAAGAATCGAGAGGGCCAAGCGCCCGCGCATCCGGCCAAGCTCGCGACGCTCCGCGATGATCCTCATCACCAGCGCGGTCGATGATAGCGCCAGTGCCATGGCCACAACCAACGCAGCCGGCGGCGCCAAACCAAACCCGACCGCAATAGGCCACCCGATGGCGACGGATAGCAGGCAGGACCCAAAACCGGCCACCATCATACGCGCCAGCCGGTGCTTGAGAACGGACAGGTGAAGCTCCAACCCAATCCCGAACAGTAAGAGGATAATCGCTAGATGCGAGATGGCGCCCAAGCCTTCAGACGAAGGCACCAACCCAAGAGCGCGTGGGCCGATGAAGGCACCGGCGATCAGATAGGCCGGAATCGCAGCCAGACGCATGGGCTGCATGACCACCGCAACAACGGCCGCACTCACGATAATCACGACAAGGTCCGTGATGATCGCCCAGTCGGCATCTGAGGCAGCAGCCAAAATCGCAGACGTCATAAGCTGATCCAACTCCCAGTATGCCAAACAACCGGCCCGCCGAACAAGCAGGATACCTCGATGCGGCTTATGCTTCAACGTGATTCACGCTTCAGCACCTGCAAGGGTGTATAGCACAAACGGCGTTGGGCAGCATGGACTAGCGCTGCGGCCCGCAGCCCAAGTAAGGCACCCACGCCCCACGGCCTACACACGCGACGCGCTGCCGACACCCCTTGCGGCGACAAGGAGATGCCAGCCGCTTGGAAGCACCGCAAGTTTCTGGACGAACAACAGGCGTTGATCGAGCTATTGATGATGATGCAGGCTGGCTTCAAGCATCGGATCAGAGATCGGAATGGGAGCGGCTGACCGGAAACGGCGTACGAAGATCAGCATAAAGAGCCCCGGAGCGCCCACGGCCATCCCAAGCTCCCAAATGCCAAACGTAACCGACTCCGATCCGACTGTGGATGGGTAGATAAGAAGGTAGAGGTCCAGCCACCGGCCGACCAAAATCAAGCAAGACACCTTGACCAGCATGCCTGGGCTTCGCTTCACCGGCCTGGGGAGGAGAACGAAAAACGGGATCAACCAGGTGACGCACATGTTGGCAATAAAGACCGGCCCCCAAGCACCGGCTTGCCTTCGCAAAAAGTGACCTGTTTCCTCTGGGAAATTGGCATACCAGATGAGCATGTACTCGCTGAACCAGATGTACATCCAGAAGGTACTGAACCCAAAAAGCATCTTGCCGAGATCGTGAAGGTGCTCGTGGGTCAGCACGTCGCGCAACGGGCCTGCGTGCTGAAGCCATACCGCCAGGATCGTCATCGCGGCAAGTGCGCCAAGGAACGCCCCGGAAAAATGATACACCCCGTACATCGTGCTGTACCATTCGGGCTCCAACGACATCACCCAGTCGAAGCAGGCCATCCAAAACGTCAGGCCAAAGACCACAAGGAAAACCGCAGACAACCTCTTGTTGCTCGCAGAAAGCGCGGCGTTGGCCGTGCGGTCCTGAAGGCGAGACCGATTGACGATCGCCCGGGCAAGCCATAACCAAAGTCCCAGGAAGATCACGGCTCGCGCAACGACGAAGGAATAATCAAGAATAATTCCCTTCATTCCGACGGCGTGCTCGGTCGTCCAGGGGTAAAGCGATTTCCCGGCCACAAGTGTGAACAAAATACCCGCGGCCGCCCACGGGAGAATCCCGCACATGGCTTCCGGCACACGGCGGATCGCCACCGCCCAATGCGCACCGCAAACGTATTGAAACGCAATGAACAGCAGAGCGCCGAGTCCCATCCCAAGAAGCCCAACGTTCACAAGCAAGAAGCTTGACCACGCACGCTCTGGCGCAAAGAGAAGCCCTAGGACGAAACTCGCCCCGCCGACCACGGCCAACCACTTGAACAGCGTGTGGGTTCGATCAGGCAGGTTCAACTGCTGGCACTGGCGAGTCATTTAAGGTTGCACTCCTTCCGTCTGTGTTCCTTCCGACGGGGTTTCCTCTGCTGGCGTTGCTGCAGGAGGTGCGACGGCCGGCTTATTCAGCGCTTCCGCCTGTAGCGTCCGGATGTAGTTAATAATGTGCCAACGATCTTCGCGAGACACCTGGGCGGCGTGCCCGGGCATGTTTCCCTGCCCCAGCGTCGTCACGTGAAACATCTGCCCGTCCTTCATCTTGATCGCGTGCTCGATGAGCAGCGATGGGGGCGGCGGAAAACCGCGATGGGCGACCATGCCATCGCCTGCACCACCGGGACCGTGACAGTGTTGGCAAAAGATCGCATAAGCCGTGGCACCACGGGCCAAGGAACCGGTATCGTCGGGAGAAACCGGGTTGACCAACTCTTCGCCCGCTCGCAGGGCGTCCGGCTCGGTCAGCGCGTACTCGAACGGCATCATGCCGCGCGGGATACTGCCCAGTGCAGGTTCACGAAGTGTTCGGCCGTTCTCAGTATTTGGGTTCTCGTCGAACGCGTGGTAGGCCGGACCGTGGTACATGTCAGGCATGACTTCCAGGTTCGGTTTCGAGAAATCCCGCGCAGCCGCGAAGCTTAGAACGATGGCCACCGCCATGATCGATCCGAAAATAAAACTGAGTGCCTTCGCCGACATTAGATTGATTCCTGCTCCACCCGCTCTTCGACGGAGGTCGCCCCCATCTCACGAAAACGAGCGCTGACCTCATCCTTACAAAACGAAGCGTCTGTTTCTTCAATCACCAAAGCAAACTCGTTGTCCGTGACACCGGGGGACGCAAGCTTCGCACGCCTGCCAGGCAAGAGCCGCCTTCCCAGCAAAAACGCCGCGACGGTGCTTAACGCGGCAAACAACACCATGACTTCGAAGGTAACCGGGACAAACGCAGGAAGGGAGTTCCAAGGCTTTCCGCCGACGTTGATCGGCCAATCGCTTGCGGAAGTCCAAAACTCAAACCAAACCTTGAAGCCCGCACCGGCAAGCCCCAAGGCAAAGCACACCCAGGGCAAACGCGACGGTCGAAGGGCCATCGCCTTGTCGAGGCCGTGAACGGCGTACGGGGTGTACACGTCCGCGATCGTCAAACCACGTTCACGAGCATCCGTCGTGGCGGCGAGAATATCCGCCTCACTCGTGAAAACCGCAAGCAAGAACCGTCGGTCCCCGACGTATTTAGTTTTACTTCCTGCCATGACTCAAGACGCCTTTCACTTCGGCAATCGCAATGACCGGTATAAACCTACAAAACATAAGGAATAACGTCAGGAACAATCCAAAGCTTCCCACGAGTGTCGCAATTTCGATCCACGTTGGTGCGTACCCCGTCCAATTGGACGGAAGGTAATCGCGATGGAGCGACGTCACGATAATCACGAAACGCTCGAACCACATGCCGATGTTGATGAAAATGGTGACCACAAACACCACCAGCATGTTCGACCGCGCGGCCTTGAACCACAGAATCTGTGGGCTCAAGATGTTGCAACCCACCATGATCCAATAGGACCAGCAAAGTGGACCCAGCGCCCGGTTCATAAACGCAAACTGTTCGTACTCGCTGTTTGAATAGAGCGCCGTCACGAACTCCGTAAGGTAGGCCATCGCGACCATCCCGCCGGTGGCGATGAGGATTTTGCACATCGCCCCGACGTGCTTCACGGTGATATAGTCTTCAAGATGCATCGTCTTTCGAGCGATCAGCATGAGCGAAAGCACCATCGACATACCGGAGAAAATCGCACCCGCCACAAAATACGGCGGCAGAATCGTCGTGTGCCATCCCGGAATCACTGACGTTGCAAAGTCCCAACTCACGATCGTGTGAACCGACGGGACCAGTGGCGTCGCCAGCCCCGCAAGCAACAAGTATACGGTTTCATAGTGCAGCCAAGTTCTAAACGACCCGTTCCAGCCGAGACTGAGAAAGCCGGCGACGCTTCTTCGCCAACCCGCCTTGAGCCGATCACGAAGCGTGGCCATGTCCGGAATCATTCCCACGTACCAGAAGACAAACGAAATCGTAAAGTACGTCGAGATCGCGAAGAAGTCCCACACGAGCGGAGAACGGAAGTTGATCCAGAGCGGGCCGCGCGTGTTGGGATAAGGTGCCATCCAATGAGCAAGCCACGGACGCCCCATGTGAATCAACGGGAAGATGCCGGCGCAGATCACCGCGAAGATTGTCATCGCTTCTGCGGCGCGGTTGACCGAGGTGCGCCACTTCTGCCGAAACAAAAAGAGCACGGCAGAAATCAGCGTACCGGCGTGGCCGATACCTACCCAGAACACGAAATTCGTAATGTCAAACGCCCAACCGACGGTGTTGTTCAAGCCCCACGTGCCAATCCCTGTGGCGACCTGATACCCAACCGCCACCAGCCCAAGAAGAAGCATGGTCGAGGAAATTGTAATCGCAACCCACCAGGATAAGGCGGGTCCTCGGTCAAGCGATGAACAAATGTCCTTCGTGACAACACTTGGTGTCTTATCGCCCAAAATGAGCGGATCGTGGATTGTCGCACCGACGCTAACCATGGTGAGTATCGTCCTCGATTTCGTCCCGGTTACGCACCAGACCTAGGTATCCCACTGAGGGTTTGACGTTCGTTTCTTCCAACATTCGATAGTGGCGGCCGCTCGCAATGAGTTTTGAGACTGCGCTTTCAGGGTCATTCATATCACCGAAAACAATCGCACCGGCCGGACAGGATTGCTGACACGCCGGCTTGATATCGCCATCGGCGATCGCTCGCCCCTGTTTCTTCGCTTCGATCCGCGCTTCCTCGATTCGCTGAACGCAAAGCGAGCATTTTTCCATAACGCCACGGCCGCGGACCGTAATGTCGGGATTGAGCGACATGTTCGCGAGCTTGTCGTCGTGGGCATACTCAAACCAGTTGAACCGGCGAACCTTATAGGGGCAGTTGTTCGCACAATACCTGGTACCCACGCAGCGGTTGTACGCTTGCTGATTGAGCCCCTCCTCACCGTGAACCGTCGCGAGCACCGGGCAGACCGTTTCGCACGGCGCGCTGTCACAGTGCTGACACAT
Organism: Planctomycetota bacterium; assembly: GCA_024278695.1. Classification (GTDB taxonomy): domain Bacteria; phylum Planctomycetota; class Phycisphaerae; order UBA1845; family UBA1845; genus JAJRSP01. The sequence continues at coordinate 9,255 of JAJRSR010000088.1, read as the reverse complement.
GACAGGCTGATGCAGCACGTCAGTCTCACCGTGGTTATCGCTGTAATACCGGTCGATCCGCAGCCAGTGCATGATGCGCTTACGCCGCACTTCGTCTCGCCCCACGACCGGCACGTTGTTTTCAATCTGGCAAGAAACGACGCACGCCGAGCAACCTGTGCACGAGGTGAGGTCGATCGCCATCCCCCAGTGGTGCCCCTCATACTTGTGGTCGTCGGGCCACAAATCGCCGAGGTCTTCATGGTGAACGGCGTGCCCGCGTTCCGGAAGTTTTCCATCGCGCTGGTAGGCTGCGATTGTGGTTTCCCGAACCATCGGGCGGCGGCGGATCATGCCCGGCAACGCAAGGGCTTCAGGAATTTCGATGTTGTGGTAGTCCTGCGTCGTGGCCAGCGTATGCTTACGGCCTGTTCTCGTAACGGAAACATGAGCGCCGGACAAACGAAGCTGTCCCGCGCGATACGTCAACAAAGGCGAGGCGTTGGTCCCGACCAGGCCGTTGTCGCCCAGGGTCGGCTTCTTTTCCAACCACTCAGGCCCAACGTCGGCAAAGCGTGCGCTTTCGCCGTAACCGTAACCGAGCGCGATCGCGACGACCCGATCGTGTTGCCCAGGCTGAACCAGCGCGGGTAGCTCGATGGTTGTCGCCTTGGAATCCGGCTCAGAGCGCGTCACGCGTACGACATCTCCGGTCTCGACGCCCAGGCTCGCTGCGGTCTTCTCCGAAAGGCTCGCGTAATTGTCCCATACCACTTTCGTAATCGGGTCCGGCATCTCCAAGAGCCAAGGATTGGCCGCCCCACGTCCGTCGAGCATCGCGACCTTAGGGTAGAGCACCAAGGCAAGCTGACCGTCACGCACCTTTTCAGCAACAGGGACGGGTGTTACCACACCAACCTGAAACGCCCCCACGGGCACGGCCTGCTGGGACACCTTGGCAAAACCATCGTGAATCGCCTTGTTCCACGACACGCGCTCACCCCAGGTTTCTTGGACGAGAGCCCGGTCCGACTTAGGCACGCCCGTCCATTGGGACAAACTTTCCAGAGCGGATCGCGTGTCAAAGAGCGGCCTCATCACCGGTTGTTGGAAGCCGATCAAGCCGTCACCGAAGGACACATCTCCCCAGGTTTCGAGGTAGTGGTGGTCGGGACAGATAAAGGTGGCGTGCGATGATGTCTCGCTGATACGGTCGGCAAGGCTGACGACCAACCCAACCTTGCCGATGGCCGTCGCAAACGCCGCGCCGTTGGGAAGATCGTACACCGGGTTCACGCCGTCCATGATGAGCGCATCAACGGTCCCGGCCTCGAGTTCGTTCAACAAAGTCTGAATCGCATCGTCGCCGGCATCACCCTGGGAAGCCGGATGCGCGATGTCCAACGTCGCACCGTAGTTGCCCAGCGTGTGGTTGATGAAGTTGCAGACCACCTGCGTGTTAACGTCCTGGCTTCCGCAGACAACCAGCGACTTGCCGCGTGCGTGCCAAAGCCGCGCCGCGAGGTCTTCTACCAATGAGGCGTCAATGCCGTTCGTACCAACATCGCCGGCAAGAAAAGCCACGCCGGATTTCTTAGCAACCGCAGACGCAACCTGAGTCAAGACCGCGCCGAGCTGACTAGGGGCGACTGGCACGCGACAATCGGCTTTACCACCGGTGACCGAAAGCCGGCTTTCAAATTGAGCGTGGTAGGAGAACGTCCCGTTAGTCGCATCGGCCCTGCGGCCTGATGCCCACCCGGCCGTAAACGTCACGGGCGATAACCATGTTCCGAGGAAATCCGCGTCAAACCCGACGATCACCTCAGCCTTGTCGAACAAGTACCGCGGCAGAACGGACTGCCCATGCGTGCGTTCGTGAGCCTGATGGATCGCCGATGACGAGAGCGTTTCATACGTCACGTGCTTCGCATCAGTGAAGCTCCCGACGAACCGCTCGATCACACGACGCATGGTTGGGCTCGAAGTCGGCCTCGTCAACACGCGAACCGTCGCCCCACTAGCCCGGAGCGCGTCGAGTTGGCGCATGATTTCGCCATCGACCACGTCCCAGGTCGCGCGTTTTCCCTGTTGCATGGGATGCTGCAAACGCTTGCTGTCGTAAAGACCAAGGATCGAGGCTTGACCGACCGCACAGAGCCCACCGCGCGAGACGGGATGTTCGGCATTGCCTTCAAGTTTGATCGCCCGGCCGTCGCGGTTCTTGACCAGCAACCCACACCCGGCGGGGCATGCCCGACACGTCGAAGCATAGTGAACGGCATGACCCGGCACGATCGCCTCCGGGGCCACGAGATACGGAATCGCCTTTTGGATGGGCGCGCGGCTGCACCCAGTAAACGCCATGCCACCGAGTGCAAAGCCCGCTGCGGCTAGAAAATCACGTCTGCGAAACTCCATACCACGCGACGCCGGCACCTCGGGGAACTCATCCCCGGCGATGGGCAGCGGGATCACACCATCGCTTCGCTGCGGCAAGCTCTTCCAATACGTTTTTGAGCTCGATTCGCCCATAACTGATCCTGGCTCCTAGTAATGGCAAGCCGCGCAATCCAGCGACGCGTCAACCGTAATGCCAGCGACACCGATGCTATTGACCGTTCGGTGGCAATTAACGCACCACCCCATACTGAGACTTTCCACCTGCCTGACGCGCTCCATGGTTTCAATCGCCCCATGACACCGGTCGCAATCGACGTGAGCGTTCACGTGAGCACTGTGGTTGAAGTAAACAAAATCAGGCAAGTTATGAACCTTGATCCACTCGATAGGCTCGGGCGTCTCACCGGCCTTGGGCTTCATTTCTTCATCCAAGGCGAGAGCGTCGTAGAGCTTCTGGAGTTCAGAGGAAACCATACGGCGCGGCTTGCGATCCTCCTCCTTCGCGAGGTCGTCCTCGGCCCGGAGCGAACCGAGCGTGTCGGTCACGACGGCATGACAGTTCATGCAAACGCTACTCGCCGGAATCCCCGCATGGCGACTGATCTCGGCACCATGGTGGCAATACTTACAATCGATCATCAACTCCCCAGCGTGGAGCCGATGAGAAAATGCGATCGGCTGCTCAGGGGCATACCCCTGATGGTTGCCTGGGAGATGAAAAGCCCCCAACCTCACCACCAGCGTTGCCAAGCTAAACACCGCCCCGATCAACAATATGATCGTTACGCCTTGAGTTTTACTTTCACGCGTCAACACTTGATCTCCGCGTTTCGCCTCGCGTAGTACCACCAGTTCAGGACGAGGCAACTAAGGTAATAAACCGCAAAACCATAGAGCGCGTATTCGGGCGTGCCGCCCTTGATCTGTGTGCCAAAGATTTTCGGAATCAAAAACGCGCCATACGCGGCGATGGCCGCAGTCCAACCCAGGACTGGACCCGCCTGCTCCTTGTTGAAGATGATCGGGATCATACGAAACGTCGAGCCGTTCCCAATGCCCGTCGTGGCAAACAACAAGATAAAGATCAACAAAAACGGAATGAAGTACTGTTCAGGTGTCGCCGACTGACTGGCTAGTGACACGTAATAACCCGCCCCAATCGTGGCCCCAATCATGATGATTGTGTCCCAGTGCGTCACCCGGGCACCACCGAACTTATCCGACAACCATCCACCGAAGGGACGAATCAACGCACCGACGCCGGCACCAATCCAAATATACGATGAGGAGATAGGGGCGGCGGGGTTGATGATTGACTCGGCCAGCACGTTGCCGTCCGAACTCACGCGGATCACACCAAACACATCGTCGATCAGTTTGGGGAACGCATTGGCGTATCCAATGAACGATCCAAACGTCATCGTATAAATCCAGGTCATAATCCAGTTGTGCTTGTTGCGGAAAATCGCAAACTGGTTCTGAAGGTTGGCCTTGGTTTCTCCCGGCGTTAGGAAACGCATGGCCGCGAGCGTCGTGGTGGCCGCTATCACAACGATGATCAACACCTTGAGTAGTACCGGAAACCCACCCCAAGGGGTTAACAACAGGACGATGGCCACCGTAGCGCCGATGTACCCAAGCAGCATCAACCACAAGTATTTCGTAATCGCGACCGGCGTCGGGCCGCATTTGTGCTGCGGCAAATTGTTCATAAAGAACATCGCGAGGATGCCGAGAAACAAGAGCACCGGAACCCAAACCAAACCGGCATTTTGAATCCAGATACTTTTAGTGGTTTCGCCGGTTCCGATCGTATAAGGGTCACCGCCGAGAGAACCGAACGCGCCGAACGTAATAATCCAGGGCAGCAAGAACTGCATAACGCTGACGCCAGCGTTGCCGAGTCCAGCATTGAGCCCAAGTGAAAGCCCCTGCATTCTCTTCGGGAAAAAGAAGCTGATGTTGGACATCGAGGACGAAAACGCCCCGCCACCAACTCCGGAAAGCGATGCGAGAATAATCAGGGTCAAAAACGAGGTGTTCGGATTCTGCAGTGCGATTCCCGCGCCGACGGCGGGCAGGATCAGCAGCAATGTCGTCATGAACTTCACGTTCCGACCACCACAAATGGCAATCATAAACGAGTTGGGAATCCGAAGCGTCGCCCCCGCCAACCCCGCAACGGCCGGCAGGTTGAACATGAGCGCACGATACGAATCACCTTCATAGGGCTGCCCGCTATTAAGGAAGGTGAAATTGAAGAGCTCCGGGTTGGAAAAATGCAGCTTCTGAATGAACTTGGCAAGCATTCCCCAGTAAAGCCAGACGGAGAAAGCACACAGCAGGTTCGGGATCGAAATACACAGATTCCGCGCGGCAATCGCCTTCCCTGAATCTGCCCACTCCTGCGGGTTGTCAGGATCCCAGTGTGGTAGTTGTTTCATAATCCGATCAATCCTTTAGATTGCTCTGCTAACGGTCGCTGCGGCCTTGTCCTGGGAGCACTTCACTTTCGAACAACTCCGGCTCTTTCTCGGCGTCAATCCGAAGCAGGTGGTCCAACGAGAACGGCCCTGATCCGCGCCACACAAAAAGAAGCAAAGAAAAGAACACGAGTGCCGTAAACTGGAAGTTCACGTTGCCCCCCAGTAAGCTGCCCGGATCGGCGGTCGCACCCGCAAGCGTCATGACGACAGCCCCAAGCAGGATCAAGCCGTTGATACCCGCCGCCACTCGAGTCACAAACCCCAACGCCAAGCTCGCCCCACCCACAACGTGAGCAAACACGACAGACCAAGCGATCAACGTCTGCCCCTGCCCAAGATCCCCGCCAAGTGTCGCCTCGAGCTCGGCCATGTTTACAATGAAGTAAATCCCCTTGACGACCAGCGCGACACCGAGGTAGACGCGAAGGGCATCCATGGGGCGAACATGCTTGAGACCGGGAACCAACTCGCGGAACGGGGGGCGTTGCTTGGCTACGGCGCGCCGCTCGGCCATTGCTTTATTGAACTCTTTTGCGGCGGCCGCTTCCGCTTCGGGACTGAACCGAACGAGGTATGTAAAGAACGAACAACCAAAGACAACGAATCCAAGAATCAACAGTGCTTGCGGATAGCTAATGCTCTCCGCCCGAAAGAGAAACCCCGCACAAACCGCGCCCATATTTCCGCCCGCACCGACAATTCCCGCCACCGAACCTAATGCCTTCTTGTTGATAAACGGCACGACCGAGAATGTGGCACCTTCAGACATTTGCACAAAGAGACTGAAGAGAATCATCGCCGGGATTGCCAGGGCGATCACGCGCATCTGCGAGAAGAAAATCAGCGCAACACCCTCGACAGCCAATGCGAAGAACAGCCATCTGACACGACCGCGCAGCCCACCCTTTTGCACGAACTTATCGCTGATATACCCGCCCAAGGTCCGAGCGAAAATATTCATCAAACCAAATAGACCGGCCACGAGCCCAGCAGTCTTGAGACCGAGGCCAAAGTAGTCCATGTAGTAAATTGCAGCGATATTGTTGATCGTCAGTTCGATTCCGAAACACGTGGCATAGATGACAAACAACGCCCAAACGCGATAATCCTTGGCCGCCAACCAGAACGACCCCTTGGACTTGGCTTTGGGAACAAGCTCACCCGAAGCGCGAAGTTCCTTGAAGTTACCATTGGGAAGATCCGTCGTGACAAAGAAATAAGCCAACCCCATCACAAAGCAGACCCCACCGGCCGTGACCATCGACAAACGCCAAGCTGACGCATCGGCGAAACCAAGGTAGATGAATCCCGCGAAAACGAGCGGCATAACCATTTGTGTGACGCCGCAGCCGAGGTTCCCCCAACCTGCTGATGTGGCGTTGGCCGTTCCCACGCAATTCGGTGCGAACATCACCGACGTGTGGTACTGCGTAATAACAAACGACGCGCCAATGATACCAATGCCGAGACGAAACAGTAGAAAAGTTGTGTAGCTATCAGCCAAACCAATGGCCATGACCGGGACCGACCCAACCATAAGCAGAACCGTATAACACAAGCGTGGGCCAATCCGATCGCACAACCACCCGATAAGCAAACGAGCAAGAATGGTGATCGCCACGGAGGCGATAATCGTGTTACCGATCTGCGTCTTCGTAAGACCCAGTTCTTCACGCACGACCGCCATGAGCGGTGCAATGCCGAACCATGCAAAGAAACAAAGAAAAAACGAGAACCACGACATGTGAAACGCGCGCATCTGCGGCGTCTTCAGCGTGAAGAGATCGATGCTTGTTGCTTTGTTTTGTACTTCCATCAGGCTACCTGTCCCAGCTAGTCCAAGTATGACCACCGCACAACATGCAGGCGGCCATAGCGCCCGCAGACACGAACATTATCCCCTGGCCTGTGGCTCCCGATTCCATCGCACCACCTGCGGTTTACGCCACAAGTAGGGGTTGGGAATCACCAGAATGTGTACCAACCGCGTGAACGGAAAGAAACCGATCACCAGGTACGCATTAACAATGTGCAGCTTGACCGCGAACGGCATCGCCAAGACATAGGTAATATCCGGATCGAGCGTGATGATCGACCATAGATACGGCGAAGCCGAAGCCGCAAACCAAGACGACCCCCAAGAGTGCGATACCGCGACATAAACGCCACTGCCAACCTGCACCAACAGGAGCAAGTGCAACACGATGTCGGCAGGACTGGTGACGGTTCGAATCTTATTGAAACTGAGCCTTCGAACGAGCGTGCTGACAAGCCCGAACAGCGTCAACAACCCAAAGATCAACGCGGATATCTCAAGAATGTACAGGCGAACCGGGTGCCCGTTCCACGCGAGCAATTGCCTGGGGAACATGAATGCGATGACGTGACCTAGTAGCACCACGAGAATCCCGTAGTGCAGCGGAACCATCCCCCAGAAATGCCGCTGGTTCTCGAGAAACTGCGACGATAGACTGGAATAACTGAATGCCTGCGACCGGTAGCGCTGAATCGTACCCAGGAAGAAAATGATCAGCGCTAAATACGGCGCTACGCCAAACATGAGTTGGTCAAAGTAATGTTGTGCGTTATCCATGGCTACACACCCTCCGCTCGAAGCAAATCCTCATGGTCGGCATTGAGAACCGGTAAAGAACTCAGATCACGCTGCGCGGGACCATGGCGTGATTCCAAAAAGTGGCAGATGGCGTCGATCAACAGATCATACGGACTATCCAGTGTCTTGAGGCCATCGCGAACAATCTCAAAAGCAGGAAGCACGCACGCCGTCCCAAAGCTATCCGCCGCCTCGGGCTCCAACCTTCCCAGAACGGCCAAGACATGACGCGCATGATCTGGAAGATCGGTCGACTCCGAAAGACCAAGCTCACGAAGCTGCCCACGCATCCAAACAAGAAAAGTCCCACGGTCATACTGCTCGCCAAACAAGTGCCACCCGATTTCCAGCGTACACTTGGGCGACATATCGAAGGTTCGAGCATAAACCTCCTGGCGATCTTCGAGCGACAGACACCTCATGCTGTCGCTCCATTTTGAAAACCGTTGTGCGAGGTCCGGATCAGCCGCACGCATCATCTCGGCGCATTGATCGAGCATGCCGCCAAACGCTGCGTCGGGATACGTTAACACCGAACCGAGTAGGTCGTATGTCTCCACATGGCTCGCCATTACAACCCCCTCCGCGGACCAGTCAGGAAACCAAAGCCGGCACTCTGACGATGCTCGTGCGGATCCCGGGTCATCTCGATCGCTTCTTCGCGGTGAGACGGCGGAATCACAAACCGCTCCTCAAACGTACACAATGACGTGAGGCGGTAAATCGCTTCCGCCTCCTCCAAGGTGCAATCAGCCTCGTTGAGCATCTTCTTCGCAATGTCCATCGTGACATCGCCAACAGTCACGGCCCGGCGGTACCAGCGGACGGCCTTTTGCTTACGCAAAGCGTAGGTCACTCTGGCTTCATGCCCGCCACCAAACAGATTGGCGAGGAACTTCATCGGGACGCGGGCCTCATCGATATCGTGAAACAGATTGTCGCTCACATGCTCTATCGTCTTGTCGTTTTGGACGGACATCACCGGCGACATCGGCGGCACGTAGTAGAGCATCGGCATGGTGCGGTATTCGATGTGCGGCGGCAGCGCAATACGCCACTCCTTGACGAACTTGTAGACCGGCGACTGCTGGGCAGACTCTATGACGGCATTGGGAACGCCGTTTTGCTTGGCCGCCTTAATCACCTCAGGATCGTATGGATCCAGCACAAGCGAACGATGACCTTCGATCAGCTCCTCATCGGGAAGGTTAGCAACATCCGCGATGCGATCGGCATCGTAAAGGAGCACGCCAAGGTAGCGAATCCTACCCACGCACGAGTGAAAACACGCAGGGGCTTGGCCGGTCTCCACACGCGGAAAACAAAGGATGCATTTTTCGCTTTTGCCGGTGTGCCAGTTGTAGTACGTTTTCTTGTAGGGGCACGCAGACACGCATGACCGCCATGCCCGGCATTTCTTCTGGTCGATCAGAACAATGCCATCCTCGCCACGCTTGTACAATGCGCCCGATGGACAGGAAGCCACACACGCCGGGTTCAAACAGTGGTTGCAAATGCGCGGGAAGTAAAAGAACACCAACCGCTCGATCGCAGACAACTGAGCCTTCTGATCGTCGGTCAACCCCTCCAGGTTGGGATCGTTTTCCGCGTAGAGCGGCGAGCCACCAAGGTCATCGTCCCAGTTCGGACCAGACTCGACGTTAATCTGCTCACCAGTGATTTTTGAGATCGGAAGTGCCGTAGGTTGATCCGGGCCTTCCTTGGCGTTAAAAAGATTCTGATAGTCGTACGTCCACGGTTCGTAGTAGTCAT
>JAJRSR010000087.1 GCA_024278695.1 Planctomycetota bacterium | reverse complement strand
TTCGCTTCCACTGCTTGCTTTGAACCGAACGTTTCAACTCATCCCCTTGGGGAACGACTGTTCTATGCTTCCGTGCATTACTCATACCCCCTGTATCGGCAGCTATAGAACAGAAAGATTATTTATTTACGAGTCCTAAGCACGCTGTTGTTATTTTCCGATCATCGTTGTTACATGGAGATCCAACGCGAAAGACCGGTTATGTGTAATGTTCGAACGTTGTCACGCTGTGGGTGGGCATGCCGCCTCGTGTTGCAGATCGCGATGACGTTTCGAGCCTGGTGTTCAGTGACGCGCGGTGTGATCTGCGCAGCAGCGTCGGTCACGATGCTTTCTTATTGCTCTTGCAGCCCGGTCTTTTCGGGTTCGTTGATTGATATTGGTCGCGGTCCCGTCCTTGTTCATGTGCCAGCCTCTTACGATCCAGCCATCCCAACGCCGTTGGTCATCGCGTTGCACGGGTATTCCGATAACTCGAGTTCGATCGGCGCGTTTTTCAATTTCGTATCGATCGCAAATGAAAAAGGATTTATCTACGCAGCACCGGATGGATCGATCGACGCGATAGGAAACAAGTTTTGGAACGCCACTGACGCCTGCTGCGATTTCAACAGTACTGGTGTCGATGATTCCGGCTACTTGCGGTCGCTCGTCGAGGCTATCGTTGCACGATACAACATCGATGCCAGCCGGATCTACTTCGCGGGTTTGTCTAACGGGGGGGGCATGGCATACCGTATGGCTTGCGATCATGCTGACTTAGTCGCTGCGATCGTGAGCGTGTCCGGTGCTACCTTTGATGGTGCCAATGACTGCACGCCGGCAGCACCAGTACACGTCCTCCAGATTCATGGTACCGACGACAGGGTGTTTCAATACTCCGGGAACTTCGCTTTCGGCGTTCCGTATCCGGGAGCCATCAAGTCTGTCGTGACCTGGGCGAGGTATAATGGCTGTGCCCTGGAGCCCGTGGTTCCGTCCGGCACGTTAGATCTCGATGCCAATCTACCCGGTGCGGAAACGACCATCCTCAAGTATCCCCAAGGTTGCCAGAAGGGGGGGTCGGCTGAGCTATGGACGGTCAAAGGTGGACCGCATGTGATTACGGGTACGCCGGCTTTTGGTGAGTCCGTGACGCAGTTTCTTCTTTCGCATCCCAAACCACGTGCCGTCAGGCCGGCCGCTTCAGACTAAGCCTGTTGGTCCTTGCGGTGGCACTCATGGTGACCGGACCCTTGACACTTCGACGGTACGCCGCCTTGCCCGTTTCCATCGCCGTGCTTTCCCCCGGTCCTTGGTTATCCACCGCTCGCTGGCGACCGATAAGCGGTGCGGTCTTCAGTGGTGGGTTCATTGATTATCGGATTGGCAGCGGATAGAGCCGGGTTGTGAATCAACCGACGAGGTGGGTATGGTTTCTACCGCCACCATCGAGCTCGGGCAAAGATTAGCCGACGTGCTGGCACCCCACGGGCGAATCGCGCTGCAATTTTGTAGCGAAGATGTGTACCGGCGGTTTCGAGTTTTGGAGCCCGCGCTCGTCAGTTGCCTCGACAACCAACAAGGCGTGGGCGCGGGCTGCACCTATCTTCTTGTCAGCATCGACGGCGAACCGGCTGGTGCGCTGTCGTTTATCATGCAAGATAACCCGCGTAAGGCGCAGCCGGCCAACGCCTTCGGGCGTATTGATTTGGTGATCGTGGCCGAGCGTTTTCGCCGGTTGGGGCTGGGGCGGTTGCTCACGCTTTCGGCGTTGGTGTTTGCCCTGGAAGTCTTTGGTCGGCGGCTTTATTCGATAAGCTGCTTGGCGGCCCACCCGGCCATGGAAAAAATTCTCGTTGATTTTGGCTTCGCGGTTCGCCCGAAAGACGACAAGAACTTCGTCCACACGGAACTCAAACTGTCGGCGGGGCGTTGGGCTGGTCTATTGGGCGACGCCGTATCGCAAGCCGGCATCGCCGCTCGGCATACCTCGTTTCGAGTCCGCCAATTACTAGGGAAGGCCTGATATGTCGTTGTTTGGATACTTCTGGGATCCGTCACTCGCGGAACGCGATACGGGGATAACTTGTCCCGAAAAGGGAGAACGAATCCGCGTGCTTCGCCCGGATCGATTGCGTCAGCGCGTGAAGGATTTCGAGGTGTTTGGATTTGCCGCCCGGGGTGAATCGATCCTTCAGGGCGTACACCAGCCGGAGTATATTCGTGAAGTGCGTGAAGCGCCGAAATCCGGCAAACGGTTTCTCGATCGCGGCGATACGCGCATCACGTCCAACATATTCGCGCAGGCGTTGCGTGCGGCCAGCGCCGGGTGTGAGGCGATCGACAAGATTCGCGCCGGAACCATCGAGCGGGCGTTCTGTGCCGTGAGGCCACCGGGTCATCACGCCAACGCTTTGCGGGCGATGGGGTTTTGTATTTTTAATAATGCGGCAGTGGCTGCGAGATACGCACAGCGCACCCTTGGCATCGAACGGGTGTTGATTGTTGATTGGGATAATGACCCCGGCAACGGAACTCAGGAAATCTTCTGGGAAGACCCGACGGTTTTTGTTCTTTCCCTCCACCAGGCGAACCTGTTTCCGGCCGCCGGGGCTCACCAGCTTATCGGCGCTGGTGCGGGTGAGGGTTTCAACCGTAACGTGCCCATCGAGCCCGGCACGGATGCCGCCACCTACCTGAAGATATTCGAGCAAGTCGTCGGGCGCACCGTGGGGCGTCACCGACCTGAATTCGTGATCGTCTCCGCAGGGTTCGACGCCCACGCGGCCGACCCGCAGTCGAAAATCGGCCTGCATGAAAAGGACTTCGGGAAGATGACACGCATCCTGCTTGACGCGATCGAACCCTATACCAACCGACGTCTGCTCAGCATTCTCGAAGGCGGCTACAACCAAAGCGCCTTGGCCGCGTCTGTCGCTGAGCATTGCGTCGCCCTCGCCGAAATGCCGGTGGCGTTAGCGTAGGATTGCGGCGCGGCGCTGTGGCAGGAGTGGCGCGTTGGCCCTACAATGGTGTCGGTGCATGCAGCATGCGTTGTAGGGTGTTTTCCGGCGCGGTGGCGTTAGTGTCATCGCAAGCGATAGGTAACAGATCATGAGCGATCGAACCAAGCCTAGCCGATCCAAACTCGACACTGTTGAACCGCTTGGGAAGCGCGTCCTGATCCGTAAGGATGAGGACAAGAAGGTGACCAAGGGCGGTATCGAGCTGCCGGACTCTATCGAAATCCCCACGATCACCGGGCGGGTGGTGGCCGTGTCCGCACAGATTGACCACGATGATGATTTTCCGCTTCGCCAGTATGATCGTGTCTTGTTCAATCCGAAGCAGGCGATCCCCGTCGAGTTCGACGCGGAAAACCACCTTTATGTCGTGCCGGTTGAAGATGTCGTGGCTGTGTTCCGCAAGTCGAAATAGCCCAAGCGGCCGGCATTGTTCTAACGGCCCGTGGCGCGAACCGACGGGAATGCCGAGGAGCCCAAGATGATCGACCTTCCCTCCCACGCTCTGATCGGTGTGATCCATTTGCCCGCGCTACCGGGTAGCCCCGGTCAGCTTTTTCCCGTTCAGGAAACATTGGAGCGTGCCCTGGCCGACGTGCGAGCACTGGAGTCGGCTGGTTTTGATGCTGTCATTGTCGAAAACTTTGGCGATGCGCCCTTCGTGGCCGAGCACGTGTCTTCTGCGACGACGGCGGTCATGGCGATCGTTGCGGATCATGTTAAGCGGTCGTGTCGGCTTCGTGTGGGGATCAACGTGCTTCGCAATGACGCGCACGCGGCCGTGGGTATTGCGGCGGCCACCGGTGCTGCGTTCGTTCGTGTCAACGTACACACCGGGGTGTCCGCCACGGACCAAGGCATG
>JAJRSR010000086.1 GCA_024278695.1 Planctomycetota bacterium | reverse complement strand
CGCCGCGCCCGAACGGAGTCGGCCGCCGCGCATGCGCTGATTTTTCCCGGCACGCCCCCCAACCACCCCCCGCATGGCTCCCGCGAAACGTGCCCCCCCTCATCCGCGTCAATACGCAATCTGAGTGCCGAACACTATTGATGCGGCTCAGAAACAATGATCGTCCGACGAGATGCTACGCGGTTCGTGTGACCTTCGAAACCGGGGCCACTTCGCAGGGAAAGCACCCGCTACGGCTGGTAGGGCCTGCTGGCGATGGCGGCGGCGAGCGGATTGACAAAGCCGGGAACGATGCGATCCATCGCCAGCTCGTGCCCAGTGTCTAGCAGGTGCCCGCAACAAGAGGCCAACGCATCCGAAGGCTGCCCGGACCAATACTTGCGCACTGTCAGGAACACGGTAATCGGCTCGCCCTCGAAGGTGGCGCTGCGGACTTCGAACGGGGTGGTTCGTGATTTCACCTCAAGGTACGCCTGCTCATCACAATCAGGTGTGAGCGCGATGCCGAAATAGGGCTGAGCCTCGATAATGTGCGCGGCGTGGTCGCCAAACAAAAAGCTACCCGCCGCGTGCTCGCCGATCAGCGTCTCGGCCACCAGTTGGTCGTGATTCCCGCGATAGGCGAGATCAAACCCGTAGATCACTTCGAGATGATCGTAATCCAGTTCGCTGAACGTCAGGTGGTACGGCGCTTGAGTGAGAATCACGTCGGCCATACGCCGAACATCATCCAACGAAGGCGGCGCGAAGTAGCCAAACCGCAGGCTCGTCGGATCAATACGAACCCAGCGGCGAGACGCTCCGTCTTCAGCGTCCTCTTCAAGCACGATGGTGTTGCCTTCACGCATGTGCAGCTTCGTGAGCGAAGGAATGTCTTTCCGGATACGGTCGAAAAAGTGAAGCAATGTTTCGCGACCGGGTGCCAGCTCCAGCTTCAAAAAGAGGCGGCAGGAAACATAAAAATCATCGCACACACCACCCAAGCCATCGATCATACCACACCTCTTGGGGAAGAATTCGCCACGCCCATAACCGCTTTCCCCCCATTATGGGGAAATCGGCCAGGAACTTCAACATCCTTTTCCGGGATGCCCCAAATGCCTCAGTGTATTCAGTTTTTTCGCAACGTCACAGGCGGATGTGAAATCACTCGTTTTCACAGGAGTGAGAAGCCATGCCACCTCGCAGGAACCCAACTCGGCCCCGACGATTCAGTGAGAAGGGGGGACGAGATGGGAAGCTAAAGGAGCGGCATAGACAAACGCCTTTTCTGAATCCGCGACACTTTGCCGCACTGAATTGTCCATGCCACAACACTTGCGGCCGACTACTCTGTCTTTCGCTCCCCGTGGCTGACCGACTGAACGATCGCCGTGACCGCATCCTCCAAGCTCTGGCAGGCGGTATCAACCTCTACATCGGCAGCCGCTCGATACAACGGCTCCCGCTCTCGCAACAGAGCCTCAACCTCGGCTAGAGCCGAAAGATCGCTCAGCGGTGGCCGGGATGACGGCGTGGTCTTGTCGGCCTGAATCCGCTCGTGTAACACGGCCACCGGTGCCGTTAGCCACACCGTATGCCCGAATTCACGAAGAACGCGCCTATTTTCTACATCCAAGACCGCTCCACCGCCCACACTGATGACGGCCGGCGTTTGCGAGGCAGCGGTTGCGATGGCCTCTCGTTCTCGCTTGCGAAAACCAGCCTCTCCTTCACGCGTGAAAATCTCCGTGATGGAACAATCGGCCGTGTCCGCAACCAAATCATCCGTGTCGATATGCACCCGGCCAAGCGCCGCTGCGACGAGCCGACCTATGGTGGTCTTCCCGCTGCCGCGCATGCCGATCAGCACAATATGCTGCTTGCTTGGGGATTCCCTGGCCATTGACTACCCCGCTCCCGATTCAGACTCGATCGCGTCTACGATCCAGCGTGCGGCGGCATTTGAATCTGGGCGCTGCCCCGTCCAGAGTTCAAACTGCGTCGCCGCCTGACGCACGAACATATCCAGGCCGTTCAACGTAGCCACGCCGGCTTGACGAGCGTGGGTCAGAAAAACGGTCTCCAAAGGATTGTAGATCATATCAAACGCCAAACGGCAACCGTCAAACGCCGAAGGTGGCAGCGGCGTTTCATCTGCAGATTCCGAAAACCCAAGGCTCGTACAGTTGATCACGATCTCGCCGCAACGCTCGTGCCGCATCTCCCAGGGTTTAAATGCACACCCCAGCGATGCCACGAAGGGTTCAGCTTTCTCGGCCGACCGCGCATAGAGTGTCTGTTGGCATCCGAGCTCGTGCAACGCATACGCTACCGCCCTTGCTGCGCCGCCCGCACCAAGAATATCAACCGTCATTCCGGAAAAGTCCGCTCTGGAGCACTCGAGCGCACCCGCCATAGCACCGACGGCCGCATAGGCGTCGGTGTTGTACGCACGGACCGCGTCACCATCGAACGCCAGTGTGTTTGCTGCGCCGATTCCGCGTGACATGCTGTCAGCACCGATGCCAGCCCAATCGTACGCCGCGCGTTTGTGGGGAAGGGTCACACTAAAGCCGCCCACATCGAGCCAGGGGCGCTTCCGGCATTCATCGAGAAACGAACGTAACCCACTGATCCCACCGCGAACGCGTAGCGGCACATACACCGCATCAATCCCGGCGGCCGCGAACCAACAATTGAATACCAGCGGACTCATCGAACGCGAAACGGGATCACCGAGTACACCAAACACACGCGTCTGCGGTCCAATCGCGGCGAAGCGATACGCATGCATCTGGTCGAGCGTGAGTTGTCCCGGCGCGGTCGCGGCGTCCACCGCAGCATAGCTGGCGAATGCGCCCAGCTTTCTGGAAAGCACGCGCGTCCACACGCCATCTTCGCCCATTGCGATGGCAATGACCCGATCGCGGTGGGTTCGCATCAGATCGAGCGCGTCGAAGCTATCGAGAATCGTAGCCGCTTTGTAGGCGACCTTCGCCGCGGTGAGGCCGTCCACGTCGACTATAGCGTCAGCAACTTGCGCGATGTCACTCGGCCGCTTTTCGAAATCATGCACGGATAGGATGAGCCGGTCGCAGTCGTCCACGCCGCCGCAGGCTAGCCGAACCTTCTGACGAATGTTGCCGGAACGAGACCAGTCGACCCACTCGAAATCAACGGTAGCACCCGTGCCACGACAAGCCGCGAGAAGTTTTGAGACGCGTTCCATCGTGTCACCATGAAAGCTACCTCCCTCATCGACACTGCGGTAGGTGACGATCCAGCGTCGCCCGGGCTGGTCGCGAAGGAAGTCCGCTATCGCCAGCGGATCGCCGTCGTACGAGTCAAGGCGCAGCTCTACTGCGTCGGCCCCGGACGCGAAAGCCCGATCCGCAACGTCCGGCAACGACGACACCTCCTCCACCGAAATCGAGGCCACCAGCAACGTCATAAGCCAAGCTCCCTTTTGCCTTGACGACACGATACTGACCCGGGTGCCCCATTCTTCGCTCCTTGCGAAGGGTGGGGGAAGGAGTGGAAAAATGGGGAATGAGACAAAACTCCGGCACAATCAAGACATTCTAAACAAAAACCAGGAATAGACTGTCGCCAGCCGCGATCGAAACCTTGAATGCCACTGTCATGAATCACGAGATCGCCATTGTACCGAGTGAGCGAGCCGCGACCAAGCGATGAGCGCCCTTCCCCGAAAAATCCGCTACGATGGGTGCCGCGGTCGTTCGTCGATACGAGATACAGCAACCTGAGGTGAACCGAACATGCTCGCGTGGCTTCGGCGGCTCAACAACACACGGCGCGTCTTCCGGTGGCCCATCAAGTGCGCCATCCTAGGCCTGACGGTGTTAATGGTTTGCTTCCCAAATCCGGCTCGGCTTGTGACCCACCTCCGCCACTGGCAAGACCCGAATGCGCTGATCGAGCCCGACGCGCCGGCACTGGCACCGATGGTAGAAGCACTTCGACCGAAAATGGCAGCGGCCAAGCAACCGAAAGAGGCGTTGCGCATCGTGGAGCGGTTCGTCTATTCCAAGATTCGTTACGACTGGGATTGGAACACCTGGGGGTCGGCCGACTACCTCCCGACGGTGACGGAAGTCATCGAAATGGGCCGTGAGGACTGCGACGGTCAGGCGGTGGTGGCCGCCTCGCTGCTGAGAAACTTCGGGTTTGAGGCGAAACTCGTCGCCAACTTCGCCCACATGTGGGTGAAAACGGAGCGCGGTGAGGCCATGAGCCCGGGTAAGAACCGCGCGGTCGTCGCAACCAAGGATGGTCCGAAGTATTCCCTACGCGGGCTGTTGGAACTTCCAAAGGCGACCGCGTGCGGGGTGGCCGTGTTTCCGCTGCTTCGGGAGCTGATCGTGCTGGGTGTGCTGTGGCTGATGCTCTGGGATGAGCGGCGTACGAAGCTCCGCCAGGTGCTGGCAATGCTTGTATTTGCGGGCGGGCTTGTAGCCCTACGTCCGGCCAGCCGCGACTATCGAGAGCCGATCATCTGGCTGCAACTGCTAGCGACCACCGGCATGTTCGCCGCCGTGATCTCGCAACTTTGGTGGCACCAGCGTGGCAAGGAAACTTCCGTTGCGGACGGTCTTTCCCGGCAGCCGCCCTCACAAAGTAAGCGTATGTAACGACTTGTCGCTTTAAGTGCGGCAGGTATCCGTCCTGCGGCACAAGTGATACCCTAATAAAAAGCGTCCGCGAACGAATGCTTGTAGTGTCACTACCCGTCGATAGAGACGGCAAGCGTCCATGAAATCCGGTTGGTCACCGTCAAGGAGAGGTCACACATGAAAAACGCACGAACTATCGTATCTATGGGGTTGTCAGCCGTGTTGCTCGCATCGGGCGCTACGTTCGCACAACTGGGCATTTTCCAGGGCAAGAAGGCCGAAACAAAACCGGCCAAGCAGATCGCCTACTTCGCGGTGAAGGGAGCGCTGGCCGAAACGCCGGCGACCGTACCACCACTCTTTGGTGGCGATGCGCCGCAGTCACTCAAAGGGCTCCTCGGACGGCTCAAGAAGGCGCGCCTCGACAATGACATCGCCGCGATTGTGGTGGATTTTCAGTACGCCGGTGTCGGGCTTGCGCAGCTCGTTGAGATTCACGAGGCGCTACAGAAATTCAAAGCGGTCGATAAAGAAGTGTACATTCACGCGGACACGCTGACGACAGGTACCTACGCGTTATCATCAGGCGCGTCGCACCTCAGCATGGTGCCGACCGGCCTCGTTTGGCTCACGGGCTTTTATGGTGAACAACCCTACCTTCGCGGCCTGCTCGACAAGATCGGGTGCGTGCCGGACTTCGAGCAGTGCGGCGATTTCAAGACGGCAGCAGAGACGATCACACGCACCGGACCCACGCCCCAGTCCAAGGAAATGACCGGGTGGCTGTTGGATGGGCTCTTCGAAAGCACCGTCGCCGCAATTGCCGAGGGTCGCGGCATCTCAACGGAGGAAGTCCAAAAGCTGATCGACAACGGCCCCTATTCCTCCGAGCAAGCGTTAGCCGCCGGCTTGATCGACTCCGTTCAACACCGGCAGGACTTTGTGGCTGATCTCAAGGCGAAGTACGGGGACGACGTGCGTTTCGTCAAGGATTACGCCGAGGAAAACCCGTTCGACATGCCGGATGACAACTTCTTCGCGATGTTTGATTTTTTCATGAGGATGATGGACCCCGAGCCGACGGTCTACGACGACCCGACCGTCGCGATCGTTTATGTCGAGGGTGCCATCCAAACCGGCTCGGCCAAACGTAGCCCCTTTGGCGGCAGTAGCGGTGCCCACAGCACCACGATCCGCCGCGCCCTGGACAAGGCGGCCGATGACGATTCGGTGAAGGCTGTCGTGCTGCGGGTTGATTCTCCCGGTGGTTCGGCTCTGGCGTCGGAGATCATTCTTGACGCAACGGCACGCGTCGCCGCCAAGAAACCGCTGATCGTGTCCATGGGCAACGTCGCGGCCAGCGGGGGCTACTATGTGGCCTGTGCTTCCGAGACCATCTTCGCCTCACCTTCTACGATTACAGCTTCGATCGGTGTCATCGGCGGCAAGATTGTCACGACGGGCATGTGGGATAAGCTCGGCATCAACTGGAGCGCCAACAGCCGCGGGGCGAACGCCGGCATGCTGAGCACTGCGTCTACGTTCAGCAATAGCGAGCGGGCCAAGTTTCGCGATCACATGGACACGACCTACAACATCTTCAAGGCGCATGTCGAGCGCGCCCGCGAAGGCAAACTCACTAAGAAAATCGACGACATGGCCGGTGGCCGCGTGTTCACGGGAACGCAGGCGTTGAAGTTGGGGCTGGTGGATAAAATCGGCGGGTTGGACGACGCGGTCAAATACGCAGCATCGCAGGCCGGTCTCGATGATTTCGACATCCGTGTGATCCCCGAAGCCCCCAGCATCTTCGACATGTTCCTCCCCGATCAGAACAAAGACACGATCAGCCTGACGGCAACGACGAGTTTTTCCTTGATGAGCCACCCGCTCGTGCAAGAAGCGTTGCCGATGCTTGCGGGTGTTGATCCGCTTCGGTTCAAGGCAGTGGTTCAGGCGCTTCAACGCATTCAGTTGATCCACGACGAAGGTATCATCATGATGACCGCCAGCGACTTCGTGATTCGATAAACGTCCGAACGATACGTTACGAAAACCGCACGGCGCGGTGCCCTTTTTCGGAGGCACCGCGCCGTGCTTTTCGTTCCGAGCCGTCTGGGTGCAACATAGCTCGTACGGATACAAGACGGCATTGGCGGCTGTATGGCATGGAATAACGCTGCGGGATCGGGCTTCCGAGGGTTTGATGGAACTGCACCCGTGTGGACGTTACTTGTGCTACAGCGACGGATTACTTGCCGTAAACGGGAATCCTCATCCGCTTCGTGCCGGCCCGGGCGGTGTCACCCTCCACGTCTTCAAACGACACCACGATGTCAACCTCACTACCGGACAGCCCCTTGTCGGACCAGACCAATTGCGGCACGTACCCATCACCAAGCATCCCCGGTTTGGAGATTCTCGGGAGATCGGTGGAGGCATAATGCCAATCGCTGACAAGCGTGCGTTTCGAGATCGCCCCTGTAGCGTCTCGCTCCAAACGGTACATTCCGATGTGAAAGGTCCCTTCCGCCAAGATGCCGCGTCCCGTTCCGGGATCCAAAAACATACGAAACCAAAAGCCCTCAACGTCAAGGTCGCCCTGCCGGTCCAAACTGAGCCACGGACGTTGATCGTACATGCACACGACGCGGCGGATGATCGGCTGCCCCGGTGGTCGGCGCGACTTACTCACGGCGTCTGAACCGGTCGAATGGCACCCGGCCGCCCCGAGGGTCAGGCTCAGCGTCATCACGCCGGCACACCAGATGCGCAGCCCGCCTCCTGTCACTAGTTTTCGCGTTATTGAAACCACGTCGAGAACCTCGTCAGCGATTGATCTATTGCTGCATCCAAAAAAGTCACTCGACTTCTTGCCTCCCCTCCTTTTCAAGAAGGGAAGAACAAGCCCGACCAGCATAGAACCCGACCGTTAAAGAAAGAGCGCCAACCTTTTTGGAAACGGCACGACGCGGTGACTACTACGCGGTCGCCACGGTCGAACGAACGCTGGGACCATACACGCGCCGCGTTTCGGTTGCATTGGTAGGCATGGTCCGCGGTCGGCGCGGGCCATAAATGCTCGGCACCGGACCATATCGCTTACGATGAGCCGGCTGCTTTTCGACAGGACGGTGCTTCTCTTTTCCGTCCTCCCGCGACACCGGCCCCATACCAGATTCTTTCGGTGAGATTCGCATCCCCTCAAGAAGCGGGCTCTGCGTCACGCTCGATGGAAGATTCGTCATGCCACGCTCAGCGATCGACATCTCTCGTAAATCGCTTTCGTTGTTTAGCACATCAACGGTGAGAACAAGCAGAAGCTCAGTCCGACGGTGCGTTTCGCCGGTGGTGCGGAAGAGAAAGCCCAGGTAAGGAAGATCACCCAAGATCGGAACCTTCGTCTCACCGTAGGACACCTGATCCTGAATCAATCCGCCAATGACCACCGTCTCACCGTCGCGTACCGTCACGTTGGTCTGGACCTCGCGCGTCTGAAAGACGGGATTTTGCACGCCCTCGGTCAACTGTACGTTTTCTCCAGAGACGTTCGATATCTCCTGCGACAGGTCGATCGTCACAAAGCCATCCGGACTGATATGTGGTGTGGCAGTTAAAACGATACCAACGTCTTCTCGGCCAATGGTAGACTGAACCTGTCCGGAGTCGGTAACGTTTGACTGCTGCACGATCGGAATCTGATCCGCAATCGTCAGTGTACCCTCTTCGCCATTGCGTACGACAAGCGTCGGTCGCGACAACACCTCGAGCCGGCTGTTGCTCTGCATGGCGTGAAAAAGAAAGCCGAAATCCTCACCGGTGATCGTGAAGTTGAAGCCCAAACCGTTACCCTGGGCGTTCAGGTTAGAACCAGCGACAAAATCAAAGTTGGCACCCTGGATGACACCATTAGCGGCCAACGGGATCAATGCCTTTTCCGTGAACAGAAGATCCTGCCCGGCAATTTCCACGCCAAGTTCGACGTCGTCACTGAGCGTCACCTCGGCAATGAGCACCGAGATACGCACCTGCGGCTCAGGGCGATCCAACGACTGGATCATCTCCATGGTACGCTGGTACGAACGGCGACTCGTCCCGACAACCAAGCTACTGCTACCCACATCAGGATCACCGATCGCCTCGATCGACACCTGCCGCTCCATGCGGCGCAGGAGAGATTCCTGGTCATCCCCCTCGCCGAGCACGGTGAGCTCCTGATCGATAAACCCTTGGACGGCCGTGGCGAGTTCGTTGCCATCGCGGTACTTGGCGTGGTACACTTCGACGATCCGGTCCTCAGCCTCTTGAGAATCAAGGTAACGCACCAAGTCCTCGACCATCGTCACGTACATGGCCGACCCGGCAACAAGCAACGTGTTCGTACGTGGATCGGCAGAGAAACGTAGCTCTTGACCGATCGTGGCCAAGTTTTCGGTATCCACGAAGTCTCCGAAAACAAGCTGACTGCTCGTTTCGCCTTCGCCGGAGGCCTGCGACTCGAACAACGTCGTAAGTTGATCGACCATCGTCTCTGCATCACTGTTGACCAGCGGAAACAAGCGAATCTCCGAGGTGATTGGACGAATCTTATCGAAGTCACGTATCATCGCCTCAAGCATTTCCATGCTGTCGGCCGGCGCCATCACCATCAGTGAATTCGTCCGTGGGTCTGCCTGAATACGAATATCTTGACGAAGCAACTTACGAAGCGTTTCCTTACCGTTTACGTCTTTCTCCAAGAACGACACGATGATGGCTCGCTGGTCGTCACCGCTGCCGCCGTCGTCACCGATAAGAACTTCATCCAACAACTGGGAGAAATCTTCGGCCAACGCCTGCTTTAGTTGCACGACCTTGAGCATCATCTCCACGGCGGGCGTCGAAGTATCCAGTCGCTCAATCACCTGCGCGATGTTGTTCATTTCAGTGGGTGACGCCCAGACAATGATCGAATTGGTACGCTCATCCGCCTCAGCGGCGATCACGTCGGCGCGACTGCCGGCGCTATCGCCTTGCGCCGGAAACAAACTCTCCAGCTTGTCGGCGACGGTCGCAGCCTTAGCCATCTTCAGCGGGAAAATGCGCACCTGCTTAGCTAAGTTGGACGGCTTGTCCAACAAACCGAGTAAATCAATGATCGTCACGTGGTCATCGCGCGACGCACTACACACCAAGCTGTTGGATGTTTCTTCGGCAAACAACACTATCGGCGTACCGGCCTGATCGCCGCCTTCGCTGCGTGAGTCAAACAGTTCCTGCATCCGCGGCGCGAGTCGAACCGCCGAGGCGTGCTGAAGCGGATAGACCTTGAAGACCGCCGTCAGCGGGCCGGCTTCCACATCCAACCGCTTGATGACATCGGCGACGCGCTCCATCGAATCACGAGGACCGGCGACCACCAACGCATTACTACGCGGATCAGGGAGAATCGTCGGCGCTTCAAACGCCTCCGACTGACCGGCGAGCCCCTGGAACAATTCGTCCAAAGTCTCAGAGAGTACCGAGGCATCGGCGAACCGAAGTCCGAACAGACGAATGTCATCGATCAACGGGAGCGACTCAAGCGTGGATACGAGGGATATAATCTCGTCATAGTCTTCCACGTTCGATGCGATGATCAGCGAATTGCTACGCTCATCGGCCACGACCACCGGAAGATCTTCCATGATTTCCTCTTCGCGGCGGAGCGAGGCTTTGCGCTGCCACAACTCGTCGATCTTCAGTTTCAGATCGGTCGCTGAAAGGCGTTCACACGGAATGATGCGAATCTGATCGAACAGCTTCGCGGGGATCGTATCCAGTTGATGAGCGACGCTGACGATCTCAGCGTAATTTTCTTCCGACGCCGAGAGAATGAGCGAGTTACTGCGAATATCAACGCCCACAAATACCCGTTCGCGCTCCAACGCGGCACCGGTAGCCCCCGTCGCCTCCAGCGCCGTAATCCGCCTGTCGAAGAGCTGCGTCACAAGCTGTGCGATGCGTGTGGCGTCGGTGTGCGCCAATTCCAACATACGAAGCGGAAACTTGAGTGACGTGGTCGGCTGATCGAGTTGACCAACAATCATCTCCGCAAGCGACAATTGCTCCTGCCGCCCCGCCACCAAAATTGTGTTCGTACGCACATCAACTGAAACCGCAACGTTGTACGCGACGGCCTCTCCCATAGCACCCGTAGAGACCGCGTCAGCGCCGCTACCATCCGGATCGGCCGGCAACGCCTTACCCTGGTCGAAAAGATCGTTGATCGTATCACCCACGGTCTGCGCGTCTGCAAAGGTCAGCGGGAAAATCTTCACGCCGATCTCCTCAGCAATCGCGACCGCGTCAAGCAGGCGAACGAGTTCGCCCATCGGCTTTACGTTGTCGGCGGCCGTCGCGATGATCAAGCTGCGCGTACCCGGGTCCGGTATGATTCGAGAAGGCTTTTGCAGATCTATAGCGGGCAACTCGACAACCTCACCATTGGGGAGCGACTTGCTGATGCTCAAACGGAGGATTGCCTCTTCCGCGGCCGCACGGTCCGTGGAGGTTGCCAGAAGGTCGGTAATCACATTCGCCAGCTCAGTAGCATCCGAATGAATCAGCGGATAGAGCGTCAGTTTGAGATCGCTCCAGCCCGCGATCGGCTCAACGTCGAGTTCGTTAATCAACCGTTGAATCTTAAGCCGCTGCTCTTCCGGCGCGATCACCAACACGGAATTGTTCGCGTTGTTGGCGACGATCTGAATCTCAGTGCCCGCCCCGGTCTTGCCCACCCGCGCGTTGATGCCGCGAAGGATTTCCTCCAATTGCGTGGCCACGTCCGACGCCTTCAAGAACTTGATCGGAAAGACCAGTTGCTCAAACTCAGGAAGCTCCTCCTCTTCATCCACCTGCTCGATCACGCCGATCACGAAGTCGATATCCTTGGGCAGCGCAGAAACCAACAGCACACCCGCAGAAAGCGCCGTCACGGAAAGATCATCAATCGCACGTTGGTTCGCTTCGCCCAGCACTTCGCGCAGCGGCTGCTCGATCGACCGAGCAATCTCGTTCGCGTCGCGTTTGTACACGCGCACGATCTCAAGAACCTTCTTGTCCGCACCCTTATCCAACAAGGTGATCAACAGTTCGATCGCCGAGACAGCCTCCTCCGGACCTTGAAGAATCAGTTGATCCCCAACGGTCTCGAATTGGACCTCCGCGCCGATGAGGCTGCTAAAAATGGCCGGGTCCAACCCGCCCAAAATCTCTTGAAGATCTAGATCAGCAGCTTCCGCTGAATCCTGATGGCTTGAGACTTCTCCGACAGGATCCTGCCCGTGCGCCATGCCACCGGCGAGCCCCGCCACGAATGTCATGAACAACACCCGGGCCAATGCCGACCGTATAGAACGGCTCCAAACAGAAAGCCCCACACGCCAACAAGGCGAACACTTAGTGACCATTGCCATTTCCCTTATGGTCCTTGTACTTCTCATGCCGTTTACGTCATCCATGACGCCCGGCAACTCCTTTGGCGGGTAGCGTGCCGGTCCGCACCGACAGTGTACCCAATCCCGACGAAGCGGCAACAACTTTCCGTTTTTGCTGCGATCGCGCCCATTCGCCCGCCTGTTAGTTTTACCGCCTAGCGCCCGCGTGGACGCGAGTTTCCACTACGATTCCTGCCACGATTTCCGGTGTTTCCACCGCTTCGGCTTCCGGAACGTCGCCCACCCCGGCTTGCGGAACTTCGGCCACTGCGACGACCGGAGCTTCGCCCGCCACGATTGGCAGCGTTACGCCCGCCACGCCCGCTGAGGTTGCCACTGCCGGCCCCCCTACCCGAAGAACGTCCACGACCACCGTTACGAATACCCGTAAGCTGGTCAATCAATGGTTGGATCTCATCCATCCTTAATTTCGTCAAACGAATAACCCGCGTCGCCCTTCCGCCGGATGGGCCTAACTTCTCCATCGCGGAAGCCAATTCAGCGGCCGCATCAAACAGCGCCGGGCTTCCTGATACAATCAGTGAATTCGTCCGCGTATCCGGCGTCACGGTAATGCTAGGAATCCTCACCCGGGAGCCGCGCGAGGATCCGGTCCCGGAAGGTGCCTGCGCCATGGCACCATCGTTCACGCTCAATTGAACTTTGTCCGCAAGGTCACTCACATTGACGCCCTGGGCCACTGGTATGATTCGATAGTTCGGTTTGTCCGCGCGTTCCGGCGTGTCAAGCTCCGCAACGACCGACTTGATCGCCATGACCTCCGTCGAGCTCGCACGAACGATGATCATGTTCGGCTCGTTGGCCGTTATCACCGGGGGCTGTGTATTGCGACGCCCTTCGCGACGATTCCCGGAGAAAAGCTCCTGCAACGCCGGAAGTACCTGACCGACCTTGGTGTGCTCAAGCATAATCACCTGCGGCACCGCGCCCTGCTCACCCGCCTCATCCATTTCACGAAGCTGAGCCTCAAGGCGGTCAACCTCTGTTTTGTTGCCCGTTACCAAGATCGCATTGCTTTGCGGCAACGCCGAAAGCCGCACACCGCCTACAAGCTCTTTCGCGCGACCCCCCGGTTTGATCAGGCTCTCCTGCAGCGCCTTGTGAACCTCGGCCGCATCTCCGTAGCGCAGCGTGACCAAGCGGGTTTCACCGCCGATCATGGCACCATCTTGGTCGAGTTCGGCCACGACGGCCGCGATGTCCTCGTAGTCCGCCGCTTCACACTTCACGAGGATCGCCTTGGCGTTCTCCACGGCCGAGATCGAGATCGCCGGCCCCTTCGTGCCGCGTCGCGGCGCGTTCTTCACGAAGATGTCACTCAGCGTGCGTGACACCGCCTGAACATCAGCATGGTCCAGTTGCATCACATAGACCTTCTGCGTCTGATCGTCGTCCGGCTCCACGTCGAGTTCTTCCAGCAAATCCGCGATCACCGCGTGGTTCTCATCGCTCGCCGACACCACAACCGATCGTGTCTCCACCTCGGCGACGGCCGTCACGGTCTCATCGACGGCTAGCTTTTTCCCGCCGTTTGCCGTGCGCGACTTGGACCACTGGTTGATGATATTGACCACGCCGTTGAGATCCGCAAATTTCACGGAGTAGATGCGAATCTCCGTCGCGCCGCTGGTCTGCTGTTCGAGTGGATCGACAAACTCTTTACGAATCTCATCCACCTGTTCCTGCGTACCGCGAACGACAAGGGTATTGGTAGAACGGTTCGCCTCTGCCACCGGTGCCACCTCACCGGCTGGTAGCGATCTTCCGCCCCACAGCCGGTTGATGATCTTCGCAACTTCTTGTGCGTCGGCCGTCTTCAGGGGCACCATCAACATCCCCGGCGGACTCTTGGCATTTGCCGGACTGTCGAATTTGGGGATGTTCTCCTCCAAGAACCCGAAGATTCCCGGGCTGCCAAGCACGACCAACGCGTTCGCACGTTCGTCAACCTCGACGCTGAACGCCTCCATGTGATTCGCCGCCGAACCGAGACGGCGAATGTAATCCGTCATGAGCTTGGTAAGCTGCGCGTGTATCTGCTTGGCGTCGGCATACTGCAACTGAAAAATGCGAAACTCAAACCCAATCGCTGACGGGGTATCCAACGTCTTCGCCAGCGATTCGATTTCCTTGAACATCTCGTCGTCAGCCCGAACGAACAACCGCCTCAGCCCATCGGCAGCCGTAATGGTGAACCGCTTCACAGTCGAACCGCGCCGCCCCCGGCTGCCGCCTTCATCGAGCGCCTCTGTGATCGCGTCAGCCACCTTGCTGGCCGTGGCGAACTCCAGCGTGACGAACCGTAGTTTGGTCTTGTCTTCCAACTCCGCTTCGAGCCGCTGTATCGTCTGAAGCACACGGTCACGCATACCGGCAGCCACACTCATAAAAAGCACCCGACCGCCATCCTCACCGTGAAACTTAGCCGTGTTGACTTCAGCATCGCCCTGCGGTCCGCCGCGTCGCTGGGTACCGGCATCACCATAGAGCTGCGTCAGCGTCTCGGCGATAAGCTTCGCGTCGCCGCGCGTCAGCGTGACATCCTCCCAGTTCATTTCCTCACCGGCCACGTCAAACCGAGCGACGAGATCATCAATCTCGGCAAGCTGCGCCTCTGTCGCTTGGACCGTAAGAAGATTAAGACGCGGATAGGGCGAGAAGCTGGGCGTGTTCAACGACGCCGATGCTTTCGCACCTTTTCTTCCGTCGCGACCACGAGGTGCCACACCGCCGCCGCCACCCTTCGCCGCCGCAAAGTGCGCCGCGAGGTAGTCGGCCAATTCCTCCGCAGAGGCATATTCCAATTCGTAATACTTGGCGATACGTTCGGGGATGTCGCTGCTATCCAACTGTTCGATCAGGTCACCGATGAATTTGATCGCAGCCTTCGGTGCCATCACGACAATGGAGTTCGTCTGCTCGTTCGCAGAAATGCTGATGTTGTCCGGATCGATACCAAGCTGCCCCGTGCCGCCGGCGATATCTTCCATGATCGTCTGCGGAAGCTGCGACCCGGGACCGGTGGACTGCGTCTGCCCGCCGCGACGCGCGCTGCGCCTCGCGCCGCTGGTCTTTCCAGCCGCATCAAGCCCGAGAATCTCCGTCAACAGCTCTTCCACCTCCACGGCGTTCAACCGGTCCAACTGAAACGTCTTGAGCTGGCTGTCGATCGGTTTTGGACGGTCGATAGTAGCCAGCAACTCCTCAATAATCGGAAACTGTCCCGTCTCGGCGCGAATGATAAGAGCGCGGTCCCGTTCGTGGGGATAGATCCGTACCGTCGCCGTAGGCAGTTGCGGAGCCTGGGCCTGCTGTTGTTGCGGTTGCTGCCGTTGCCCCTGCTTACCCTGCTGCCCCTTTGCCGCTTGCTGCTTCTGGCGTTGCTGTTGTTGCTGCTGCTGGCGTGCGCGCTGCTGCGCGGCCCGCTGCTGTTGCTGGATCATCTGCCGCTGCTACTTCGTCGCGTTGAACATCTCTTCCAAGATGTCCTTGGCAGTGTGAACGTCGATGTACCGCACGCGGTAGATCCGAATGTCCGGTTTGACCGGGAAGTCTTTGATACCCTCTACGACTTCTTCGATCCAATCGTCAAGTTCGCCCACGACAATGGACTTCCCTTCTACAACCAGAACGCCGCGCTCCGTATCGTAGTAGAGATCCAGGTTCTCACCCTTGGGCGCTTTGACTTTGTCACGGATGGCGAACGCGTCCTCTTTTGGCTCCTTCGCCGTTTTCTTCTTCCCGGCCCGTGCGGGCTTGTCCTTTGCCATCTGATCCGCCAGGAAATCCCGCGGCTTCCTCTCCGAAGTTTTCGGCTTGGCGGCAGCTCCCTTCTGAGACGGTTTCTGCATACCAACGGCCGTAGCCGACAGTTTTGCCATAGCACGGGTTAATGCTTGCGGAAGCACGCACGGACGCGACTTGGTCTTGGCGTAAGGTTTGAGCTGCTCTAGCCCGTGATCCTTAGCCTTCTCGGTGATATCCTTAATCACAATCTGATACTCGGGATGCTTCGCCTGAATCGCGAGGGCCAGTTCTTTCGCCGTAAGCCCCGCAGGGACCGGGAGCGAAGTCGTCACCACGCGGCCGTCCTCATCCGAGAGCTTATCGATCCTGGTGTCGATCAACTCGCGAATCTCATCGAACCGGCCTTCGTCGGGGTACTTAATCACCAGCGAGTTCCCGAAAAGCGCCGACTCGACCTTGGGGATCTGATTGGATGGCTCCCATACCTGAGACAACAAGCTATCGAGCTCCCAACTCGCATCGAACGCATCGCGGTACTTGAGATCGTAGATAAGAATCGGAATATCGCTCGACGCCATCATCCCGCTGTTCGGATCATCCGGGTCTGGCTCCTTATTGAACCGCGCAACGATCGACTCCACCTCGGCCATCCGCATTTCCGTCGTCGCGACAAGCATCGTTCGCGTTACGAAATCGGCCTGGATATAGACGTTGATCCCATTGTAGGTCTTGGTGGAGGAGAAGTCGTCGTCTTCCTCTTCTACGCTAGCCTTCCGACGCGGTGCCGCCTTACGAGCCTTAGTCGCCTGAGGGTCCGGGGAGTCCACCACACTCATAACCAGATCGACCAGCCGCTTCAGGTCGGCATGTTCAATGGAAAAGACCTGAATCTCACGACCGGGTGAGGCCATCTTGTCGAGGTGCTCGATCCATTCAACCGCTTGCTCGACGTCCCGCTTCGAACCGTTCAGGACAACGGCACCGCCGCCTGGTGCTTCGACAATCGAAAGTGCATTCGCCGCCGTGGCCGCAGCCGCCGGCCCGGCAGCCTTGCGAGCCCCGGCCGTACGACGCTTGACACCAACGGTCAGGTCCATGATCGACTTCACCATAGATGCCGCGTCCGCGTTGTTCAGTTCAACCGTACGAAATGTTTGATCGTCATCATCAACCGGGGTGTCAAACTCCGCGATCAACCCCCGCGCTAGCTCAATAATCTTGCCTGGTGCCGCAATAACAACGCGACTGTTGCGTGCGTCTGGCACGAAGTAATACCGGTCAGCACGCGTCGACTTCGCACCCGTCCTTTTCGCGCCATTTCTCGCCGTGGGTGCGACGGCCGCAGCATCAACGCCCTCGGCCAACTCGCCGCTGGCTACCCATTGGCGAACCTGCATGGCCAGCAACGGTTCAACACCGGCGATCACTTCCTCCGGGTTGGCATAACGCAACGGGATGTAGGCAACCTCAACCTGATCGATTTCAACATCACCACGCAACACATCCAAAAGCTCTTCAATCTGTTCAAACTCAGGTGTCTGTGCGATGACGACCAGTTTGCCGGACGCTGGTTGCGGTATGAACCGCGCATCTTTGATGCCGCCCTCGACGCCGACAGGTTTCTTTCGTTTGCTGATGGGGCGTCCGCTGGTCAATACCGTGCGCAGCGTCTCGGCCATCGACGCGATGTCTGTCCCCGGAGGAAAATCCCCATAGGTACGCAGCTCCGTTTCGTCGGCGTCAATATCAAACTCCGCAATCAGCGCCGCGATTCTATCCATCTTTTCCGATGTCGTGCGAACCACCAGCCGGCTGTCGATCTGAACAATCGTCAGTTCTTCTGTGATCGTGGGTATGGCCAAACCCGCTTGAGCATCCGCAGCCTTGGCTCGCCCCGAACGCTTAGGGCCTTTAGATGGCATATCGCCAACCAACGCCTCGATGGCCGCTTTGATGTCCGCAGGTGCCGCGTATCGAAGCTCGAACGTCCGCTGAATTATCGACGAAGGTTTGTCCACCTCGGCCAAAAACGTCCGCATGTCCGCGATTTGCTCGGCCGACGCCCCCATGACAAGTATGGCACCGTCCACCGCGGTCCAGCGCACACCGCCGGCAGCCCCGATCATATCGGTGACCATCGGCGTGAGCTTCTCCATCGCTTCCGTATTGCTGATGTGCGTGAGCTCCAGCCGTTCGTACAGCGGGCCGTCATCGCTGATCGAATCCAGTTGCTGAATCAACGGCTCGTATTCTTCCCACTCGTCATCGCTACAAAGAATGAATAACCGTTGCGTGTCATCCTCGGCCGTAAACTTGGAAACGACGATCGGACGCTTAACACCCCGCCCCGCCTTTTTTTTACCCTTCATGGGAATGCCCACCGGGCCGGACTCTTTGGTGTATTGCTTGAGAATGTTTGCGACAAACGACGGCAAAGCGTTTTCGAGTTCGACAATGCGCAAGCTCGGCTTCGCGCCCGCCACATCCAATGTCGCCAGAATGCTCGTCACGCGGGCCAATTCCTTGCCCGTACCTATAAACCAAACCGCGTCACCCGAGGGGTCGGCCGTCAGAGTGAACGGCGTCGATGGGGCCTTGCCCTTTTCGGTTTTGCCCAAAACTGCGGTAACCGCCGCGACCATGTTGTCGGCGGTCGCGTGCTCCACCGCCAACCGCTGCGGCTCCAAGACATCCTTGACATCGAACATCGTCACGAGTTCGCGGACGCGTTCCACACTAGACGCCTCACCAATAACAACCACCGCGCGCAGCGTCGGATGTGCGAAGATCGTAACACCGGCCGTCCGAACCGGAGGTGACAAGGTTTTGGGCTTCGTCCTGCCGCGTGTGCTTTTTTTTGCGGTACTGGTCTTCCTAGTCGTCGGCACGTCGGCATTGAGAATCTGGTCAATCGTTGCCACCAAGTCACCAGGATCAGCGTGCTCTATCCGAATCACTACCGGCTCATCACCAAGCAACGGTGCCTTGACGTCGATCCAAGGAAGGATCTCCTTGATCTCCTCAATCTTCGGAGC
Source organism: Planctomycetota bacterium (assembly GCA_024278695.1). Classification (GTDB taxonomy): domain Bacteria; phylum Planctomycetota; class Phycisphaerae; order UBA1845; family UBA1845; genus JAJRSP01. The sequence continues at coordinate 11,418 of JAJRSR010000086.1, read as the reverse complement.
CATCGCCCGGACCAGAAAATAACCCTGCTGATCCTCCGGGATAATCGTGATCTCCGGCTCGGGCAACACATCGAGCGCTTTCGCGTCGCGATTCCCCGTTCGCTTTCCCGGCGAGGCCCGGCCCACAACAGCACCGCCATCGAGATCAACCAACTCCTGGAGCTTGGTGATGGCCTGACTAGGCAGCAGGTTCTTGACGTAGATCTTCTCCATCGAACGCGGATCGCGGCTCTTGCCCTCAAAGAAGTCGATCAAACCGAGGTATTTGTCAATGTCGCGTTTGAGCGCAAAGATCGTCACACGGTTCTGCCCCTCAAGCGGTGCCACGCGCACGTAGTCCGGCATGAAATCGCGAACTTCTTTCAGCCCGGCGACCGAGCCGCTCTTCGGCGTGAAGATCACGAGCGCGAGCTCGTCCGGACTCAAATGGGCAGCATGGAGTTGCTCGATGCTCTGAAACATCCGGTCTCGCGGCAAGATCCGATAGATGTCTGTCACCCGAATCACGCGCAGGTTCATCTCCTGACGCTCAATCCAGTACGGCTCATGCGGTTTGTAATTGAACAGAAGCATACGAACGCGTGAGAGCGCTTCAGCGAAGCTTAGCTCCTCTGTCGTCACGAAAGTGACCCGACCGTCGCGCGGGGCGTCACCGACAACCCCTAGCCCGGTCTGCCGCGCAAACCCCTCGACCAACTGCTCGTACGTCCCATCCTTAATCCCAAACCGATAGGTACGCTCTTCAGGAGCGATGTTCTCATCGCTTGGCGGAATGTTGAGCGCCGTGGTCGGGCTACCTTCGCCAACATTGGCGGCACCCGCAGCACCTGGCGCGCGCGCGCCTTCGGCTGGTGTACGTGGTGTGTTGCGTGCCCCGGGTATCCGACGATCACCAGTCCTGTTGCCACGCCCGGAGCGTGCCTTGGGCTTGTTCTTCTGAGCATTCGGACGAGCAGCCCCCGACCTCTTACCCGGCGTGCGTCCAGCTGGCCTGGTTGGGCTCGCCTTGCGTCTCGGGGGCACGGGCGTTGGCTTGTTGGCCTTGCCGCCATCAAGCAGCTCATCGATTCGCTTCTGCAACTCGGGGTCAATCTTGACCTTACCGCCGTCACTCTCCTTACTCTCCTTGGCAGGCCTCTTACCGCGGACCGGTTTGGGCGCATTCTTCTTCGGCTTATTGGCCGGCGGCGCTAGTGCGAGTGCCGAAGAACCGCCTAGCGACATCGCCGCGACCAAGAGGCTGCGAAGTAGGAATTGACTTGATCGAACATACATCACGCTATCTCCTCACGCCCGCTCACCATACCGCTCACGATGAGGTGGCCGAACACCAAATGGCAACTCATTGGCCCCTGCGAATCCCGATGAGTCCAACTCATTTGGGGCCTCCGCCTATGGACTTGGGACGCCGCGTTGACGCCGCCCGCCCTTTCTTCTTTGTTGCTCCAACGGGCCGTGGGGCTTCGCGCACGCCCCTCGGCCTGACACCCGTCTTTCCAGGTTTCTTCACCCTGGACTTCTTCGTCGCGCCGGATGTCGGCGAAGCATTACCGACAGGCTGCGCCGTGACCGGCTTAGGCGGCATATCATCGACAAAAGCCTTCGCGTCACTACCGCCGGGCGAACCTTCCGAAGGCTTGGTCGCAGACGTCGTTTCACCCTGCTCCGGCTCCGCCGCATCGACCTTCGCAGCGGACGCTTTCTCAAGCAGTTCCCGATCCACGTCGGCTGCTCGCCGCAACTCAGGAAACGCGTCCGCCTTTTCAAGAGACAAGTCCTTGTCCAGCGGAGCGCCGATCGGATAAACGAAGTAGCCATCCTTTCTACGCACAAGCCCGCCGGTTTGATGCACATAGACCAGCTCTCCGCCGTCGAATTCGTCGCCAGCGGAGTAGTAAGAGGTCTGTTTGTTCTTGCGTTCGAAGATCATCAACTCGTCGCGGCGTTCCCCGCGATAGGTCCGCCCAAGCGACATCACGATCTGCATGAAACGGCGTTCGGCCCACCGTTGCGGGCCCTTCGGCACTTTTGGGGCTGACGGCGGAGGCGCTTTCGGCTTCGTGGCCACCTTCCTCGGCTCCGCGATCTTCACGATTACCGTATCTGAATGACGCTCACCAGCCTCATCCGTCACGGTAAGCGTGTACTCAAACTCACCCGGCTTGGACGTGTCTACCTTCGTGGCCTGCCGCTCCGGATTGTCCAAGCCTTCCGACGGCGACCACTGGTACACATACTCCCCCACACCGCCCGTAGCCGACCCACGCAGCGCGATCGTACGCCCCGTCTTGCTCAGGTTTTGATCCTTGCCGGCATCCGCCTTGAGCGGTCGTGGCTTCATAAACTCGGAGAAGGGTCGGCCGGACCACAGCGCGGCGTAGTCACGCCCCTGGTGCCGTCTGATGGGTTCGGGTTCAGGTAGCGTTTCCGGATCGATGCGTCCGGCCATCTGGTGCTGCGGCAACACTTTGATCTCAATGGGCAATCTGAAACTAACGTGCTCGTACAACGTCATGCGTCCACCGCTGAGCGTCGATTTGGACGGGCTTACCGAAACATTCCCGAAACGCACCAAGTACGGCAGCTCAGTCACATCCCGCATCAAGCCGGCCACACCTTGCACCGGCCCCTGGGCCTGAACCGTCAGCAGCATACTCTTAACCTTCGTCTTTCGGTCTTCAGACTTACTTCCGGGAGATACCGTCCAATCCTTAAGCTCATGCAGCTCGATCAACGTATAGAGACGCTGCCGAATCTCGTTCTCAACGGCCGCCATGTCGAACGAACCCGTACGCTGCACGAAGGCCTTATAATCAAACCGGGCCTTATCGACTTCGTCCTCTGTCACAATCAGTTTGTCGAGCACGAGTTGCTTGGCTGCGATGCGTTCGCCGTAGGTTAGCAGCGGCTTGATGTAGGTCGGATAGACCGTCTTCGCCACCACACCGTACAACATGGCCGCACCAAACACAGCCGCTAGGATTTTAGATCGCCGATCCATTAATTCGTTTTGCCTTGAAACGCCGTCATCGAAACGAAACTAGTTACGAGAACGCCTCTTCTTCTTCGCCGCCCTCTTCTTTCCGGGCGTATCATCAAGAATACGGATCCGCAACTCTTGAACGAAGGGGTACCGATCCCCCTTCTTCTCCGATTGCGGCCCCATGGTCACTCTATATCGAGGGCGGTCACGCCCCTCGCGACGAAACGCCTCTAAGTTCTCAATCAGCTTACCGGCCGTGTCACCCTCTTTGGCTTTCGTCTTGAGTTTGATCAACCCGTCTTTCTGAATCATCGCCAAATTGTTGACGACCATTTCCTGGTTGTCCGGGAGAAGCGAGAACACATCGTACCATTCATCAATCCAAATATGCTGGTTCTGATCAAACTCACGAAGGTCCCTCATCAGCGCGAGAAACTTTTTGTTGTCGCTACGGTGGGTTTTGAGTTCCGCGATCTCCGCCTCGATCGACGCCAGCGTCTCACGATCATCTTTGGTCAAACCCACCACGCCCATCGAAGTGGCCACAAGAAACAGCACGGCGATAGCGGCAACCCACGGCGCTTTTTTCAACCGCACCTCCGCCACCGACACCGTCTTTTTCGGATGAAGAAAATCAAAGTGCAGGGATGCCTCGTCCGCATAGTCCAACACCAACCCCAGGGTCGGCGCGAAACCAGCGGCGGCGACCCCCTCATCCGGCTCCCATCCAAATGCCGCAGCGGGGTTGTACAGTTCCGTCTCCAAACCCAACCGCTCTTGAATGACCTCGGCCAAGCGCGCCTCAACACCCGTGTCACCACCCACGATCACCTGATCGATCTGCGCTCCAGGGTCTCCCGCGCGGTACGCCTTGATCGACCGCGACACCTCGATCACCAGCGCCTGAATCGCCTCATCCAACGGTGACTTACGAAACGATGGTACACCACCAGAACCATCCGAAGGGAGTGTCAACGTGATTGATGGCTCAACGCCGGAATCCTCATGCGGAGCGGGTTCCTCTGCGATACCGGACTCCTCACGGTTGATCGAGATCGACGGCGACATGGCAATATCCACCGCGATGGGCACGGACGCAGCCCGTGAGAAAGTGAGCGAACCCTCACTCAGCACATCAATCTCTGTCAGCCCCGGACGCACGTCGATAAACATCACGCGCGACGGCATGGAGAACTCAAGTAGCTTGCAAAGCGCGACTTTGCTGGCGTAGGGTCGCAACCCGATGCGTACGAGTTTCAAACCCGCCGCCGCAAACGTGGCTTGGTATTGCTCGACCACTTCATGACGCACGGCCGATACAAGTACGTCACGCGTCTTGCCGCCGTCATGCTCCGCACCAAACGTAAAATCAATCGCCGCCTGAGAGACGGGAAAGGGCAATTCCTTAGCAATCTGAATCTCAACCACACCGGCCAGCTCTTCTGCCTTGATCGCTGGAAGCTTGAGCGTTTTGAGAATGGCTTGCTCACGCGGGATATCGACCATCGCGTGACGCGTTTTGATGGACTCCTGATCGAGCACACGCTTGATGTGCGCCCCCATCGCCTCCGGACTCTCCGGATCAACGTCTGTGCCAAGACCAACCGAAAGGATTCGATCGACCTTCGCACCGCGCTTATTCGACAGCGCATGAACCACGCGTAGCGTGCGTTCATCCCAGTCGATCGCCAGGATTCTTTTCAGTCGGGCCCTACCTGAGTCGAACATTGTCCAGGTCTTCCTCGCGGATCGGAAAGTGACCACCGATCTGCGTGATATCGCGATAGTAAATCGTCTGCGGAATCGGACCCACAAAGTCAAGTACGACCTCGAGTCGTGTCACCATTCCAATGTGATCCGCATAACCGAGTAATTCCACCATAAACTGCTGCCCGCGCGCCGTGATCAACGGAGCAATCTCGTCCATCGTCTCCAGGTCGACCACATCCTCGGCGATCAACCACGCTGGCGTCATCCGCGCCTCGTCCGACAATCCGTCGCGCGCGGCCAGCAACGCGTCGATCTGTTCGCCCGTGATCGTCGGCAGCGTCTCCAACACCCGCCGCGGAGCGGTGTTCACATTGATAAGCCCCACGATTTCTCGCTGATCCGGAGGCACCACCGAAAACCGATCCATCAGTATCGCCAGGCTCACCGGCGTCACCGGACTTTCACCAAGCTGCCCGCCGAGATCGCGATCGAAGAGCAGCGTCGCTGCTGATCGAATCGGCCTATTCACGACGGCATCGCCATCCGTTTCCCCCTCACTGGTACCCCCCTCCGAGTCGTTGGTTTCACCGTCTGCGCCGTCCCCAGCCGCCCCATCCCCGTTTTCAGCACTGCCGTCACCCCCGGCACCCGACGGATCACCCTGTTGATTGTTACCCCCGCCGTTTTCAGGGTTGTTATTGCCGTTCCCGGCACCACCTGGACGGGTGGCTGAAATCACAAAGTCCACCAATCCGGGCTCGTCGGGGAACTCCAACTCCAGCGCGTCTCGCACGGCCCCCTGCTCACCCAACAAATACACACGCGGACGGTTGTCATTCGCGACGTTCGTCTCGAAGGAGCGAACTGTGAGATACGGGTAAATCCCCCGGTTGAGAAGCTCATCCTCGTCGTCCATCGGAAAGGTCAGATTCCCGTCCTGCTCGTTCGGCTCGACGATGCCGGTGCGGTTGTAATCTTCACCATAGAGCAGCCGCCCCGTAACACCCTTCACCAAGAGCAGCTCCTCGACCGTATCGAAGGGGCCGTTCTTGACGCGGTAGGGTCTCGGCAAGTTCCTGTAATATAAACCTTCCGTATCGCCGGCCTCGCCACTGGCGTCGGCATCCGTATCGCGCCAATCAATAATGGCGTCAACGATATCCTGCGGAATAACCTGTTCATCATTACCTAAGGCGGCCGTCACGAGCGTAAGCAACTGCGCTTCTGTCGCAATGTTTAGATTCAACTTCGAAGACTCATCCGTGATACCGAATCGAACGAACGCCTCCGAGTCGGTCGGGTCATCAGCCACCACGCTAAAGCGGTACGTCATCGTAGCGTCGCCCTGGAACTCATCGTTGGCACCGATTGACGACTCGTCTTCTTCCACCCCCCACACAACAATACGATGAAGCTCCTCCGGATTGTGGTACCACTTATTCCGCTCGAAACGAAAATCGCGCAGCATGAGCTTGACGCGTTCGAGCCCCGCCTCGGCCGCGAGCCGGGTTTGCAGCCTGTAGGCAACAGCACGGTGCGCGGCGATATCTGCGTTGACGCGAAACGAGAACATCGCCCCGAGCAGCCCAACCAACAGCAGCACGAACAACACAACCGGCAAGATGACGCCACGACGACGCATCATGGTGTGCCCCCGTCGCCGTTATCGCCGCCATCAGCGTCTTCCTCGTCCGTGCCGGAAGTGATCTCATCCATGAGCGATTGCGTCTCACGCGTAATGCGCGACCGAAAGAGCGGGTCGGCCTGAGTCACGCGCACCTTCGTGGAGAAGTAATCGCGCGGCAGCGGCTCGCAATCAGGCGGATCACGATTCAGGCACTGGCAAAACTCTTCGTTGTATTCGTCGCGACCGCGTTCCTTCTCTATGGGGGCTCGACCGGAAAAACCAGCCGTGACCATCACAAGTTGTGGCAGCGGATTGTCACCAGCCACATCCCAGTCGTCCCACCAAGTACGCCCATCGTAATAACAGAACCGAAGGTAGCGAATCTCCGGGGCGTACAACTGCTCCCACTCGATACGAGGTTCGAGCTGAGCGCCGGATTCTTCAGTTTCGTCAACAAACTCCGCCTCGGCCAACTGCTCCTCGAACTGCGCGTCGCCCTCCGCCCCACCGATGACCTGCTCTTGATCGTCAAACGCTTCGCCGGTCTGCGCACTGTCCGGACGCGGGATCAAAATCTCGATGCGTTCCAACCCCAACGGAAGCTCCCAATTACCTTTTTCGGCGAGGATATCAGGGTCTCGCGCAATCTTGTACTCCACCTTCGCGAGATCATACTCCCCAGGCAGCGGCAGATCGCGCGTGCGACGCACTTTCGATAGCTCCTTACTCGGCAGCCGAATCGTGGAAAGCCAGATGCGCTCCGCCTCACCGCGAATGCCCACCCGTTTGTCAGCCGTGATGAGACTCGCCTGCCGGATTTCCTGAGCCATCCGATTCAACACCACACGAATCAACCGCATCTTGTGCGTCTGAATCGTCCCGCGCTCACGCGTCTCCAACACGGAGCCGTAAAACCAATACGTCATCGACGACAACAAAACCAGCAGCCCCATCGCAAGAATCACTTCGAGAAGCGTAACCGCGCGGCGGCGCGTCACCTGACCACGACGGCGACAACCTTGAGAACAGGAGCAAATAATTCCGATCATTGTTCGGCCCCGTTGTTACGACCGCCGCGTCCGCCACCGGGTGCCGCATTCCCACCATCTCCAGCATCGGTACCCGCTTCACCCTCGTCGCCGAACACACCGGCCTCTCGCAGTTGATCGAGTACTTCACGAGGCAGCGCGGCAGTGAGTTGGTCGAGATCAAGCCCCATCGCGTCCATAACCAACGGCAGCATCGCAACGAGATCCTCAAACGGAAGCGAGAGCGTATCGAGCGCGGGGTTAAAATTTGATGGATCGACCGGGATTCCTAGATCGGCAAACTTTGATGCAAGGTCCTCGAACTCCTCCTCATTGAGTCCATAGTCCGCAGCAAAATCAATCGAACGCGGGGTGGCTCGAAACGTATATGCCGTAAACATCCTCTCCGCCTCGTCGTATTCGAAGCTGTCTTCCTGGTAGTCGCCGTCCAGAGGCAGGTAGAAGATATCAATCCGCAAACGGAACAACCCCTCAACAACCGTGGGCTCGGTCGTCATCAGCCAACCCCAGTCAGGCTGCCGCGATCCGAAATCCCCTTCCTCCACTTCGTCGAGTGAATCGAGTTCGATCAGGCCCAAATCGAGCTCAGCCAACTGCTGCTCGGCCAGGAGCATCGCGCGTAGTTCACGGTCCATTTTTCGGACCGACGTATCGGCACTTTGGACCTGCGCACCGATCACCGCCAACCCCACAATCAACAAACCTGTCGCAATCACCGTCTCCAACAAGACATAGCCACGGCGACAGAAACGTGCCCCCAAGCTGGATTCTCGACGTGACATCAGCCTCCCGCCTCACCCATCGCCGGGGTATCGCTGCTGGCTTCGGCCGGGTCAGCATCTTCACCGCTGGCGTCCTTGACGCGTTTTCGGCCGCGTACTTCGCGAAGTTCCAAGACATCGTCTTCGGTGAGCATTCGCGGATCGAGAAAATCCTGCCGCAACACCGCAGGCCAACCCTTCTCTTCAAAAAGGTCGAGTTCCTCGTCGTAGAATGGTCGTTGCAACCAGCACAAACCGGTCAGCTCCTCAGTAATCAACTGAATCAGACGAAACTCCGACTGGTCATCTTCCAACGCTTCAATACCGTAAGACTCCGGCGCATCCGTCAGCACGAAAGTCGCCCACTCGCCCGTGCCATCCGGCTCAACATAGAAAGGCGGACGTGTCGGGTCGAAAAACTCCTCGGGGTTTTCGCCGTCGTCAATCGCCTCCTCGATCGAATCGCGTGTTTCTTTAAGGTCCTGGAGTTTTTCAATCGTCGGCCGCCCTGGACGCACTTCGATACAACGAACGCCTTTCAACAGCGTCGTACCAATCGCCCACGGTGCCGTGACCTGCCTAAACACTTCCGGCTCTCTGATCGGGTCGTCCTCTCGCTCAACAATCGGCTGGAACCGATCGAGCAACAGGTCTTCTTCATTCTCTGCAGCGAAGCGAAGACGGTAGCGTAGACCGTCAAATGCCGCGTTGGCCCGAACGAGGGTCAGCAAACTGCGAAGCTGCCTAGCCGACCCCGGAAGCTGCTGCCGCTCCAGCTCATTGATGAAGTTAGGCAGTGTTAGCGCGCTAATCACCATAAGCAGCCCGACAACCAACACAACCTCTATCAGCGTATACGCATACCGCTTACGACAACGGATACGGGATCTTGGACGCAGGCTGACCATGGTAGCACCGATGACCGCAGGCTTATCGCTCGATCCAGTTCTTCACATCGTCGCTACCGGATTGGCCTTCATCATTAATACCGTCGGGACCGGCGCTCCAAAGATCGTAGCCATCTTCGTTCACTTCACCCGGCGACCGGTAGTTGTATGGTTTACCCCAAGCGTCGAGCAATTCCTCGAACGTACCATCCATATACGGACCGCTGTACCGTTCGTCATCAACTTCGTTTTTTTTCTGGAACAGGACCTCAAGGGTTTCGTCCGTATCGGGGAAGTTGCCCATATCAAATTTGTAGCTCTTGAGCCCCTTGGCAATCGGACCGTTACGACCGACCGCGGCCTTGGCAATTTTGATTTGAGCATTGCGAGCCTGCCCCATAAGGTTGGGCACGGCAAACGCCGCTAAAACCGCAAGGATGCCGGCCACAAGCAGCACCTCGATAAGCGTAAACCCTCTTCTGTTTCGTTTCCTGTTGTGTCGCATGACTTTCACTCCCGAGTTCGTCTGAAACCAGCCTCTGTATCTATGTCCAACGCCTGCGGGGCTCGACCCGCACGCTACTATTGCCATTGTTTCGGCGATGATTACATCGCAGAGCCCCCCATCGTCAGGATCGGCAGCAGCAATGCCATGGCCACCACAAACACCGCTCCTGCCATCATCACCAAAAGCACAGGCTCGATAACGCGTACGCCGAGATCGATCATTCGGCCCGTGCGTACCTCGTTCGTATCCGCAATTTGAACGAGCACCGTCTCCAGGTTGTTGCCTTCTTCCGCTACGGCGATCATGTCCACGACCGATGGCGGAAACAACCCGCACTTGCCCAACGGCGTTGACAATGCCTCCCCCTTCTTGACGCTTTCGCCTGCTTTTTCGATGACTTCCGCAAGAATGTCATTGCCGGCCGAGTCCTTGGAAATCTTAAGCGACTGCAGGATCGGCACGCCATTATGGAGCATCGTACCCAGGATTCGACAGAACCGGCAGATGGCTACCATCGTGAAAATCTTCCCCATGATCGGCGCTTTGAGCTTAAAGACCTCCAACGACCGACGTCCTGACTTTGTCTTGCTCCATGCAGAAAGCCCAAACGCCAAGCCGAAACCAACAATAATCACGGTCAGATAAGATTCTTGAAGAAAATCGCACAGCCCAAACACGATATGCGTCAGTATGTTAAAAGATTCTTCACGCAAGTGCTCACGAAGCTTTGGCACAACAACAAGCAGCAACATAAGTACAACACCCGTTCCGACGACCACCAGAATGCACGGATAGATCATCGCGCCGAGCACTTTGTTGCGAAGCTCGTCCTGCTTCTCTGAAAAAATCGCAATGCGCGAAAGCACGTCTTCCAAAAAGCCGCCCTGCTCTCCAGCGTTCACCATCGACGACTGTAGCTGTGGAAACGCGTGCGGCTGCTTACCCATCGCCTCACCCAGCGCCATACCACCGGCAACACTTTCACGAAGCTCCTTAAGAACCAACGACATGGATCCGCCCGACGCCTGCCTCGACAACACATCGAGCGACCGAAGCATCGGCACACCCGCCTTGAGCAGGTCGGCCAACTGACTGTAGAACGTCGTAAGCTGAGCGCCTTTGACGCGCCGCCGCCCGCCGCCGCCATCACCACCTTCTGCCCCCTCAGAAACCTTGATCGGATAGAGCGATTGCTCCTCAAGCATACGCAGGGCGACCTGGTAATTCTCGGCCGTCAACACGCCCGAGACCTGCTCGCCAGTATCACCGACTGCTTTGTAGGAAAAACTCGGCATTTCGAACCGTCTCTCAAGCCCCAACCAGCCGCCGATCGAATCAATCATTTCCGGCGGACCGTTAGTCGGACTAGCCGCGGCACAAATCGCACCAACTGCCAGATGAATCGGACAAGCACGCGGCTGACGGCCAAGGCGGGAACGCAATTGATGCGTCGTGCGCCTTCCCTGGCACTGCCACGGACCCAAACGTCCGAAAAAAGCGATCCTCGCTCGCCGTCAGGCTAACTTCGCCGCAATACACCGTCAATTCCCAACCACAAAGCCGGAGTGATCCTTCCATCACCGCGCATACCAGCCCCCGGCCTCTCTTCCGGTACTTCTACACATGACGGGGGTGGCGATTGCAACAGAAAACACTCAATATCGGCCTACAAACGCAATTATTGGGAATCAGGAGGGGATCAAGGTGCCGTGAAGGCCCCATAGCGGCAAAGCCTGCGACAGGTTTCGACCAACAACTAGCCCCGAAGCTTGGCGGCCATAGCGGTGACGACCTCATGGATGGTCATCTCAGTCGTGTCAATCACGATCGCCGCACCGTTGCGGAGCAGCGGCTCCCATTGCTTCGCATCGACCGCGTCACGCCTCTGCACGT